>QXXE01000299.1 GCA_009911355.1 Clostridiaceae bacterium | reverse complement strand
ATGACGGATGACAACCTGCGCCACCGGGAAAAGCTCCTGCCCAGCGAAAAGGCGGCGGCCCTGCAACAGCAGTATGAAGCCATCAAGCACCAGGGGGCGCGGGGTGACGATGACGAGGCGGGCAAGCTCTCCCTGCAAAGCGTGGGCCAGCGCAACGGCATGAGCGTGAAAACCGTCCAGCGGTATCTCTGGCTGAACGACCTTGTTCCCGAACTGAAAGAGGTCATGGACGCTGGCAAGCTGTCTTTTACCCCCGCCGTGGAAATCTCCCGCATCCGGCCCAAGCATCAGAAGTATATCGCCGTTTCCATTGAGGGCCAGCAGTCCTCCCCGTCTCAGGGGCAGGCCAAGCGGCTCCGGGAGCTGGACAAGGAAAACAAGCTGAACCCGGACGCCATTGACGCGATTTTGAGTGAAGAAAAGAAAAAGGAGGATATTTCTGTGATTATTTCCGGCGCTGAACTGGAGAAGTATTTCGGCAAGGAGGTCACGCCCCGTCAGATGAAAGACCAGATCATGGCCCTGCTGGACGGGTGGAAAGAGAAACAGCCCCCGGAGCTGGGCAAGGGCGAGAAAAAAGTGGATATGGAAAAGTAACCTCTGGCCATCCTGACCAGAGGCTTTTTCGTCTCCCGCGTCCCCCCGCAGGGGAAAACCAGGCTCTGGTGGGTATATCCCCCGTCGCCGCCGTCGTAAAAGCACAGGCGGGGACGGCTGTCAAGGGGGCGGAACGCCCCGCCGCTTGCGGCGGCTTGCCCTTGACGGGCGGCCCCGGCTGTGCTATCCCCTGCGGCGCGGCGGGGGTATATCCTCCAGAGCCGCCCCCTTTCCCATGAATGGGAAAGGGCGGGGGGATAGGGTTGACCGTCCCCCACCGACTGAACATAAAAAGGAGGCATTTTTGATATGAAGTGATGTTGTACCATTTTAGTTGACACCTCATACGCAAGGATTTAATGTATAATCAAAGAGAATTAAGGAGGCAA
>QXXE01000298.1 GCA_009911355.1 Clostridiaceae bacterium | reverse complement strand
ATTGCAGCATCATCCGCCTCTTGTGTCCAGATTCTTCCATCACCCGCTGCTTTCCTATCTTTACCTGCGGAAGTAATGCCATTTATTTGTGGGGCATGAGCCAGCGGAGATTCGAGCAGCGAACGATCAATGACTACACCAAAAACCATTTATTGGACTGGTTTCCCAAGCTGCCAAGTTATGCGGCGTTTTCGCGTCGGCTGAATTTTCTTGCACCTGCATTTCAGGTCTTGGCGGAAAAATGGCTGTCTATTGTCATCGGAAGGGAAGCAGGAAATACGGCCTATATCGTCGATTCCTGCCCGATCATTCTTGCAAAAGGCCCCCGCTCCGAACATGCGAAGGTCGCAGGGGAACTGTGTGCGAAGAGTTATAATTCTTCACGCAAGGAATGGTATCATGGCGTAAAACTGCACGCATTTGTTGCTCGAAAACCGGGCCGGCTTCCAGCACCGATGGGGTTGTTCTTGTCTGGTGCGGCTGTACATGATTTGACAGCTGCAAAACAGATTCTAAAGAATCACCGTATCCTTTCATCCGGTGAACTTTATGCCGATAAGGCTTATATTGATAGCGAATGTGCGGATACGCTGCGGGATAAATCGGCTATTTTGATGCTTACTCCCCGCAAAAAACGCAAGTCTGATCCCATTCATTCCGGAGATGCTTTCTCGACTTTTGTCAGCTCCGTCCGGCAGCCAATTGAATGTTTTTTTAACTGGTTAAACCGTCTTACCAATCTTCAAACCGCTTCTACGGTCCGCTCCCTTACGGGCCTGCTTCTGCATATCTTCGGACGCATTGCTGCCGCTTTGGCCACGCTGGTTTTAACCCTTGATTCGCATTTTTAATGAGAATATAAAAAAGGCAAGCGTTTAATAAACCCAAACGCTCACCCTTTTCACTTTGTAGATTAGTCATTAAAATTTTTCTTTAAGCGAAGCATGATGTTGTACCATTTTAGTTGACACCTCATACGCAAGGATT
>QXXE01000297.1 GCA_009911355.1 Clostridiaceae bacterium | reverse complement strand
ATGCTGGGCCGTTTGAAAAAGTAAGCGAATTCCTGTTCATGCTCGTCGTCAACCGGGATGGTCAGCCCCACGCGGTATACCTTGCCATACTTCGCCTTGAGCGCGTCTTCGTCGGAAGCCTGCGGTGCAAGCGTGTTGATGCCCTTGGGCGCAATCACGTTATTTTCGTTCATACTGTAACCTCCAAAATTCTCATTTATCCTGTCCTTAAAGCGGTTCGACGCCGTCCTCAATAATGCCGCCAACGATCATGAAATCAATATCGACGCTCAGGCTTTTGTCGCCTTGTGAAGCCTTGTGCGAACGTTTTGTGAACTTCACCTTTTTTAACTCATCCTGCCGGGTGCGGTCGCCGTCATTGGCGTAAGAAACCACAACAGACGGGAAATCCATCTCGTAAAAGGGTGTACCCTGCGCCTTGCAGTAATCCAGCAAAGCGTCGTAATCGTCGCGCAGCATCGTGACTTTGCCGGACGATTTGTAGTTGCCGTCCCCGTAACCGCGCGGCCTGTGTCCGTAGCCATACGCCTCTTCGCGCTCAAGCTCATCATCGTAGCTGATTTCCTGCGGTACGAATTCCAGGCCGGGAATCTTCACGTCAACATCGCCCCAGTCATAGGCTTTTCCATTCACTTTCAGCGACATAGGCTGATCCTCCTTCCGTTAAGCGGTAATCGGCGCGCGCCCCAGGTCAATGTCGATCTCACGGATGTAGCCGCGCGATTTGTAGCGCACCTTGAGCCACAGCGTTTCATCCTCGAAAAAGGTTTCCTCGTGGCCTGGGAGCACCGTAGTCTCATAGCTGCTGATCTCCTTGTCCTCGACCATACGGTCAAGGGGGATCGAAATGAACTTGGCGCGCGCTTCCAGCTCATTCTGGATATCCTCCACGTCAATATCGTCGTTGAGCAGCAGCAGGCCCTTCTTCCGCATTTCGCGGATGATTTTGTTACGCACGCGCACATCCTCAGCATAGCGGTAATCGCTGCCGT
>QXXE01000296.1 GCA_009911355.1 Clostridiaceae bacterium | reverse complement strand
AGGGCTGGGAGTCCAGAGGGCAAAGCCCTTTGGCGCTGCCCGCGTAGGGCCGGAAGTCCAGAGGGCAAAGCCCTTTGGCGCTGCCCGCGCAGGGCCGGAAGCCCAGAGGGCAAAGCCCTTTGGCGCTGCCCGCGCAGGGCTGGGAGTCCAGAGGGCAGCGCATCCAAAATATCCAAAAGTGAGGGACCTCCATGACAGACAACAGTCTTACCGAGCTCCTGCTCGACGCGCCCATCATCGCCGCCGTGAAAAGCGAGGACGGGCTTCCAAAAGCAATCGCCTCCAACAGCGCCGTCATTTTCCTGCTCTGCGGCACCGTGTGCAACATCGGCAGCCTGACCGAGCAGGTGCGCGCCCACGGCAAACAGGTCTTTGTCCACCTCGACCTCGTCGATGGCCTCGCCAGCCGCGATATCGCCGCCGACTTCATCCGCCAAAATACCCCCGCAAACGGCATCATCTCTACCCGCCAGAACCTCATCCGCCGCGGCCGTGAACTCGGGCTTACCACCATCCAGCGCTATTTCGTCCACGACTCCCGCGCCCTCGAAAATATCCTCCGCCAGCCCTGCGAAGCCGACCTCCTCGATATCCTCCCCGGCACCATCCCCAAAACGCTCCGCCGCATCGCCCAGTCTGCCCGCCAACCCCTGATTGCCAGCGGCCTCCTCTCCGATAAAGAAGATATTATGAGCGCCCTCGCCGCAGGAGCCCTTGCCGTTTCGGCTACAACCCCCGAGCTTTGGTTCCTTTAAAACAGCCTGCACGCCACAGCTTTTCAGCCCCTTGCGATTACCGGCGACTCCAACAAGCAAGCCGCTGCATTTTTGTAGAAAATGCTGAATTTCCTGCTTTTTTTGTTGGGAGGTTCCATAACTGCCCAGAAAACGCTTGCTTTTTTTACGCCGCTGTGCTATACTCACACCGTAAAAGTTCATATCGTGCTTGGAGAATTTGAGTCAAAGTAACAAAAACCGCAGGAAGGGATGCGGTGTGTTTCTTTTGGCTCTTTTGTTTT
>QXXE01000295.1 GCA_009911355.1 Clostridiaceae bacterium | reverse complement strand
GCTCAGTTTGGTAGAGCGCTACGTTCGGGACGTAGAAGTCGCAGGTTCAAATCCTGTCACCTCGACCATCCTGTGGATATAAAAAAGATATTCGCTCAAAAAACCGCGCTGTGGCGCGGTTTTTTGATGCCCGGAAGCCTGGATTTCAAAAGTGCGAAAACGTGGATGGCAGTAAGCGAAAAATAGATCCGAACCTACGCAAGAAAAGAAGAAGGCGGTATAATGAAGGAGGGATGAAGAAAAACGGAGGATATAAGGAATGGGAACAGAGCACAAATGCCAGTGGTGTGGGAAAGAGTTTGAGCCGACCTGCCACAAGAGCCGCCAGAAGTTCTGTAGCGCGGAGTGCCGGATAAAATACCATAACGCCAAGAGGTATTATGGGGGCAAAGTGGACGTCTGTCCGGAATGCGGAGCCCCCGTGGAGCAGAGCGGAGAGCGCGGCCGTTGGAGGCGTTTTTGCAGCGACGAGTGCCGGAAAGAGTGGTGGAAGGAATACCGCAAGGCAAACCCGTCCAGGGAGCCGGGAATGCGCAGATGCGCGTTTTGCGGAAAAGAGTTCACCAGCGAAAGGTGGCATGGCGGGGAGTACTGCAGCCGGGAGTGTTATTTGCAGGCCATGGCACAGACGAGGGAGGATAGGGTCTGCGGCTGGTGCGGAGAGGGATTCAGCACGTTTGTCAAGTCAGAGCAGAAATACTGCAGCCGGGAATGCGCGGCAGCAGCCCGGCATAACCCTGGCCACAAACGGGGCATGAGGCGCATCCGGTACACCAGTGCGGAGGATTGGAAGGAACAGCTGCATGAGGCCAGCAAAAAATCCCCACCCCCAAGACGGGGGAAAAGGGTATGGCTGGTGTGCGGGGAAACCAGCATGTATACGGGGCTGGACGGGCTGCTGGGGATCATCCGGTATCAACTGAACCACAGCCCCTATGACGGAAATCTGTACGTTTTTCGTGATTTGAGTGGAACCATGATAAAATATTTATAGCACCCCAATAAAATAACAGTGTATTGA
>QXXE01000294.1 GCA_009911355.1 Clostridiaceae bacterium | reverse complement strand
TTTCATCGGCTATTGGAACAACAGGAGGATATGCTCCGCTAATGAGGGGCTGCCTCCTATGGTTAAACGACAGAGATTCTATGAATCTCTGGATGCTGCTTAGGCATTGATATCCTTGTAAAAAAAGTGTCAACCAATATTGACAATATCAAAACTTTCCCGATACGAACAGGAAAGTATTCTCAATTATAACGCAGGAGAACAGACCGCCACCCTCTATACAAGGGATAAAGCGGTTATGCGGAAACTTGACACGCTTGTTGCCGACTTCCCCGACACATACAAGCTGACAAAGCAGGACGAGGTATCTAAGACATATTCCTTTCCAAAGTCATACGTCTGCTACCGCAAGCCGAGGGCGTTCAGTACCGAGCAGAGGGAACGGGCAAGGCAGATGATGATTGCAAATAACAAGGCAAAGGGAAATTAAAGAAAATTTAATGGAATTGTGTATGCGTTTGTGGTAAGATAATGACATTGAACAATTTGACAAATCGGAGTTTGAGAGGAGTAAGATTATGAAAAAACATTTGTGTATTTTGTGTTCTTTTATATTGATTTTATCATTAACAGCATGTGGAGCAGATTTTGACGGTAGCCGAACAGGAAATAGTAATGAGTTTGTGATGAACTACAAGGTATTTAATAAAACCGACTCTCAAAATCTAATTGTTGAAAAAGGAGATACTATCCATGCAGAAATTGTTGTTGAGGGTGGTAGCTTATCAATTAAGATTCAGAAAGATGATGAGGTACCTATCTATGAAGGTGTAGATGTTTCCTCTTCTGATGAATTTGATATTGATATTGAAGAAAGTGGAACGTATACAGTTTCAGTAACTGGTGAAAAAACGAAAGGAAGTGTCAGTTTTACAGTAGTTACTAATCAATAGGCAACTTCCCATTTGTCAAGAAAAGTTAGAACAGAAAAATGATATGAAAACTGAATATTGTTTACCATTTGGTAGCGATTGATATTGTCAATATTGGTTGACACTTTTTTTACAAGGATATCAATGCCTAAGCAGCATCCAGAGATTCATAGT
>QXXE01000293.1 GCA_009911355.1 Clostridiaceae bacterium | reverse complement strand
GTTCTCCTGCCATTTTTCTGACCTCCTCTACCTTTGTGGACTATTATATCACACTTTTATTGACGACACCATCTAGGTTTTCCCTCTCAATGGTAGTAAAAAAAGTAGTAAATTCTGCTGGCGGCTATGCGATCAACCTTTCCATTTCAGCCCTTGCGGAAGCGAAAGTTGCGTGTGCGTAATAGTTCAGTGTCATGGTGATATTGGAATGTCCCATGATATACTGTAACGCTTTCGGGTTCATACCCGCATTGGCTAAGTTGGTGCAGAACGTATGGCGTAGGGTGTGGGGTGTCATTACTTTGGGTAACGCTTCCTCATGGCACTTGTTGTACTTCTTTGCAAGTCCCCGAAACATGGTAGCATAATTCACATTCGTTTTCGGGCAACCGTCCCGGTTGAGGAAAAGAAAATTGCTGTAACCGTCAATGGTGATCTGCTTCGTTCCTTTGCGGTTCTCCAACACGCGCCCCAACGCTTCATACACTTTTTCACTCATTGGAATTTGTCTGATACCGCTTTGCGTTTTGGGCTTCTCTATGTAGTAGCCTGTTTCTGCGCTCCGTAAAAGCTGGTGGTCTACATTGATTACCCGGTTTTCAAAATCAAGGTCGGTTTCAGTCAGCCCGCAGAGTTCGGAAATCCTAAGCCCCGTTCCCAGCAGTATGATAACCTCGTCACGGTATTTCTGATAGACGCTATCACTTCGCATAAAGGATAAAAGGCTTTCTTCCAGTTCCGCTGTGAGGGGTACTTTTGGCTCTGTGTCGTCCTCGATCACGGTGTTGAGCTGGAAGTCGAAGGGGTTCTTCCTTATACAGTCGTCCTGTATCGCTGTGTAAAAAGCAGCTTTCAGAGAACGCTTGTCGTTGCTTATGGTCTTATAGGATATTCCCTTTTCTTTCATGCGCAACGCCCATTCTTTCGCGTCGGACAGCTTCACACTGTCAATAGGGCAGGAACCAAGTTTGTCCGCTTCCAGCAGCTTCATCAGCCGTTCGCGCCCCTTTGTGGTGTTATGCCTTACATTCCCCCGGTGGCGGTTCTG
>QXXE01000292.1 GCA_009911355.1 Clostridiaceae bacterium | reverse complement strand
GATTTGTTTGCCACATACTTACATTCTCTGCTCTTTTGCGCTGTTTGTCTACCCTTTTCTACTCTTGATTCGCATTGTACATCATGACATTCATAGTAATCCACAATTCTGTCTGAAAACTCAGGCGGTTCTAAAAAAATAGCCTCGTCAATAATTGCAACTGATACACCTTCGCCAGTGATACCCTGCCCATGCAAAGCGCGTATGCCAAGTCCGGGGTTTTTGCCATTTTCCATAATTTCTTGCTGAAGTGTTTCATTACCTGTAAAAACAGTATGCTCGTTGAATTGATATGTGTATATATCCTCGGCCTTATACTCACTTGGTGATAGCACGTTATCTCCTGTAAAAAAACCACCGCGAACATCTGCAAACTGAGCCAATGACGAGGCATTTCCTGGTGCTGCACTATTGGGAGATTGTGATGATTTTGTGGAGATCATTGCTTCTGGGTCCGAGAGTACTGAGTCTGTAGCTGCATCATTCTGTTTGGGTTTGTTAGAACAAGCTACTAAAGATAACAGCATAAGAGTCATAACAAATGCGAGTATTCTTGTTACTTTGAATTTCATTTTTCTCTCCTTAGATTTTTATTCTAGCTGCTTTTTTGTATTAACTTGCATTCGCTTTTCTTTAAAAACATATTGGTATAAAGACAAATACATATCAAGCGTGTGATTTTGTAATTGTGGTACACTCAGACTTTTATTTTTTCTTGTGCAGTTTTAGCTCGATGTTCTTATTTGATGCCGCAGTCTGAAGAAGATTCTCTACAAACGCACTTTTCTCTTTGAGCGTTAGTGTTTTCATATCAGGTTTACACTCAATTGCCAAAAGTGCTGCTTTCAGGTCTTGCAAGTCTAAAAGGTTGACCGTTACACAAAAAAGCGTCTTTTTGCGGCCATCATTATAGTTGGACAGAAGAAAGTCCAGAATTTTTGCTTTCTCCACCTGTTCCACGTTATATGCTTCAATCTGAAGTGCTATACTAAAGTTGTAACGGGAGTGGCAAATGAGATATAATCAAAATCACAAGAGAAGAGGTACACATT
>QXXE01000291.1 GCA_009911355.1 Clostridiaceae bacterium | reverse complement strand
TTGTTCAATGCGGAATGAGGGCGGACAAAGTTGTAGAAAAAGATGAACATGGAAATGAGGTTGTTGGCGCAAGCAAAGGAAGAAAAACCCTGCTTGGTCTTGTACCAGGCCTTGAACTGCTTGTTAAAGCACTCGATGAGGTTGTTGGTGACATCATCGCGGAAGCTTTCCACGCGGATGTGCCGCACCCCATACAGGGTCTTGACGGGCATCCTGTAGGCCGGGTAGCGGTCGCTGACAATGGCCTGTGGCGTTCCTAAAGGCTTGGCAACGTTCAGCACAGTAAAAGCCTGAGGGCTGTCCCGATGGCGGTCCAGGTGGAAGCCCAGGACAAAGCGTGTCTCGCTGTCCAGGATGAGCCAGAGGTAATATTTCTCGCCACGAATTTTGATGACAGTTTCATCGGCGTGCCACTCATCCGAGTTGAAATTCAGGGCTGGAATGAGCTGCAAGGCGATATTCTGGAACATGGGCGCGAACTTGGTGCACCAATTGCTGATGGTGGTGTGGGAGACCTGGACATTCATCACAGTACGCAGGATAAGGGCAATATTGCGGAATGAATTCTTGCCCAAGTAGAACATGCTCAGAGCCGTGAGGATTACATGGACAGGATAGCGCATCCGCTTGAAGTCTGTTTTTCCAAACAGCTTGGACATGGATGGGGCCGAGATGGCCGTAGGCTTTGGCACGAAGAAAGAGTGGCTGCACTTTTTGTCACAGCAGCGGTAGTTGCTGTAATGCTCCTTATCGTGGTGCAGGAAAGCAGCTTTGCCGCAGACCGGACATGAGGGGTAATTTTTCGTTCTGGGCCGCCCGATCTCCCGCCTCGCTTCCGGCGCCCACTGATGCCGGCATTTCTTGCACTGGTACTTTTGATGTCCGTGGGCGTCTTTTCCATAGCGATAAATGTCTGTTTTGTTGTTGCATTTCGGGCACCTTATTTGGTATAATTTTTCCATGAAGACTCGTCTCCTTTCGGGAGGTACTTGGATTTGTGGTGAAACCATTGTACCAGAAGGGCTGGCGGGTCTTCAACTTTCATTTTAGTTTACAGTACGGC
>QXXE01000290.1 GCA_009911355.1 Clostridiaceae bacterium | reverse complement strand
GGAGGACGCTGCCATGACAACGCACGGTGCGAGAGCATGTGGGCACGGATGAAAGAGGAACTCCTCTATGGGAGGCACGATACAGAGAAAATGGCGGTGGAGGAAGTGGAAACCCTCATCTTTAGATATTTCATCGGCTATTGGAACAACAGGAGGATATGCTCCGCTAATGAGGGGCTGCCTCCTATGGTTAAACGACAGAGATACTATGAATCTCTGGATGCTGCTTAGGCATTGATATCCTTGTAAAAAAAGTGTCAACCAATATTGACAATATCAAGATGAACAGGAGCAGGAACAGTTAAAGGCCGTCGTGGAAACCCTGGGGCGGGAAGTGAAACAGCAGGAGCAGAAGAAAACCAACGTCAGGAAGTTCATTTCCGTGGTGAAGAAGTACACGGACATGACCCAGCTTGACGCCACCATCCTGCGTGAGTTTGTGGAACAGATCAGGGTGTCCGACACCTACACGACCGACGAACAGCAGAAGCGGGTGAAAATCCGGGAAATTGAGATCGTCTATAACTTCATTGGTGCGTTTGATTTTGAGGAAGCGCGGGAGCAATCCCAAACTGCCCAAGACAAAAATAATGCGAAAGTCGGCGCAGCTTGACGCTACGCCGACCCTCGCTTAAAATGTTTTCTTACGTCACCGCCCCACATGCGTAGGGGCTATTTATGTTGCTGCCTGTGACTGCTGTGGAAAGGATCAGTCATGGGCAGTTATTGGTATTTAGGGCTTTTGAAATACGGAGCAGGTAGTTCATCAAAAAAAGCCTTGCCCTTTCACGGGGCATTCAGAACGGCAAAGACGCATTATCAAGCGTAGAAAACTGCATCAATAAGGCAAAGCAGAGCGCCAGACGGTCACTAAGACCGTCTGGCGCTCTGCTTTGTCATTTTTGGTCGGATTTTCTGGTGCAGCAGCACCAATGGCAACCTTACATAGCGAAATACCCATAACCCCAATCTCGAACCGTATATTCCCTAAATTTTGAGATTGGAGATTATAAAACCTAAAATCCCGCGAAGATTTTAACCTACAGGAAGAGGGATATGGAAAGCGGAGAAGATATCTTTGAGTTCCC
>QXXE01000030.1 GCA_009911355.1 Clostridiaceae bacterium | reverse complement strand
CGTCCGCAGTTGCCTGTCCGCGGTTCCACACTCCCGGTCTCCCGCATTTGCGCTGCCAGTTTGTACACTTCACGTTCACTAACCCCATATGCCTGTGCTATCATCTTAGCGTCATGGGTTCGTTCATATCCCCTCACAAGCCGTTCCCGGGTTTCAATGCTTAACATCCTTTTTCATCTCGGACTCATTATACCTCTTTTCCCGCTGTTTGTGAATCGTTTTTCGCTGATTGCTCTAAATTATTTCTGCGGAAAATTCCCCCAGCTCCTGCTCACCCTGCAAAACTTGCAGCATGATTGTGACTTTGAACTCTGCTGTATATCTTGTGCGTGCCATGTTTTTCTTCTTTCTGCTGCTGTATTTTTTAGTGTACCATGTTACGTATTTTTTAGCCTCTGGTCCGATTTCCTGATACTGCTATGGTCGGGAAATCAGACATATTTGAGAAATTCAACGACAAAATGAAGCGAAACACCCAGAGAAATGGTATGTTTCCGCAGGACGCTCAGGTGCAGATAATCAGCAGTAGATTCAAAGGGATTCAGCGCGGCAGCATATTCCCGCAGGCGGGGAAAATAGGGCACGAGGTATTCTGTCAAAAAGCCGCCGAGAATAATATTGCAGTCGAGAGCCATACGGATGTTGTAAATTCCGAACGCCAGATGACGCAGTGTATTTTCCCAAAGAAGAGTACATCCGGAGTCGTGACACTCCACTTTTCGGAAAAATTCCTGCAAGGTGCAGCCGCTCTCCTGCTGAAGGCGGCGGGGTGAGCAATAGGCTTCCAGACATCCCTGACGTCCGCAGCTGCACCGCAGGCCACCCGGTTCGACGCACATATGGCCGAATTCGGCACTGCGGCGGTTTTCGCCAATGTAAGGAGAGTTGCCCAGAAGGATAGCGCCGCCGACCCCGTCTTCCAAAGAAAGGTATGCCATATCCTTCGGTGTGCCGTGGAGAAACCATTCCGCGTATCCGGCACAGGTAGCGTCGTTTTCTACATAGGTGGGATAGGGGATCTGGGCGGTCAGTCCCTCTACCGAGGTGTCCTTCAAATGCAGGGTAGGGGCGGCGGTGATATAGCGGCTATCCGGCGACATAACGGCGGGCAAAGCGATCCCGACCCCCAGCAGATGCTCCGAAGAAATTGAAAAGTCCTTTCGGAACTGTTCGATCACCTGCGGGAGCAGGCTCCCCAGGTCGGCAAACCGGACAATGGTTTCAATGGGGATTTCGCGATAAGCCAGTTCATTGAGCCGGAGGTCTGCCGCTGAAATGCGGAGCTGGTTTTCAGTGACAGAGATCCCGATCGCTGTCCGTGCGTCTGGTACAATGGACAGACCGCTGGCCTTCCGGCCGCCTGTGGATTGCAGTTCGCCGGAATCCTGGACCAGCCCGGCGGCCATCAGTTCGGAAAGATGCTGATATACGGTCGGCAGGCTAAGATTCAGGTCGCGGGAAAGGCTCTGCCGGGAACAAAAGTCCTGCGAATCGTAAATATAGCGGTATATTTTGTTGCTTGTTTGATGACGGCGGCTGGTAGACGAGGTGTCGGATTTCATGCGGGACCTCCATGTTTTAGAAAGTTCATTGCCTAAATTATACCACGGATGCAGCCAAGATTTCAATAACATTGATTTTCGCAGGCCATAAAAGGGCTTTCGTGAGCGGGATAACAAAAGTTGCTTTATAAATACGAGGAAGAGTGAGGATATATTGCATAAAATAGAACATAAAATTTAGGATATATTAACCAAATATACAATATTTTTCAGAAAACTGTTGACATAAATAAAGTAACTTTATATAATATGATTCATAAAAGAAAGCGCTGCATCTTCCAGAAGCATCTCCAAAGCAGCCGCCATGCCTTCTCGCACCCGGCATGGCCTCCGATAGCTTGCGGGAGCAGAAACGGTGCAGCTTTTGGAGCCGGGATACTCGGAAGAAGATCTACAGCGCTTCGCCGAAAGAGGTAAGGGAAACGATGCTGTATATAGGAATTGATTTAGGGACCTCCGCCGTCAAGCTGCTGCTGATGGACGGCGAGGGGCACATTCGGAACCAGGTAACCAAGGAATATCCGCTCGAATTTCCGCAGCCTGGCTGGAGCCAGCAAAATCCGGCGGACTGGAAAACGGCGGTGTGGGAAGGCATCCCTCAGCTGGTCAAGGGCTTTGAAGCGGGGCAGGTTGCTGGAATCGGCGCGGGCGGTCAAATGCACGGGCTTGTCGTGCTGGATGCGGAGGACCGTGTCATCCGTCCCGCCATCCTTTGGAACGACGGGCGCACCGCGAAGGAAGTGGATTATCTGAACCGGGAGATCGGGACGGAAAAGCTGTCCGCCTGTACGGCGAATATTGCTTTTGCAGGGTTCACGGCGCCCAAGCTGCTGTGGATGCGGGAGAACGAACCGGAGCTGTTCGCCCGCATAGCAAAAATCATGCTGCCGAAGGACTACATCAATTATCTCCTGACCGGCGTACACGCCACCGACTATTCGGATGCAAGCGGGATGCTTCTGCTGGACGTGGCGCATAAGTGCTGGTCGCAGGAAATGCTGGCGGTCTGCGGCGTCAAAGAATCGCAGATGCCCCGGCTGTTTGAAAGCTATGAGCCGATCGGTACGCTTCTGCCGGAAGCGGCGCGGCAGTTGGGTCTGCCGGAATCGGTGAAGGTCTGTGCCGGGGCGGGGGACAATGCCGCCGCAGCCGTCGGTACGGGAACCGTCGGGAACGGTGCCTGCAATATCTCCCTTGGCACCTCGGGCACGATTTTCATATCATCGGAACGGTTCGGGGTTGACCCGAACAACGCGCTGCACGCCTTTGCGCACGCGGACGGCAACTACCACTTGATGGGCTGTATGCTTTCCGCCGCCAGCTGTAATATGTGGTGGATGGATGAGATTCTCGAATCCTCGGATTATGGACGGGAGCAGGCGCGGATCGAACCGCAAAAGCTGGGGCGGAACCATGTGTATTTCCTGCCGTATCTGATGGGGGAACGCAGCCCGATCAACGATGTTTGTGCACGCGGAACATTTACGGGTATCACAATGGATACCACGCGGGCGGATATGCTCCAGGCGGTGCTGGAGGGCGTTGCTTTTGCGATACGCGACAGCTTTGAGGTTGCCAAAAGGCTTGGCATTGAGATTACAAGCTCACGCATCTGCGGCGGCGGGGCGAAGAGTGCGCTGTGGAAGCAGATCCTGGCCAATGTATTGAATCTCCGGCTGGAAGAGTTGGAATCGGAGCAGGGACCCGGTATGGGAGGCGCGATGCTGGCGATGGTTGCCTGCGGCCTGTATCCGTCAGTCAAAGATGCCTGTGGGCAGCTGGTGCGGACAGCCGGCACCGTTTTGCCCGACCCTGTGCTTGCGGCCCTCTATGAAGAGCGTTACCAGCGGTTCCGGGAAATTTATCCCGCAATGAAAGGCTTGTTTGCTTCCTTGTGTGCCGGGGAAGCGAAAGAATAAGAAATCAGGTGAAAGAATGAAAATTGATTCTGTAAATTCCCCCTCCTTTGCGCCTTATGGCAAGGTTCTTCCGGGCTACGATACCCGCGAGCTGATGAAAACCCTGGGGGCATCCACCCCCCTGCCTGACGGGGTAGCGTATGTCCCGTCGCACCCTGCGCTGGAGGCGCTGCCCATTGCCGGGCAGCTTTCTGCTAACGCTTACGGCGGGATGCCCGTCCAGCTGGGCTTCTGCAACGGTCATAACACCAGGCTCAACTGTCTGGAATACCACCGGGACAGCGAGGTCAACTGTGGCACGGGGGACTTTATCCTCCTGGTAGCGAAGGCGGACGACATCGTTGACGGGCGTCTGGACACGTCCAGCGTGAAGGCGTTCCGGGCACCTGCCGGGACGATGGTGGAGGTATATGCCACCACCCTGCATTATGCGCCCTGCTCTGCGGAGCGCGGCGCAGGGTTCAAGGTACTGGTCGTCCTGCCCCGTGGCACTAACGGACCCAAGCCGGAGATTACCCCGCTGAACGCCGAGGATAAAACCCTCTGGGCCTGCAACAAGTGGCTGCTGGCCCATCCGGACAGTGACGAAGCCGCCCAGGGGGCCTATGCAGGCATTACCGGCGAAAACATTGATATTTACGACGATATTTAAGGAGGAATTACTTATGCTGACCAACATCCCCACCGTAAAGCTGGGCGTGATTGCCGTATCCCGCGACTGCTTTATCATCGACCTTTCCGAGCGCCGCAGGGCGGCAGTCGTGGCAGCCTGCAAGGAGAACGGGCTGGATCTCTGGGAGTGCAAAACGACCGTAGAAAATGAAAAGGACATGCTGAAAGCAGTCGCCGAGGCGAAGGAAGCCGGGTGCAATGCGCTGGTCGTATTCCTGGGCAACTTCGGCCCCGAGACCCCGGAAACGCTGATTGCGAAGCAGTTCGACGGCCCCTGCATGTATGTTGCCGCTGCCGAGGGCGACGGCGATCTCATCAACGGCCGGGGTGACGCATACTGCGGCATGCTCAACTGCTCCTACAATTTGGGAATGCGCCATCTGAAAGCATTTATCCCTGAATATCCCGTAGGTACGGCGGAGGATATCGCGAAGATGATCGGCGATTTCAAGCCCGTCGCCTGTGCCCTTATCGGGCTGAGCCAGCTGAAGATCATCACCTTCGGCCCCCGCCCCCAGGACTTTTTCGCCTGCAACGCGCCCATTAAAGGTCTGTACGAAATCGGCGTGGAGGTAGAGGAGAACTCCGAGCTGGATCTGCTGGTCGCTTACAAGGCGCACGCCAACGATCCCCGCATTCCGGATGTCTGCGCGGACATGGCAAAGGAAATGGGCGAAGGGCGCTACTACCCGGAAATGAACGAGCGTATGGCGCAGCTCGAACTCACCCTGCTGGACTGGGCAGAGGAACATAAAGGCTCCCGGCAGTATGTGGCATTTGCCGACAAATGCTGGCCCGCCTTCCCGGAGGCGTTCGGGTTTGAGCCGTGCTATGTCAATTCCCGCCTGGTCAGCCGCGGCATCCCGGTCTCCTGCGAGGTTGACATTTACGGCGCGCTGTCCGAGTATATCGGTATGTGTGTTTCCGGCGATACGGTGACACTGCTGGACATCAACAACTCCGTTCCCGCCTCCCTTTATGAAGAGGATATTAAGGGAAAGTATCACTACCAGCTTACCGATACCTTTATGGGTTTCCACTGCGGCAATACGCCCGCGTGCAAGCTGTGCTCCGAGCGGGCGGTGAAGTACCAGCTCATCCAGCACCGCCTGCTGGAACCCAAGGGCTCCGAGCCAGACTTTACGCGCGGTACCCTGGAAGGCGACATTGCCCCCAGCGACATCACCTTCTACCGTCTTCAGTGTGACAGCGAGGGACGGCTCCGCGCCTACATCGCGCAGGGCGAGGTGCTGCCGGTCGCGACCCGCTCCTTTGGCGGCATCGGCGTGTTCGCCATCCCGGAGATGGGACGGTTTTACCGCCATGTACTCATCCAGAAGCGCTATCCCCACCACGGCGCGGTAGCCTTCGGCCACTTCGGCAAGGCATTGTTCGAGGTCTTCAAGTTCCTGGGCGTCCAGGACATCGCGTATAACCAGCCCAAGGAGCTCCCGTATCCCACGGAGAACCCCTGGGGCTAAGGAAACACTCCGGCGGAATAGGGATTCCCTGCTCCGCCGGAAAATTTATTTTTGACCGCTGCCCGATAAAAGGAGACGCGTTATGGACTTCCCCAAAAGAGTATCCGACCACTGGGTAATTGCCAGGCTGAATGATATCCCGATTGGCAGGAAATTGGTTGGACTGTTCCTTTTCTGCGTCCTGATCCCGCTGCTGATTACAGATACCTTTGTGCTTTGGATGCTGGCGCGATATCAAAAGGATTCCGTCCGCCACGATGCGTTAAACGCGGCTGCGTATTATCTGACCAGCACCATTGAGGACGCCGCAGGGACTGCGCAGAATCTTTATCTCAACAAACCGATCAACCATTTTCTGGATACGGATTTTCAAACCCCGCTGGATTACTATAACGATTACAGGAGGCTGACCGACTCCCTGTATGCCAACTTCCGGCAGGGCGGAAGGCTTGCCGTTACCATGTATGCGGAAAACGGTTCCATCCTGAACGGGGGTTATTTCCACCGGCTGGACCGGCAGCAGGCATGGTACCAGGCGTTGGAACAGTCCGGGCAAAACGTACTGCTGCTTACGAACTACGACGACAACCATACGGTCAGCGTCACCAACCTCCGCCAGATTTCTGTCGTCCGACGGATGAATTATGATCTGCGGAGCACCGTGGAGAAGGTTGTGAAGATAGACATCAGCTACTCCCGCATGGAGCAGGATTTCCGCGCCGCGAACTATGATGCGGATCTCTATGTCTGCATGAATGGGCTGCTGGTGTGTTCCAATGTACTTCCCTCCGACTGGAGCGCCCCCTTTGCAGCAATCCCTCCCAGCCTTGTCCAAAAAAGCCGCGGCATCAAAACACTAAACCTCTACGGCTGTGACATGGAAATTTACGCCATTGACCGCAGCATGGATATGGGGCATTTTTTTCGTCAGAACTGGCCGCTGCTTCTGCTGCTCAGCCTCCTGAACCTGCTTTTGCCCAGTGTTTTCATTTTCTGGATCAACCGTTCCTTTATCGATCGGCTCCGGGCACTGACCGCCACGGTGCGCAGGGCGGATAACGGCACAATGCCTTTGCTGGAGCAGGTGCAGGGGCAGGATGAGATCGGGATGCTGATGGGCACCTATAACGAGATGGCACGGCACATGAACCAGCTCATTGAAACGGTGTATAAAGTCCGCCTGCGGGAGCAGGAAACCGATCTGGCGCGCCAGCAGGCGGAACTGCTGGCGCTGCGCAGTCAGATCAACCCGCATTTCCTGTTTAACCTTCTGGAGAGCATCCGGATGCAGAGCCTTTTGCGGGAGGAGAAAAAGACGGCGGAAATGATCGGGATGCTGGCGTATATCGAACGGCAGTATGTAGATTGGGGCGCGGATGTGATCCCTCTGCGGGAAGAGCTTCGCTGCGCGGAAACCTATTTACAGCTTCAGCGGTACCGGCTGGGGGACCGCTTTTCCTATCGGATCGACGTACAGCCCGGCTGCGGGGAGCTACAAATCCCGAAGCTGTCCCTGCTGACTTTTGTTGAAAATGCCTGCCTCCATGGGGTAGCCAAAAAAGGGAATCACGGCTGGATTTTTGTCCGGGTTCGGCGGCAGGGGGACGCGGCCCTGCTGGAAGTAGAGGACACCGGGATCGGGATGACGGAGGGACAGCAGCGAGAGATGCAGGAGGAAATGAACCGCGCCAGCATTGAAATGCTCAAGGGGAGACACCATGTGGGCGTCATCAACGCCTGCCTTCGGCTGAAAAGAACCGCCAGCGGCAGCGTCCGCTTTACAGTGGAAGGCGAGGAGGGGATCGGCACTACCATTACGATTATTTTGGAGGAGGGGGATACAGATGGAAAACAGCAGCTTTCTGAAAGTACTGCTGGTGGATGATGAGCCGTTTATCGCCAGGGGACTGTCTGTGCTGGTGGACTGGAACGCGCTGGGCTTCACCATTGCGGGCACCGCCTCCAATGGGAAGCAAGCGCTTTCCTTCCTGAAAAAGCATCCGGTTGACCTGATTCTCGCGGACATCCAAATGCCGGTAATGGATGGGCTGGAGCTGATCGAAATTTTGCGGCGGGACAAGATTTCCGACGCGTATTTCGTCATTCTCAGCGGGTACAGCGACTTTGAGTATGCTCGTCAGGCGCTCCGATTTGACTGCATGGACTATCTGCTCAAACCGGTTATGATCGACCAGCTGACCGAGCTGCTTCAGAAGGTCCGGGCCAGCTGCGACCGGAGCAGTGAGGGACGGAAACGGGAGAAGGTATACAGCAGCGCCTACCTGGCCCAAAATCTGCTGGCAATGCTTCAGGAGCAGTATGATGACAAAACGGTATCCTTTGTGGAATCCCAGCTGAGGCTGACTGGTGGGATTCGGTATATCTCCATTGCCCGGCAGGTAGACCGAACCGCCCCGGAACCGGTCAAAGAAGGGAAGGCATTCCAGCGGGAGTTGGCCGCAGTCTGCCGGGGGCTGCTCGGCGGCTGGGCAAACCATCTGCTGGATGTCTCGCCCAGCGCGGGGGAAGGGGTCGGGCTGATTTTCTGCCGCGGTATGGCACAGGAGAAAAACGAATACAGCTTCCTGTGCGGCCTCCAGCAGCAAATCCAGGCGGCGCTGCAGTCTCCAGTCACCCTCTTTGCTGGTGTGCAGGTTCCCCATATCACCGGGCTGGGGAAATCCTATCAGACGGCGCTGCAAATGCGCGTCATGCACCCGTATGTATCCGATCCCGCCCCGGTACAGCTGTACCGGGGCGGGGATGCCGACTTTGTCGGCATCCCCGCTATGGCATTGGATACCCTGGTTACCGCCATCGAGAAAAACGACAGGCCCGGCATCCGGGACGCGGTTCTGGCGGTGTTCGGAACCATCGGCACGGACATGGATCTTGAGCTGCTGCGGGTTCATATGGACTATCTGTTTTACCGGATGGTGCGGCTGGCCTGCGACCGGGACAAAACGGTCAACCAGAAAAAGCTGCTCCAGCATCTGCAAAAGAATATGCTGCGCTGCCGGGATTTTGACAGGCTCATCCAGTTTACCCAGGAGTATGCGGGATATATCTTTTCCCTCCGGAATGACGGTGGCAGCGTGATTCAGCAGGTCGAGCAGGAGATCCGGCTGCATTACCGGGAAAACCTGACACTGAAAGGGCTGAGCCAGAAATACTACGTGAACAGCGCCTACCTGGGGCAGCTTTTCAAAAAGAAATATGGCGTCACATTCCGGAAGTATTTGAATAGCTGCCGGATCGAGCAGGCGGCCAGGCTGCTCCTGAACACATCTGATAAAGTATATAATATTGCACAGGCTGTGGGCTATCAGGATATGGACTATTTTATCGAGCGTTTTATTGACATGAAGGGATGTACGCCATCCAATTATCGGAAAATAAACCAGCCGCAGGAAAGCGATGGAGAACCGCCAAAAGGGGCTTCGTCAATATCAACAAAATAACCGTCTGCGTTTTGCGGACAAATATAATTTACCCTTCCTATTCGTATATTTTCCCGGATTGAAAAGCCGACAAACTTCTTTCATAATTACTATATCAGGTGGGAGAAATTTCACCGAAATCAGTAATAAGGAGGAGTTATGGAAATGAAAAAACTGCTGGCAGCGTTTCTGGCTGTGCTGATGACCGCGTCGCTTACGGCTTGCGGTGGCGGCGACGCAGTGGATGAGAACGGGGTGAAGCAATTCACTGCGTTTTTCGCGGTTCCCGGCCCGGAGATCAACAGCGACAACGAGGTGCAGGCCATGATTGCCGAGCGCACCGGCGCCAAGTGCAAGGAAACCTGGCTGACCGGACAGACCGCTTCCGAGGCGGTCGGCACCCTGATTGCGGGCGGCGAGTATCCCGACTTCATCGACGGCTCGGACGCCACCCAGCAGCTCTATGACGCGGGGGCGCTCATCCCCATTGACGAGTATTGGGACGATTACCCCAACATCAAGAATTTCTGGAACGAGCAGCAGTGGGACCTGATCCGCCGGGACGACGGCCACGTATACTGGATTCCCCAGTTCAACCGTGTCAATGAGGTCGCCACCACCACCATTCCCGATGAAGCGTTCTGGATCCAGACCAGGGTTCTGAAGTGGGCCGGATATCCGAAAATTGAGACGCTGGATGAGTTTTTTGACCTGATCGAGAGCTATCAGGCGGCAAACCCGACTATGGAGGACGGCACCCCCAATATTCCGTATACGATCCTGTGCGACGACTGGCGGTACTTCTGCCTGGAGAACCCGCCGCAGTTCCTGGACGGCTATCCCAATGACGGCTCGGTCATCGTGGATACCGACAACATGAAGATCGTGGACTACAACACCACCCCCACCGCGAAGCGGTACTTCGCCAAGCTGAATGAGGAGTTTCAGAAGGGGATGATTGACCCCGAATCCTTCACCCAGACCTATGATGAGTACATCGCCAAGCTGTCTACTGGCCGCGTGCTGGGCATGGTGGACCAGTATTGGAACTTTGGCTACACCGTAACCGACGCGCTCAAGCAGGCCGGCCTGGATAAGCAGGGCTGCAACTACGTCCCCCTTGGCATAACCATTGACAAGGGCATCCACAACCGCTGGTTTACCGGCGGCTCGATCATGAACAGCGCGAACGGGCTGGGCATCACTGTCAGCTGTAAGGATATCCCCGGGGCGATGCAATTCATCAGCGACCTGCTGGAGCCGGAGGTACACACCCTGCGCTGGTGGGGCGTGAAGGACGTGGACTACATGGTGGACGAGGACGGCCTGTTCTATCGGACTCCGGAGCAGCGCACCAATGCCGCCGCTACCAACTACAAGGCAAGCCACCTGTGCACCTACAGCTATTTTCCCGCCTATGTGGGCATGGATCAGGACGGCATTAACACGGCACGCCCGGAGTTCCAGCCCGGCGAGTTTTACGACGCCCTCGGCGACGATGTGAAGGAATGCTTCGACGCTTACGGTGTTCAGACCCATGTACAGATGATTGGCCTGAACGAGATCCCCGGCCCGTGGTTCCCGATGTATTCGCACTCCAACAACATGACCACCGCGACCCCCGGCGGCGTGGCCTGGACCCGGATGGGCGAGATCAAGCATGAGTACCTGCCCAAGGTCGTTCTCGCCAGCGACTTTGAGTCTGCGTGGGACGAATACCTGGATGTTTACGCCACCGCAAAGCCGGAGGATTTCCTCGGCGAGATGCAGACCGAGCTGGACAACCGTCTTGCCCTGGCGGCGAAGTACGAATAATCCGGCGACGGAAACCATCAAGTAACGACGTGGGAGAGCGGGCGGGCGCCGCCTGCTCTTCCGGGAAGGAGTGAATTATGGGGAACAATGCTTCCGCAAAAGCGCTGAGGGATCCGCGGCATGAAAAGAGCTTCTGGCAGCGGGCGATGGAACAGAAGGCACTGGTATTATGGGGCGTGTTTTTCTTTATCTTCGGCTTCATTTTCTACTATGTGCCTTTGGGGGGCTGGGTCATCGGCTTCCAGAACTACCAGCCCAAGAACGGGCTGTTCGGTTCCGAGTTTGTGGGCTTCGATAAATTTGTCCAGCTGTTCAGCGATGTAACCTTCCTGCGCACCCTGCGCAACACCCTGTGCATGGGCGTGCTGAACCTTGCCTTCTGCTTCGTGACGGCGATCGCCTTCGCGATTCTGCTCAACGAGGTCAAGAGCAACGGCGGGAGAAAGATGGTACAGACCATCTCTTACCTGCCCCACTTCCTGTCCTGGATCATCGTGACCGGTATCCTGCACGATATGCTTTCCGGCGGCGGTATCGTCAATGAGATCCTGGTGAACCTGCATATTCTGGACCAGCCGCTGAATTTCTTCGCTTATCCGCAGCTCTTCTGGGGCATCGTGGTCTTTGCCAACGTATGGAAGGAAACCGGCTGGAACGCTATCATCTATCTTGCGGCGATTACCGCCATTGATCCGTCCCTTTACGAGGCGGCACAGATTGACGGCGCGGGACGCTGGCAGAGGATCATGGCGGTTACGCTGCCCGGCATCCGTCCCATCATCATGATCCAGCTGCTGATGAACGTGGGCAACGTCCTGAACGCGGGCTTCGAGGTCCAGTATTTGCTGGGCAACGGCCTGGTGCAGAGCGTCTCCCAGACCATTGATATCTACGTCTTGAAATGGGGCATCAGCCAGGGCGACTATGCTATCGGTACCGCGGCCGGTATCTTCAAGAGCGTGGTCAGCATCATCCTGATTGTCGCAGCCAACCAGATCGCCAAACACTCCGGCGAAGAGCGCCTGTTTTAGAAGGGAGGAAGGTCATTATGGCAAAACAGACAACCGGAAAAAAGGTCAAGTCCACGACCGAAGACAAAATTTTTACCGTTATCAATACCATCATTATGGTCCTCTTTGTCATCATCACCCTCTATCCGGTGCTCAATACCCTGGCGGTGGCGTTTAACGATGGCACGGATTCCCTCAGGGGCGGCATCCATATCTGGCCCCGTGTGTGGACACTGAAAAACTTTACCACCGTGCTCCACAAAGAGAACCTGCTGACCGGCGCAAAGATCTCTGTCGCCCGTACCGTGATCGGCACGGCACTCTCGGTGTTCCTCAACGCGGTGCTGGCATTCATCATCAGCCGGAAGGAGTTCATTTTCCGCCGTTCGCTGTCGATGTTCTGGGTCATTACCATGTATGTCAACGGCGGCCTGATCCCGGTATTCCTGCTCTATAAAGCCCTGGGCCTGACCAACAGCTTTTGGGTTTACGTCATCCCGGGAGCGATCAGCTGCTTCAATATGCTGGTCATCCGGACATACATCAACAACAGTATCCCAAACAGCCTGGTCGAGTCCGCCCAAATCGACGGCGCGGGCTATACCACGATCTTTCTTAAGATCATCTCGCCGCTGTGCAAGCCGGTATATGCTACGGTGGCGCTGTTCGCCGCTGTGGGGCAGTGGAACTCGTGGTTTGACGCGATGCTCTACAACCGCATGAGCGACAAATACACCACCTTGCAGTACGAGCTGATGAAGCTGCTGTCCTCGGTCACCAACCAGGGTACCAGCGCGGAAGCCATGAAGAATGCTGCCGGGGCGGTAACGCCGACCTCGGTGCGCGCCGCTGCAACGATACTCACCATGCTCCCGATCATCTGTCTGTATCCGTTCCTGCAAAGGTACTTTGTAGCAGGCCTGACGCTGGGCGGCGTAAAGGAATAACATCATAATCTCTTTATCTCTCATAATCATTGCAGAAAGGGATGGAACTGCCTCCGCTGCGTTCCATCCCCTTTCCGCGATATACCGCCGAAAAGGAGGCCGTTATGCGGATTGATTCCCCGGTCATTGCAGCCGGAATGCGGATGACCAATCTGCTGATCCTAAATTTATTCTGGCTGATCGGCTGTCTGCCCCTGGTCACGATTGGTGTTTCCACCATTGCCGCGTATACCGTTACGCTGAAAATGGTGGAGGACTGCGAGGACTACAGCATGACAGCCCAGTTCTGGAAAGCGTATGTCAAAAACCTGAAGCACGGCATCCCGCTGTCGCTGGTCCTGCTGGCGGCATGTTGGAGCATCCTGATGGATGTCAGGATGGTGGAAGCCCATACCGGCGATACCACCGGGCTGCTGACGGCGGGGTTCCTCCTGCTGCTGCTCCTGCTCATCCATTTCCTGTACCTGTTCCCGCTGGAGGCGCGCTACCAGAACCGCCCATGGCAGGGATTGCCAATGCCCGCGGCATTTTCCTCAGCTACCCGCGCCGGAGCCTGATCCTGACGGGGATTTTGCTGGCGGAGTTTTTATTGGTGACCCAGCTTCATACGCCGCTTCGCAGCTTTAGCCCGTTTTTCCTTCCGATTTTAATGATTTACACCGTCAGCAAGGCGGTCCATCCGGTTTTCCGCGAGCTGGAGCAGCTGTCCGGGAAGGGGGGAGCGTAGCTTGCGCGTACCACAAAAACCGTCTCCCCGTTATCGGAACCTCTTTGCGGAGCTGGGATATTCCCTGGCGGAAATCAACACGCGTACCGAGGAAATCTTTGAAACCCTGTTTTACGGTGGGGAGGATGTGCAGCTGTACCACTCCGTCGGCGCGGATATGGCCTGCTTTGAGGATACCGGCAACTATGACGTGCGCACGGAGGGCATGAGCTATGCCATGATGATGTGTGTCCAGATGGATCGCAGGGAGGAATTTGACCGGCTGTGGCGCTGGGCAAAAACCTATATGTTTCTCAACGACGGGCCAAACGCGGGGTACTTCGCCTGGAGCTGCGGCTTGGACGGCAGGAAAAATGCCTGCGGCCCCGCGCCGGACGGCGAGGAATATTTTGCGATGGCCCTCTTTTTTGCCGCCCATCGTTGGGGGGACGGAGAGGTGCACTATGAAGCGGAAGCCCGACAGCTCCTGCGCACCTGCCTGCACAAGGGGGAGGATGGCGGGGGCGGGCGTCCCATGTGGGACCCGGAGACCTATCTGATCCGGTTTATCCCGGAGCTGGATTTTTCCGACCCCAGCTATCATCTCCCCCATTTTTACGAGCTGTTCGCTCTCTAGGCGGACGAGGAGGACCGACCCTTCTGGCGGAAAGCTGCTGAGGCCAGCCGGGCCTACTGGGTCAGGGCGTGTCATCCAATCACCGGGCTGTGTGCGGAGTATGCGGATATGGACGGCCGTCCCCAAAAAACGGACCCGAAACGGTTCGGAGGCCGTCACGATTGGTATTACAGCGATGCTTACCGTACCATTTTCAACATCGCCCTGGATTCCGTCTGGTTCGGACGCACACCCTGGGCCGTGGAGGAAGCCAACCGGCTCCAGGCGTTTTTCTGCGGGGGCGTCCCGGACAACGCGATTTATGAAGTGGACGGGACCGTCCTGCCCCTTCCGGCGCTGCACCCCATCGCTATCCTTGCAACGAATGCCGCTGCCAGCCTGGCGGCAGATGGGCCGTGGGCAGAGGTGTGCGCACGTCGGTTCTGGGAGACCCCCCTGCGTACAGGGACCCGGCGGTATTATGACAACTGCCTTTCTTTTTTCGCATTTCTGGCCCTGAGTGGAAACTATCGAATATATTGAGGAATAAGTATGAAAAAACAAGGATTCAACCCCTATTTGCCCTCTTGGGAGTATATCCCGGACGGAGAACCGCATGTGTTTGACGGACGCGTCTACGTTTTCGGCTCTCATGACCGGTTTGGCGGGCATACCTACTGCCCGAATGACTATGTTTGCTGGTCCGCGCCGGTAGAGGATTTGGCGGACTGGCGCTGTGAGGGTGTTATTTATGGCAGGACAGATGATCCCGCCAACCGGGACGGCGATATGCTGCTCTTTGCCCCGGACGTGACCCAAGGCCCGGACGGAAGGTATTACCTTTATTATGTGTTGGACCAGCTGTCGGTGATTTCGGTCGCTGTCTGTGACAGCCCGGCGGGGCGGTACCGGTTTTACGGGTATGTCCGCCATGCCGATGGCACACGCTATGGGGAAAAAGCGGGGGATGCGCCCCAATTCGACCCCGGCGTTTTAGTTGAAAATGACGCCGTGTATCTTTATACCGGCTTTTGCCCTCCGGCGGATGAAAGCCGCCGCGGCTCCATGGTAACGGTGCTGGAACCGGATATGCTTACTGTCCGGAGCGCCCCTGCGATTGTTGTCCCCAGCGCGCCCTATGCGGCCGGAACCAGCTTTGCGGAGTTTCCCTTCTTTGAGGCGTCCTCAATCCGGAAGGTTGGGGAGCGGTACTATTTTATCTATTCCACCATCTATCACCATGAGCTGAGCTATGCCGTCAGCGATTCCCCGCTGGGGCCGTTTGCCTATGGCGGCGTGATCGTCAGCAATGCCGATGTGCATATTGACACCTACAAGCCCGCAGATCAGCCGATGTTTTATGGCGGCAATAACCACGGCTGTCTGGAGCAGATCAACGGGCAGTGGTACATTTTTTACCACCGCCACACCAACGGTACCAACTTCAGCCGTCAGGGCTGTCTGGAGCCGGTAACCATCCTTCCGGACGGGAAAATCCCCCAAGTGGAAATGACCTCCTGCGGCGGCAATGGCGGTCCTCTTGCCGGATACGGCACGTATCCCGCCCACATCGCCTGCAATCTGTTCTGCCGCCATACGGAGGTCACGACCGGTGCGCCGGGGGATTGGATGGACTGCCGTTTCCCCCGTATTACCCAGGACGAACCGGACGGCGAAACGGGTTTTGCCCACATCGCCAATCTCCGGGACGGCGCAGCGGTGGGATTCAAGTATTTTGACTGTCGCGGCATCCGGCGCGCCTCGGTAACTGTCCGAGGCAGCGCAGGGGTTATGCAGGTCAGGACCCGCTGGGACGGTGAACCAGTGGGCGAGATTCCGCTGAACCAGCGCAACGAGTGGACGGTATTCTCCGCCGAGGTCTCCGTTCCGGACGGGGTACAGGCGTTGTACTTCACATACCGGGGACCGGGCATCAGCAATCTGGCGTTCTTTTCTCTGGGCGGTTCCGATACCAGCGCCTGCGGGGAACGCAGCCAGACGTACAAGGAAGCGTAACCATGAGACTGTACCCGAATCCAGTCATCAACTCTGACTTTCCGGACCCCGATATCATTCGGGTGGGCGACACCTACTACATGGCGAGCACGACCATGTATTTTATGCCCGGCGGGGATATCCTCCGCTCCTGTGATCTGGTCCATTGGGAGTTTGTGGGGCACGTTTTTGAGACGCTGGAGGACACCCCTGCCCATTATCTGGAGGACGGGCAGCAGATTTATGGGCAGGGTATGTGGGCGCCGTCCCTCCGCTTTCACGAGGGGACTTTTTATCTGACATTTTCCTGCAATGACACCCACAAGTCGTTGCTGTTCCGGGCAGAGGAGCCGGCAGGGCCATGGCGCCGGGTGGAGATGGGCGGCTTTTTCTATGACGCATCGCTGTTCTTTGATGACGACGGACGGGTCTATATCGCCCACGGGAACACAACCCTTCGTATCACGGAATTGGATACGAATACCTGGGGGCCAAAGCCCGGCGGCCTGAATCGGATTGTGGCGATGGATCAGCCCGGTCAGCGCCTTGGCTACGAGGGCTCCCATCTGTATAAGCACAATGGGAAATATTATCTGTTTACCTGCCATATGCCGCTGGATGGGAAATTCCTCAAGACGGAGGACTGCTTTCTGGCGGATTCCCTCACCGGCGTTTTCCGGAAAAAGACCATCCTGGACGATAATATGGGATACCGCAGCGCTGGTGTCGCGCAGGGCGGGATGGTGGATACGCCGGAGGGGAATTGGTACGCCTTTATGTTTCAGGACCGTGGGGCGCTGGGGCGTTCCCCGGTGATCATGCCCATGGCCTTTGACCGGGAGGGTTTCCCGGTTCTGGGGGACTGCGGGCGCGTCCCACCGGCGGTGGCCCCGGCGGGCAGGGACAGCGGGCGCCAATACGCCCCGCTGAATGGAAGCGACGATTTCCGCTGTGCGCGTCTGGCGCCATTCTGGCAGTTCAGCCATAATCCGGATCCGGCGGGCTGGGCGGTTCTTCCGAAGGAAGGCATTTTCCGCCTGCGGACGCGGCGCACCAGCCCGAACCTGATTCTTACCCGCAACACTTTGACCCAGCGCTGTGCCGGACCGGAAAGCTCGGCATGGGTGACGCTGAACGGCGGCGGGCTGAACGAAGGAGATTTCGCGGGAATCTGTGCTTATCAGGGCTGCTACGGCGCGGTTGCCCTGGCCAGACGGGGAGCCGGGTTCCAGATCGTGATGATGGGACGGCCGGAAACGGAACCCGGCATTCAAGGGGAATTCGACTACGCCCGCCCGCCCGTAGAATATGCTGCTGTCCATACAGCCAGCCCGGTGGCGACGCTCCGGGTGGATACCAATTTTTCCGAGGATACCGCTTCCTTTTCCTATCTGGACGGGGCTGGCGGCTGGAAACCGCTGGGAATCGTGCAGCGGCTTTCGTTTAAATTGGATTTGTTTACCGGCTGCCGGTTTGGGCTGTTCTGCTATTCGACGGTGCGGCCGGGCGGCAAAGCGGATTTTTCAGAGTTCCGCTTTGAAGGACCTTCGTGCAAACAGTAATCAATGGGAGGATTCTTATGGATCGAACAAAAGCGGCCCGGCTGGCAAAAGAGCTTGTGGCCAAAATGGATATCGTGGAAAAGGCAAGCCAGCTGCGCTATGACGCTCCGGCGATTCCGCGCCTGGGCATTCCCGCCTATAACTGGTGGAACGAGGCGCTTCACGGGGTCGCCAGGGCGGGAACCGCTACCAGCTTCCCCCAGGCCATCGGACTTGCGGCGATGTTTGACGACGCGCTGCTGGAAAAACTGGGGGATGTAGCGGCCACGGAGGGACGCGCCAAGTACAACGCGTACTCCAAACTGGGGGATCGGGACATCTATAAGGGGCTGACCTTCTGGTCGCCGAATGTCAACATCTTCCGGGACCCGCGCTGGGGACGGGGGCACGAAACCTATGGCGAGGACCCTTATCTCACCTCCCGGCTGGGGATTGCCTATATCCGGGGTCTTCAGGGGGAAGGACCGGTGATGAAGGCGGCCGCCTGTGCCAAGCATTTCGCGGTCCATAGCGGCCCGGAGGCGGTCCGGCACCAGTTCAATGCCGAGGCAACACCCAAGGATATGGAGGAAACCTATCTTCCCGCCTTTGAGGCGGCTGTCAAGGAAGCGGATGTAGAAGCTGTCATGGGCGCCTATAACCGTACCAATGGCGAACCCTGCTGCGGCAGCAAAACCCTGCTGGTTGACATCCTCCGGGAACAGTGGGGCTTCCGGGGGCACGTCGTGTCCGACTGCTGGGCAATCCGGGATTTCCATGAGGGGCATGGCGTCACCGAAACGACCTGCGAGTCGGTCGCGCTGGCGCTGAAAATGGGCTGCGACCTGAACTGCGGCGACTGCTTCCGCTGCCTGCTCCATGCCCTGCGGGAGGGGCTTGTCACCGAGGAGGAAATCACCGTCTCTGCGGAGCGGCTGTTTACAACGCGGTATTTGCTGGGGCTGCTGGGCGAAGGGAGTGCGTTTGACCTGATACCCTATGAAGCCGTAGAGTGCGGGAAACATCTGGCGCTTGCGCAGGAGGCGGCGAGGAAGTCCTGCGTCCTGCTGAAAAACAACGGGCTGCTGCCGCTGGACCCGGATACGGTCGGGACCGTCGGCGTGATTGGTCCCAACGCAAACAGCCGCCTGGCGCTGATCGGTAATTATCACGGCACTGCTTCCCGGTATGTCACCGTTCTGGAAGGGATTCAGGATGCCATGTTGGGCAAGGGCCGGGTGCTCTATGCGGAAGGCTGCGGGCTGTGCAAAGACCGGGTGGAAGCGCTGGGAATGCCCGGGGACCGGCTCGCCGAAGCAGTCACGGTCGCTAAACACAGTGACGTGGTTGTGCTGGCGCTGGGTCTGGATGAGACGCTGGAAGGGGAGGAGATGGATACCGGCAACAGCGCGGAAAGCTGCGGCGACAAGGTTGATCTGCTCCTCCCGGCTCCCCAAAGGGAGCTGCTGCGGCGGGTTTTGGAGACTGGGACGCCGGTTGTTGTTTTGCTGATGGCTGGCAGCGCCATCGACCTGAGCGACGCGGAGGAAAAGGCGGACGCGGTCCTGCTGACGTGGTATCCCGGCGCAGGCGGAGGAAAGGCGGTCGCTGACCTGCTGTTCGGCGCGGTGTCTCCCTCGGGCAAGCTGCCGGTGACCTTCTATCACAATGAAGCGTTGGAGGAGCTGCCGGAATTTACGGATTATTCCATGAAGAACCGGACCTACCGCTACTATCGGGGGACGCCGCTGTACCCATTTGGCTATGGGCTGACCTATGGGGACATATGCGTTATGGGGGTTAACGCAAATCAGCACACCGCTTCGGTTACGGCGGAGAACAGGGGTACGCGTTTTACAGAGGATGTCATTCAGATTTACATCCATGACGGCGCGTCCGCAGCTGCGCCGGTAAATCCTGTATTGTGCGGCTTCTGCCGGATCGGTCTGGAGCCGGGGGAAAAACGGGTGGTGGAAATCCCGATTTCCGCTAACGCGTTTACCGTTGTCACCGACAGCGGGGAGCGCGTGCCGGGCAGCGGGACATGGACGTTGTATGCGCATACCGGCCAGCCGGATGAGCGTACTTTCCAGCTGACCGGGAAACGGGCGGTTCAGGTTTCCATCCGCGCATGATCGCGCATGATTCTGAAAAGCAGTTTCCCTCAAAGCCGGGGTTCCATTCCGGGGAACCCCGGCTTTCCAGTAGAAAGCAGAAAGAAGAAAAGAAACCGGGTGTGCTCTCCCGGAGGTTTCGACGCAGAGCGAGAAAGGATTTCGCATGATCGATGTATTCGCACCCAAAGACCCCCAGGTGCGGCGGAAAGGGTTTTATGTCCTGTTGGACCAGCGCATAGGGGGCGAACCACAATCCGACGGAAAGGGACGTCATCCGTTTTTCCTGGATAGAAACCGGCTAGCCGTCCAGGCAGGCATTGTAGGCGGCATTTCCGACGAGGGGCTGTTGGAATACCTGACGACCACAAAGGGCTTTTATCAGCTGGTTCACAGTATCGGTGTTTCCATCCAGGCGGAGGAGCGAACGATGCCGGTCGGGTTTTCCCTGATTTTTTATGGAACAGAAGGGGCGGACGGCGGCAGCACGTATTCCTTTTCCGTGGAAGCGGACGGCGCGGAGAGGATTTTCCCCCTGCCGGAGCTGCACGGATTTGACCGCAATGGCGTGCCCGGCCAATTCCTCTTTACGCTTCCCACTGATCAGGATATTGCGGAGGCTTCCGTAAAGCTGTATCTTCACGACGGGTTTGACGCGCCCGATACCGACCCGGACCCACCAGTCGATATGGAAAGCGGCGCGTATCGGGAGATGCTCGCCCGTTCCTTCCTCTCCGGCGGAAATAATTTTCGGGTGAAGCAATTTTTACAAAAGCTTCGGAGCAGCCAGCACACGGTGATTGCTTATCTGGGCGGTTCGATTACGCAGGGGGCTGGGGCGGTCCCCATTCAGGAGATGTGCTATGCGCGGAAAAGCTTTGAAGCGATCCGCAGCCGGTATGCTTCAAACGCGGATACCGTCCAGTATATCAAAGCCGGTGTAGGCGGTACGCCCTCCCAGCTTGGCATTCTCCGCTATGATCGGGACGTGGGGCGGGATGGGGAAATACAGCCGGATTTGGTCGTTGTCGAATTTGCCGTAAACGATGAGGACGACGAGACGAAAGGCGTTTGCTATGAAAGCCTGATTCGCAAAATCCTTGATTTGCCGCAGCATCCGGCGGTGATTCTGTTGTTTTCCGTGTTTGCCGATGACTGGAACCTGAAGGACAGGCTGGCTCCTATTGGTTTCCGTTATCAGCTGCCGATGGCGGATGTTTTGGAGGCGGTATCCCCGCAGTTCACACGCCCGAAGGAGGAGCGAGTACTCAGCAAGCGGCAGTATTTTTACGATGTTTACCACCCGTCCAATCTCGGACACCAAATCATGGCCGACTGCCTGCTGTATCTTCTCGACCGTCTGGACCAGCAGGCGCTGATGTCACCAGGGCCGGATGCTCCGCCGCTGTACGGGACAGACTACGCGGCGATCCGCCTGTTGGACAGAAAGGATGGGTTTGCCAGGGCAAAAATTGCTCCGGGAAGTTTCACGATGACGGACCGTGATTTGCAGGTGGTTCCGCTGGATTACGATTCGGTGAATACGCCGCAGTTCCCATACAACTGGAAAAAAGGGGACGGAACAGCGCCGTTTGTGCTGGAAATCACCTGCAAAAGCCTGATGCTGATTTTCAAGGATTCCGGGGACCCGGCCTTTGGGAAAGCACAGGTCTGGACAGACGGCGCACTGGCGCGTGTATTGAATCCAAAGGAAGCAGGCTGGACCCACTGCCATGCCGCGCTGCTGTTCCAAAGCGGGGAAAGCAAATACCATCGAATCGAAATTGCAATGGCTCCGGGGGACGAGCAGAAAACCTTTACGATTTTAGGCTTTGGTTACGTTTTGTAGCCTGTGGATCGGTTCTGCTGAAGCAGTCCGAACCGATCCCTGAATTATTTGATGGAGGAACACTATGAAAACCTGTTTAGGCATTGAACTTGGGTCCACCCGCATCAAGGCCGTAACCATTGACGGTAAGTTCAGGTCTGTCTCCGCCGGGGACTATACCTGGGCTTCCAGGTATGAGAACGGCGTGTGGACCTACCCGTTAGAGGAGGTATGGACAGGCTTGAAAGCCGCCCTGTCCGGGGTTGAAAACCGGCAGGACATCGCCGCTGCCGGTGTGTCAGCCATGATGCACGGCTATTTGGCCTTCGACAAGGACTGGAACCTGCTCACGCCCTTCCGTACATGGCAGAACACCGTTACCGGCCCCGCCGCAGCAGCACTGACGGAACTTTTCGGCTTTCATATTCCCCAGCGGTGGTCTATCGCCCATCTGTATCAGGCGGTGCTCAACGGGGAGGAGCATGTTCCGCGGATTGCCCACCTGACCACCCTTGCCGGATACGTCCACTATACCCTCACCGGCGTCAATGCTGTGGGAATCGGGGAAGCCAGCGGCATGTTCCCCATCGACAGCGCCGCCTTGGATTACAACGCCGATATGGTTTCCAGATTCGACGCCCTGCTTGCGCCGAAGAACCTGCCCTGGAAGCTGGCTGATCTGCTGCCAAAGGTGCTGACGGCGGGCGAGCCTGCTGGGAGACTCACTGAGGCGGGTGCTGCCCGGCTGGACGGACTGCTTCCGGCTGGCATCGCCTTTGCCCCAGCGGAGGGGGATGCCGGCACGGGTATGGCTGCTGCCAATGCCGTGGCGCCACGGACCGGCAATGTGTCCGCCGGGACATCCATTTTCTCCATGGTGGTGCTGGAACGGCCCCTGGAGAAGGTATATGAGGAAATCGACCTGGTGGCCACTCCCACCGGAGCACCGGTGGCGATGGTTCACTGCAACAACTGCACCAATGACACCAACGTCTGGGCGTCCGTTTTTAGAGAGGCCGCGCACCTTTTCGGGGCAGAACCAGACACAGGGACGCTGTATACCAGGCTCTATGAAAAGAGCCTGGAGGGGGAATCCGACTGTGGTGGCGTGCTGGTGTGCAATTACCTGTCCGGGGAGGGTGTCACCCATTTGGATGCCGGACGGCCCATGGTAGTCCGCACGCCGGAGACAAGGTTTACCCTGGCCAACTTTTTCCGTGCGCAGCTTTATTCCGCGCTGGCAACGCTGAAGATGGGCATGGATATCCTGACGGAGGAGCATACCGTTGTCGATTCTCTCACCGGTCACGGCGGCCTGTTCAAAACCCCCGTGGTAGGTCAAAGCTATTTGGCCGCAGCCTGTAACGTACCTGTTACCTGCATGGATACCGCTGGGGAGGGCGGCCCTTACGGTATGGCGCTGCTGGTTTCCTACATGGTGAACCGGAGTCCGGAGGAACGGCTGGAAGATTTCCTGTCCCACAGGGTTTTTGATGGTGTGACCGGCTCCACAATCCAGCCCGACCCCGCCGCTGTGGAAGGCTTTGACCGCTACGCGCGCCAGTACAAGGCCCTTCTGGAGGTGGAGCGCTGTGCTGTGGAAATTCTGAATTGAAATGGAGGATTTATGATGCTGGAAGCACTGAAACAACAAGTTCTGGAGGCGAATCTGCTCTTACCAGAGCATGATCTGGTTACATTTACCTGGGGCAATGTGTCGGGCATCGACCGCGCGAAAGGTTTCGTTGTCATCAAGCCTTCCGGGGTGGAATATGACGGTATGACCATCCAGGACATGGTGGTAGTGGATCTGGACGGACGGCTGGTGGAGGGCAGGTGGAAGCCCTCCAGCGATACGGATACGCATCTTGCCTTGTATAAAGCGTTCCCTGCTTTGGGCGGCATCGTCCATACCCATAGCAAGTGGGCGACCTCCTTCGCGCAGGCGGGGAAAGGGGTTCCCGCTTTCGGCACGACACAGGGGGATTATTTCAATGGCGAAATCCCCTGCACCCGGACAATGACGCCGGAAGAAATTGCAGGGGATTATGAGTGGGAGACGGGAAATGTCATTATTGAGACTTTCAAGGCCCGGAACATTGACCCTGCCCAGATACCCGCCGTGCTGGTGCATAGCCACGGTCCCTTTGCCTGGGGAAATGATCCATACAACGCTGTCCATAACGCCGTAGTGCTGGAAGAGGTTTCTTTCATGGCATTCCACGCAATGGCACTCACGCCCGGCTTGCCTCCCATGCAGCAGGAGCTGCTGGACAAGCACTATCTTCGTAAGCATGGTGCCAATGCTTATTACGGTCAAGATTAAGGAGAATCCTACATGAATGAAGGGAAAAAAACAGTATTCGGATATATGCCGGACGGTGTCCCTGTGGAAGAGGTATTATTAACGGATGGTGCCATTTCCTGCGGCATCATCACCTATGGCGGCGCTCTGCGTTCACTCACCGTTCCGGATCGGAATGGACAGCCGGTAGACGTGGCGCTTGGCTTTGATACCTTGGAGGCATATCTGGCGCAGGACAAATACATAGGGGCTATCATTGGCCGATACGCGAACCGCATCGGCGGGAGCCGGTTTGCTCTGGACGGGAAGGAGTACCCTCTGCGGTCCAATGATGGCGCTAACCATCTCCACGGCGGACCGGAGGGCTTCGATAAGCAAGTTTGGAGGATTCGTGCACAGACCCGCAATTCGGTGACCCTGTCCCTGAACAGCCCGGATGGACAGGAGGGCTATCCAGGGACGCTGGATGTTACCGCGACCTATACGCTGGCGGACCGGGCATTGGAAATCGTCTATCAGGCAAAAAGCAGCAGGACGACCCTGTGTAATCTGACCAGCCACGCTTATTTCAATTTGTCCGGACATGGGAGCGGCTCCATCGAAAGCCATCAATTCCGCCTGTCGGCAAGCCGGTACACGCCGGCAGATGAAAACTTAATCCCTACCGGGGCGATAGAGTCCGTGAAGGGGACCCCCATGGATTTGAGGCAGCTCCAGCCCCTTGGGGCGCGGGAGTACGACCATAACTGGGTGATTGACGGATGGAACAGCGCACTTGTTCCTGCCGCCCTGGCATGGTCGCCAGATACCGGTATTTATATGGAGACTTTGACGACCTTGCCCGGCATCCAGTTTTATACCGGAAACTTTCTGGATGGCTGTCCGGAAGGAAAGGGCGGGGCCGCCTATGGCAGACATGGGGCTTTCTGTCTGGAAACACAGTATTTCCCGGACTCGCCCAACCATAGTCGATTTCCCAGCGCCGTGCTGCAGGTTGGGGAGATATATGAGAGTAAAACAGCGTATTATTTCGATACGGAATTTAAAACTGGATGAAATGGCACGGCGTTTTTGTAACACATATGGCATGATATGATGTAAGGCGGCTGTTGTAACGATTAGGCACTTAAGAACGATTTTTCGCGCAAAGTGGCAAAATTGGGGTTCCGATTTATCTGGGTTAGGAGCGCTTCGGATAAATGAATTTCAATTTATCATGAGCATTCGTTGACTTGAAATGCCGGTTTACAATTTGGTATATATATTACGCTTTCGTCCTCATGCACACCGCTCTCCGTTCAAATTTTCCAGGATATCGATCCTGCGTGCAAGGCATTGGCGGCTCAGAGCATTTAACTCGATTTCGGCAATATTCAGTCAGCTCTCATGTACTGATACGTGGTGGATTTTCAAGCGATTCGCCAAACGCCGGGCTTCAGCTGGTTTGTACCGCGATACAGGGATGCTTACACATGGATGTTCAGGTTGTCTATGATAAGGATTCCCTCTTCATGTTCCGGAGAGCATTCGTCCAACCATTCGCGGATTTCCTCTGCCCAGCCGATTGCCCGGAGCTGTTTCTGGGCGATTACGTGCTGCCATCCTGCCATGACTCAGGAACACAAAGATACTGCTAGTACTCCATCCGGCCAGAAATCGAACTCGTTCTTGGGCTGGATTTCCGCATGGCTACGTTATCGTCCTTGACGGGCGTCAGCCCGCCTGCGTCCTCTGCCTTGCCCTGCGAAAATCCCGCTCCAAGCCCAAGTCCGCTTTCTGACTGGATGGAGCACTAGCCCGGTTGCCGGAAGACTGGAACAAACGCCCGGAAGAGTTTTGGACTGCAAACGTCAGCTAAGGAAGTATGGAATCATTCCCTACGCAAGGTTTCGCGATTGATTCTCTGTCTGAGCTGCGTCTAATAAGCCTTGAAATCCGTCAGGATTCCTGCGGTTTGGGACTTGTCAGTCGAAGAATGGCTTCGTGACTCCGCACACGTGGATGGAAGCAGCCTTTTCCTGATTTTGAGTCATTTTCTGGTAAAAATTACTTGCTCATCTGAAATATATCGAGCATATGCTAACGAAAAAAGGCAGAAGGGAGAACGGTGTTATGTGGCAAGGCTTCCGCGCACGAATACGGATGACGATGCTGAGGGTTGCCCTTACAAATATCATCCTGCTTTTCGGCTTCAGTTACCGAAGCGCAGTACGGATATTATGCGGCTTCTGTCCGTCAGACCAGGGTTTTCCTTTCTTCAAATTCCATTTCGCGATGGACCCCTTGGCTTTGGCTGCATTTTTTTCACTGCCGGACGGATTCGGGATGTTCACTTATTAGACCTGTTCGGAAACCTTCCAAACGCCATCTGAACGGGCCTGATTCTGCCGTACTTCGCTAAATTTTCTTGAAATCCACAAAGGATTCCTACGAAAATTTATCTTCGACTGGTAAAATCATTCCTCGCCAGCTGGCATTTCTCGGGTTCCCGAACAGGTCTATTAGATAGTGTGCTCGCCGGACCCGCAAAAGCAAAACGTCCGCCGCAAGGTGTGCGGCGGACGCTTTATCGAGAGAGATGATGATGAAAAACGAATTTGTCAAATTATCCTTTGTAAAAATCGGGGCGATCGGTCAGCGGGACTTCTTCAATGCCGCCGCTCTTCTGGGATTTCAGGCAGGAATCGGTAGTAACTGCTGCGCAATAGCCGTCCCAGGCAGAGGCCGCAGCCGCGCAGTAGGTATCCGCATTGCAGGCGTCAACCCACGCTTGGAATTCCTCGTTATACGCTTCGGCGAAGAAGCCGAGGCCGTCGGAGGTCATGCCGCAGGACTTGCTGTTTGCGGTGCAGACCTCAACGCGGGCGTGACGCGGCAAGGTAGCGGTGCCGTCTTCGCAGAGCACTTCACAGCGGATATCATACGCATACTGGCAGTTCACCCAGATTTCGCAGTTGACGACCATGCCGGAGGAAGTGGTCAGGATAACGATCTGCGGGTCATGCAGGTCCTTGTTCTTGGAGTGGCGGGAGGTCTTCGGGAAAATAACCTGTGCCTTGGTGAAGTAATCACCGACAAGCCAGCTCATGGTATCGATTTCGTGAATCGCCGTACCGGTAACGGCTACTACATCGTCAAATGCCTCGGGATAATTTGCGTTGCGGTGTGCACAGTGGGCCACCAGCGGTGCGCCCAGCTTGCCAGAGACAACCAGTTCCTTCAGTTCTTTATATGCGGGATCAAAGCGGCGGTTGAATCCCAGCTGGATCAGGCGCTTGCCGCCCGCCATTTCAGCGTCGACGACCTTACGCGCACCGGCAGCGGAAGCGGACAGCGGCTTTTCGCAGAAGATGAACTTCTTCAGGCGGATCGCTTCCAGGCAAAACTCCTCATGGGTGCTGTCGGCGCTGACGATGACAACCGCGTCCACGTCCTTGTCGTTGATGAGCGCAATCGGATCGGCGATGAAGCGGACACCCTCGTAGGGAGCGATGACCTTTTTCGCGCGTTCTTCGTTCACATCGGAAACTGCGGTTACGGTTGCGCCCGTGATCTTGTTCATCAGACGGAGGAAATGCTCGGTACCCATAGCGCCTACGCCAATAATGCCAACTTTCAACATGATGATAAACTCCTTTTTGATACAAATTTATATGGTGGATTGAGAAGAACGAGGATACATTTTAATAGGACATAATCGCTTTGACAGCGTTTGCGGTGGTCGTTTCGGGGAACAGCTCAAAGCCAACCCTGCCAGTATAGCCGCAGTCCTCAAGCGCCTGGAACACACGGGTATAGTTGATCTCGCCTGTGCCCGGCTCGTGACGGCCCGGCGCGTCGGCAACGTGGATGTGCCCGAGCTGGTCGGCATACGCCTTGATGTTGTCGCAGAGCGAGCCTTCGTTGAGCTGCATGTGGTACACGTCATAGAGCACCTTCAGCATCGGGGAGCCGATCAGACGGGTCATTTCCGCTGCCATACGGGTGGTCGCAAGGTAATTGCCGACGTGATCCGTTGTGATATTCAGCGGTTCAAGGTTCATGGCAATGCCGCTTTCTTCGGCGATCTTCGCGCATTCAAGCAGCATGTCATACATCGAGCACAGCTTCACGGTATCCGACAGCTCGGTGTAATGGTTGACAACGATGCCCGCGTCGCCAAGCGCGTTCGAGTGGATGGTAACGCTCTTTGCGCCGATCTTCTGCGCCGCCGCGACCGACTTTCTCAGAAAGTCAAGATACTTTTCCTTGTGGGTGGGGTCGATCAGCGAATACGCTGCATCGCCGTTGAAGCCGGAAATGCCGACGCCTGCCTTTTCCGCCGCAGCCTTGACCGCATCGAGATCCTTATCTGTCCAGCTCCAAAATTCTACGAACTCGAAGCCGTCGTCCTTGGCCGCTTGGAAGCGGTCAAGAAAGGGGATTTCACTGTACATCGGTTCGATGCACGCTGATTTTGCAAATTTCATAATGAATTATCTCCTTTAATGTTTTGTGAATGTCATTGAACCGTATCTCAGCCGCAAAGCGCTTGTGTTCAGCCGACATCCTCGCCCGCTTCAAACGCTTCTACGTTATCCGCCGTGATGAGCGCCGCTTTGGTCTTGGTGTGCGCGTCAAGGGTCTTGCCGTCAAGCACATCGAGGCACGCCTGAATTGCTGCCGCTGCCTGAAGGTCGGGGTACTGTGCAACCGAACCCGCAAGAGTGCCTTCCTTGATGGCCTTGATATCGTCGGGAGCCGCGTCAAAGTCGAATACCTGCACCTTGCCGGAGAAGCCGCCCTGCTCAATCGCCTGGATAGCGCCCTGGCCCATCTCGGCGTTGACCGCCCAGACAACGTTCACGTTCGGGTTGGAGGAAAGCACATTCTGCATGACGTTGAAGCCCTCGTTGCGGTCGCAGCGTGCGGTCTGGGAGGCTACAACATTGAAACTGCCGCACTGGTCGCGGAAGCCGCTCAGACGGTCATCCAGCGCCTGTACGCCGGGAACGCCTTCCAGATAGCAGATCTGGCCGTCAGCGATATTCTCCGCCGCATATGTACCCGCGAGGGAAGCCGCTTCATACTGGTCGATGCCGACATAGGTTTCAACCTTTGCGCCAGCTGCGTCCAGTGCGCCCTGGTCCATCGTGTCGTTGACAAGGATTACCGGGATATTTGCGTCATTTGCTTTCTTGATCGCCGGGGCAAGCGCATTGGAATCCGCCGCAGACAGGATGATGGCGTCATAGCCCTTGATCACTGCGTTTTCTACGAACTGCACCTGCTTTTCCACGTCCGTTTCCTTCTCGGGCGCCTGGAAATCGACCTTGACGCCAACCTCTTCCGCATACTTCATTGCGCCGTCTTCCATGCTGGTCCAGAACGCGTCGGACTTTGCCTTAACGATGTACGCGATCTCGATCTTGTCATCGCTGCTCGAGCCGGACCCGCCGGCCGTACTGGACCCGCCGTCGGAATTGCCGCCGCACGCGGTCAGGGAAAGCGCCATTGCTGCGGTCAGGAACGCTGCCGCCAATCTTTTGGATTTCATCATTTTCAATGTTCTCCTCTCTTTTGTTTGACGTTTTATCTGTAACCGGGCCAGCGCTTTTGAACCGGCTCGGTTCCATTCAGCAGGGATGGTTTATTTCTTACGGCTGCGGAAGGAATCTGCGAGAACAGCCAGCAGGATAACGATGCCGAGCACCAGTTTCTGAAGGTTTGAGGAAACATTCAGAAGGTTCAGGCCATTGCGGATGACAAACATGATGATCGCGCCTACAAGCGTGCCCCAGACGGAGCCGGAACCGCCAAGCAGCGAGGTGCCGCCGATGACGCAGGATGCAATAGCGTCCATCTCGTAGTCAAGACCGGCAGTGGACTGCGCGGAATTGAGTTTTGCAACCAGAATGACGGAAGCGATACCTGCGCACAGTCCGGAGATGGTATAAGCAAGGGTCTTGTATTTCATGACGTTGATACCGGACAGGCGGGTTGCTTCCTCGTTGCCGCCGATGGAGTAAATATAGCGCCCGAACTTGCGGTATTTCATCACATAATAGAACAGGATGTACAGCAGCAGCATGAAGACGATCTGTACAGGGATCGCGGTGCCGGGGACATTCGCGATACCGATCCAGCGGAAGCCGTCCGAGTAACCGGTGATGGTCTGCCCATCCGCAAGGGTGTAAGCCGCGCCGCGTGCCATAGACATCATGGCGAGGGTCGCAATCATGGGCTGGAGCTTAAACTTGGAAATCATAATGCCGTTGAACGTACCGCACGCCGCGCCGATCACCAGCGCCGCGATGATGCCGACGATAGCAGGCATTCCTGCTTCGACAATCAGCTTGCCCATCACGATGCCGGTAAAGGCCACGACCGAGCCGACCGAAATATCAATGCCGCCGGTGAAGATTACCACGTTTACGCCCAGCGCAAGCACCGCATACACGGTTACCTGCTGCAAAATGTTGATCAGGTTGCCGACCGACCGGAACGCCGGTTCCGCGATGGAAAGCACGACGCACAGCACGACCAGCACGATGACTGCTGACATATTGGAAAGGTCGATTTTCTTGTCTTTCAGTTTCATGTCGTTCCCACTCCCTTATAAATGTGTTTTCGCGCCGGTCGCACAGCCGACGATCAGTTCTTCGGTGAACTCCTTCGGATCTTCGATCAGGCCGGTCATTTCGCCCTCGTGCATTACATAAATGCGATCGGAAACGCCGATGCATTCGGCCAGCTCGGAGGAAACCATAATAACCGCCTTGCCTGCTTTTTTCAGGTCGTTCATAATGCCGTAAATTTCGGCCTTTGCGCCTACGTCAATGCCGCGCGTCGGCTCGTCAAAAATGATGATGTCCGAATTGGTATTCAGCCATTTGCAAATAACGACCTTCTGCTGGTTGCCGCCTGAAAGATTTTTCGCCAGTTGTTCCAGTGACGGTGTTTTGACGTGCATGGAATCCGCAAGTTTCTGGTTGTTCGCAGTCTCCTTCGATTTGTTCAGTCCGAATTGCGTCATGGCCGTGTCGAGGTTCGGCAGGGAAATATTCTCGTTCAGTGTGAAATTCAGGATTAACCCTTGCTGCTTGCGATCCTCGGTCAGCAGCGCAATGCCAAGCTGCTTTGCCTGTTCCGGCGATTTGATTTCCACCGGATTCCCTTTTACAACAACCACGCCGCTGTCATAAGGGTCGGCCCCAAAAATGGCACGCATCAGTTCGGTGCGCCCTGCGCCCATCAGCCCATAGAAACCGGTAATCTCTCCTGCCCGCGCATAGAAAGAAATCCCTTTCAATGTTTTGCCTTGCTTGATATCCTTGGTTTCGAGCAGCTTTTCACCCGGTTCTACCTCTACCTTCGGGTAATAATTGGTCATTTCGCGGCCAACCATCATTGTGACCATCTGGTCGATGGTGATATCCTTGATGAAAACCGTATCGACATATTTGCCGTCGCGGAAAATGGTCAGGCGGTCGCCAATCTCCATGATCTCGTTCAAACGGTGTGATATGTAGACAATCGCCACGCCCTGCGAGGTCAGCCGACGAATCAGCTGGAACAGCGCTTCGATTTCCTTTTCGGTCAGAGCCGAGGTCGGTTCGTCCATAATCAGGATGTCGCATTTGTAGGAAAGGGATTTTGCAATTTCCACCATCTGCTTCTGCCCTACGCTGAGCGACGCAATCATTGCCGTTTCGCTGATGTCGGAATGGATGGAATCGAGCAGCTTGCGGGCTTCCTGGTTCATCTGCTTCCAGTCAATGTTGCCCATTTTGCCGGTCGGCTGGCGGCCTAGGAACATGTTTTCCGCGACCGTCAGGTTATCCAGCAGGTTCAGCTCCTGGAAGATGATGCCCACGCCGCGTTTGCGCTGCTCGTCTACGCTGCGGGAAACGATTTCTTTGCCCTTGTAGATAATTCGGCCCTCATAATTGGTGTTGACGCCTGCCAACACCTTCATAATGGTGCTTTTGCCTGCGCCGTTCTCTCCGAGCAGTACATGTACCTCGCCCGGTTTTGCGTCAAAGCGTACCTTGTCCAATGCCAGAACACCGGGAAACTGCACGGTGATATCTTCCATCTGGACAATGTATTCATTTGCCATATTGCCCTCCTTTTTGCGTTCCCACTTCTCTCCACCATTGGACGGCGGAAAATCCGCCGTCCGGGTGAAAGAGAAGTGAGAAGAAGATGAGAAGTATTGTTTTGCCGCGTTTGCGGCTTGATATGTGCTGGGAGCTGCTTTTCCTGCCCCGTGGGCGGCAGCCCTGCCGCCGCCCCGAAACAAAAGTGAATGATGTGAAATAAAGTAATTGGTATGGTCAGAAAATTGATTTTCAGATTTTCGCCGTTTTACGGATATATTCACGGGCCTTCAGCGCGTATTCAAGTGGGTTTGCCCTTGCCGGGTCCTGCTCGGCCTCGACAATAAACCAGCCTTCATAGTGCGCATCGCGCAGGGTGGCAAATACGCCGGGGTAATCCACACAGCCGTCGCCGGGGATGGTGAAGCAGCCTTCCAGCACTGCCTTGCGGAATTTGAAGCCCTCTTGATAGGCGCGTGTCATCATTTCCGGGCGAATATCCTTCAAATGTACGTGGCCGATGCGGGGGCCAAATGCCCGTGCCGCCGTTACCGCGTCCTCTTTGGAGAAGGTAAAGTGGCCGGTGTCGAAGCACAGCCAGACATAACGCGGGTCGGTGTGGTCCATCAGCCGCTTTGTCTCTTCAAAGGTCTGCACTACCGTTGCCATGTGATGATGGAAGCACAGCTTGAAGCCGCGGTCAGCAGCGATTTTGCCAAGCCGGTTTAAGCCTTCGCACAGTTTATCCCATTCCTCGTCGGTTGCAACCGGTTTGTTTTTGCCGAACATGGAACATTCTTCTGCGAACAGGTTGCGGGTCAGTTCACAGACGTTCACCCGCTGTGAGCCTACTGCTTCCAGGAAATCCAGCTGCTTACGGAAAGCCGCTTCGTTCTCCTCGTAGGGAGTTTCGCACAGGAAGGTCGAAAACCACTGTGACGCGATTTTCAGGCCGCGCAGGTCAAGCGCCTTGTTCAGCGCTGCCGGGTCGGTCGGGAATTTGCCGCCAACCTCGGTGCCCTGGAAGCCCGCAAGCGCCGCTTCCGAGACCATCTGCTCGAAGGTAAGCTCTCCGCCAAGCTGCGGCATGTCGTCGTTCGTCCAACCGATCGGCGCGATACCCAGCTTCACGTTATTGAACATTTTTACTCCTCCTTACTTCTTCTTGTGCACCTTTCAGTAACAGCACACGGATTGTTGTAATTTGTGCTTGTGCTTCTTAGCACAACTATGTTATATCATTTATTAAAATCTTTGTCAACACATCAAAAGCCGAAAATGCAACTGTTTTGGCGTGTTATTGGAGGTTGATAAAATTGTGTCAACATTGTGCTTTTGGAGAACGCTCTTTCGGAAGCTTTAATGAATTTTACGAACGCGAAATGTGTGAAATCTATGTTTTTGACGTATTTTTTGACATGTTTTTGGATATTTTATACAATAGAATTGTCCGAACTCACAAATTCAAATTATATAAAAGCACAAAAAGCACAAATCGCTGTCTGGGCAAAAGAAAAAACACTGCCGCCTATTGAAATTCATTTCACCTTTCTGCTATACTGAAAACGAGGAGCTGATTTTATGGCAAAAGCAACTATCAATACCGTCGCAATGCGTGCGGGTGTGTCGCGCGGCACAGTCGACCGCGTGCTGAACCAGCGCCCCCACGTGAAACCAGACATTTACGAAAAGGTTATCCGTGCAATGAAGGAACTGGATTATATCCCGCCGAACGAAAAACAGGCCAAGGCACTTGGGCTGACCCTTCCGGCGCTGGAACATTTCCGGATCGGGATCTTACTGTCCAGCGAGAGAGGGCACTTCCGGAGCGAAATTATGCGCGGCATCGAGGATGCGCGTGAATATCTGCACGCCTATTCCGTTGAGATCCTGATAGAAGAGTGCGAGAGCGACCTTCCCTCCGACACATTGGAGCACATTCAGGGGCTTCTCGCCAGAAACGTCGCGGGCCTCGCCATTTGTGCCAGAGAGCACAGCACAATTGCTGCAAAAATCAATGAGCTGCAAGCACAGGGGATTCCGGTCGTTACTTACAATTCGGATGTTTCCGGCTGCAAGCGACTATTCTTTGTCGGGCAGGATCTGGTACGCAGCGGGCGCGTTGCCGGGGATCTGATGAGCAAATTTCTCGATCCCAAGGACCATCTGCTGATTACGGTAGGCAATCCGGAATTCCACGCGCACCGGCTGCGCCTACAGGGGTTCTGTGAACGGCTGTACGAGAGCGGCTTTCACGGGGAGTCCCTGCGCATCATAGAAACTTACAACGATTATTCCCTGACCTATCAGAAGGTGTTCGACGTCCTGCGGGAAGACCCAACGCTGCGCGGAATTTATATGGCCAACCAGAGTATCACTGGCTGCGCAGATGCAATCCGTGATACAGGCAGGCAGGGGCAGCTTTCTGTCATCGGACACGATCTGTCAAACGAAACACGCCGTCTGCTGCAAAGCAGGGAAATCGACCTCATCATCTCGCAAAACCTGCACCAGCAAAGCTATCGGTCGTTAATCATCTTGCAGGAATATCTGCAAAAGCATATTACGCCACAGCGTGAAGATTCAACGATCGATATTATCTGCTCCGAAAATATTGCAGGGAGGACATAGGGGACAGGGGTGCATAGAATGTCTCCACCTGTACATTGCCGATACCGCAGATCCCATCTGATGCATAGAAAAACAAAGCCGGCCACCTTCATATCCGTGGTCGGCTTTGTCTGAGAAGCGAAATAATGAACAAGAATTACAATTAACCGATATCTTCTCCGGCTTCAAAGGCTTCTACGTTTTCTGCGGTAACCAGCGAAGCCTTTGTTTTGGTGTGCGCCAGAAGTTCCTTGCCATCCAATACATCAAGGCATGCTTGAATGGCAGCTTCAGCCTGTAAATTCGGATACTGGGCAACTGTACCTGCTAATGTACCGTCTTTGATTGCCTGCAAATCGTCTGGGGCTGCATCAAAATCGAATACCTGAACCCGACCTGAAAAGCCGGACTGTTCAATCGCTTGTATCGCCCCTTGTCCCATCTCTGCATTCACTGCCCAAACGACGTTCATCTCCGGATGAGCGGACAGTACATTTTGCATGACGTTAAAACCTTCGTTTCGATCGCAGCGCGCAGTTTGGGATGCCACCACCGTGAAATTGCCGCACTGATCTCGAAAGCCATTCAGGCGGTCGTCCAGCGCCTGTACCCCGGAAATGCCTTCTGAGTAGCAGGTTTTTCCATCCGGTATCGTTTCCGATGCATAAACGCCCGCAAGGGCAGCCGCGGCGTATTGCTCAATCCCTACATAGGTCTCCACATAGGCATCGGCCGCATCCAACGCCTCCTGATCCATCGTGTTATTTACAAGGACAACAGGAATATCTGCGTCGTTCGCTTTTTTGACAACTGGGGCAAGGGCGGTGGAATCCGCGGGAGAAAGGATAATGGCATCATATCCTTTAGTGATCGCGTTTTCCATAAACTGAACCTGCTTTTCTACGTCGGTTTCCTTTTCGGGTGCCTGAAAATCTACTTGTATACCCATTTTATCCGCGTATTCCAGGGCTCCATCTTCCATGCTGGTCCCAAATGCATCTGTTTTCGCCATAACGATATATGCAATCTTGATGGTATCCGTTTTATTTTCGTCGGCATTTGTATCAGAAGCTGTGTCTCCGCCTGGTTCCTTGCTGCTGCACGCAAATAGTGCAAACGATAAGGCAGCAGCCAAAAGCATGATGGCCCATTTTTTTACTTTCTGCATAAAAAGTTCTCCTCTCTATTTTTGAAGACGGATCGGCATAAGCCGAAATGTTCTGCCGATTGTGTCAAAATTGAATGCTTTGCAGGATGGTGGGGTTCCGGTTGTTACATTCAGTTCCGATTTGCAGGATTGTAATCGTCTGTGTTTTATTGGACAAGATCTTGTGCGCGGCGGACGAGTCGCTGGTGAACTGATGAGCAAATCTCTTCTGCCAAATGACCACCTGTTAATTGCGATTGGCAATCCGGAATTTCAGGCGCACCGGCTCCGTTTGCAGGGATTCTGTGAGCGGCTTTATGAAAATGGTTTCCACGGAAATGCCCTGCGTCTGATAGAAACTTATAATGATTATGCACTGACCTGTCAGAAGGTATCGGCTGCGCTCGCAGCGGATCCATCCATCCAGGGCATTTATATGGCGAACCATAGTGTAAGCGGATGCGCCGAGGCTGTCCGTAATGCAGGCATTTGCGGACGGATTTGTATCATCAGCCATGACCTGACCATCGAAACCCAACGTCTCCTTCAGCAAGGAGAAATAGATTTTACGATCGCGCAAAATTTGTATCAGCAAAGCTATCGGGCATTGATTGTTTTACAGGAATATCTGCAAAAGCATATCATCCCTCAGCAGGAGATACCGCTAATCGATATTATTTGCGCCGAGAATATCATAGGGAGGATATGATGTATACTGAACGCCGCGAATATTTGCAGGGAGCCGGGGCTATAGCACGCTGTCAGAGGTTCATCGCAGCAACCGTTGCTGCAAATCTTGACGCGTTCGGTATAACTTTGAATTCCGGTAGCCACTATCGATAACAGGTGGACACCCTCATAGAGATACATATTATTCAGCGCCTGCCGCCTGCTGGCGGCGTACTCCTCGGTGATGCTGGCGTCCGGCTTCGGCTTGTCCCGCTTGCGCCTGACTTCCTCCTGCTTTGATTTTTTCCATCGTCCAATTTCCCTTTAAAAACAAAAAAACGCAAATACAAGACCGATCCCAGCAAAAACGCTGTGGTTCGGTCTATGTATTTGCGTGAAAAATATGTGCAGTGTTTAATCGCTATTAATGATAGCACACGGGTGTTCCTGTCAATGCCTTGTAGGAAATTTTTGTTGAGAACTGGCAACAGTACAAGCTTTCGCTGCTTTGCAAGCAGGGCATTTGTAAATAAAAACGATCCGGTAGGAGGCAGATGATCCTTTCGCCTGCCGGGGTCAGAGGAATAGCTCGTTGCCTTTTCTCTCGCTGCAAGCCTTCTTGATTGCCAGCGCCGCAACGGAAACCATTGTGCCGTTCACTTTTCGGGCGGATTCAGGGCATTTCACAACACAGCGCATACAGGAAATACACTTTTTGCTGACTGCGGTTTTAAGGCTGCCGGGGTCGATCGCTTGAGCGGGACAGTTTTTTGCACAAAGGCCGCAGCTTACGCATTTCTTGTCAGCCTTCGGCACCAGCCCGGCTCCCCCGGCCTTTTTATAGGGACGGCTGCCCGGAACTTGAAGTCTGGAAACCGGCAACTGATCTGCCGCAAATTTTTCAAAAATCGTTTTTGCAAACCCCTGCAATTCCTCCGTGTCTTTTGCGTCGGGCCTTCCGGTAGCGTATTGGTGCATAATGGAGTGCTCCGCCACGGCTGAAACGGCGGCAACTGTCTGAAAATCGCAATTCTCCGCAATATCTTTCAGCTCGACAAGGGTATCCTCATAGGCTCAGTTTCCGTATACGCAGACAATGATACACTTTGCGCCGTTCCCTTTGATTTTTCCAAGCCGCTGCGCAGCAAGCCCCGGAACCCGTCCGCCATAGGACGGTACTGCAATCAGCGCAAGATCCTCCTGCTGGATGGCAATATCCGAAACAGCGAAACTCCCATCAGATAAGTCAATGCGAGTTATCGCGCCTGTCCACTTTTCTGTGAGAATATCGGCAACCTTCTGGGTTCCTCCCGTGGGGCTGAAAACAATTTGCAGCATTTTCATAACGCGCCTCCTGTAATTTTTGGTTTTACACCTCTGCCATTATATCTGACGAGAGGTGCTGTGTCAAGCTTTACACCATGCTTTTTCCATGCTATAATGACCACACGGATAAAAGGAGGATCGTTGCTATGCATATCAGCACAAAGTGTTCCATTGCGATTCACTGTCTCATCTTTATCAGTGAATACGGAGAAACGCAGAAGGTTACCAGCAGCCTGCTCTCGCTTTCCACAGGAAGTAATCCTGTTACCATCCGGAATATTGTTAGCAGCCTAAAAAAAGAGGGAATACTCTCTGTCAGGTTTGGAACAGGCGGCACAACGCTTAGCTGTCCCCTGGAGGAGATCACGCTTTACCGCATATGCAGCGCGTTGGAGCCTGATTTTTTGAACAGGCTGATCGGCATCCACGCTGCGCCGTCCCCTCTTTGCCCAGTTGGGAAAAATATCCATGGCGTTTTGGATGCCTCTTATGCCGGAATTCGTGACGATTTGCAAGTCAGCCTGCAAAGCATTTCCATGAAAGAAATTATGGATCATTATCACAAGCGTATATAAATAATGTTGATTCGGGTGTCAAAAGGTCATTTTGCAAAGTAACTACGCATCATGCAGTGCCACGGCACTCGCTTCAAATACAATATGCAGTAGGCTTTTGCCGTGATTTACCCTTTTGACACCCGAATCAATGTTAGAACCTGTATTCACAGACTGTCAGCCGCGTCCGCACGGTTCTGACGCCGCCATGCAGCGCCAGTCCCGCACATCCATGACTGCCATCCTGTGAATACAGGTTCTTACTTTGTGCCTAAAATTTTCTGTACGATATCGCGGTAATCCCCGGCATATTTTTCGTAAACAGGTTCGCAGGCCTGCTGAAATTTTACCCGTTCTTTTTCGCTCAGGTTCATGATGACAACTCCGGCCTCTTCCGCAATTTTGCGGGAGGCGGCCTCGCGCTCGACCCAGAGCTGCCGTTCGTACTCAGCGGATTCCTTCGCGCATTCCTGAATGATCTGTAAGTATCCTTTGGGAAGCATCGCCGCCGTTTGGGCAGACATGACCTGCATTTCTGGAATCCGGATATGCCCGTCCAGCAGGATATACGGCGCGACCTGGTAATGATCCATGGATTCATAGGACGGCCAATTATTTTCCGCGCCGTCCACGGCCCCGGTGGAAAGGTTGGAATAGACAAGGCTGTAAGGGATTGTGACCGGTTCCGCGCCCAACGCGCGGATCATATCCTCCATATAGGGGGATACCTGCACGCGGATTTTCAGGCCCTGTAAATCCTCCAGGCAAGTCAGCTGCTTTTTGGAGGTGTAGAAATGGCGTGCCCCCGCATCGTACCAGGACAAGCCGAACAGGCCGCTGTTCCCAATCTCCCCCAAAAAGGAATCCCCGATATCACGGTCCAGCACAGACCAAAGATGCCTGTCGTCCCGATACAAATACGGCAGAATCAAAATAGCGTATTTTTCAGAATATGGGATGATTTGCGCAGTTGATACACGGGCAAAGTCGATGCCGCCGAAATGGACCTGCTGCAAAACGGAGGATTCCTCACCGAGTTCTTCGCCATAGTGCATATGGATTTTGATATCCCCGTTTGTGCGTTCCTCTACCAGCCGGGCAAAATAGATGCCGCCCTGCGTTGTCGGATAGTCAAGCGCCTGATTTTCCGCATAGCGGAGGACGTAAGTTGGCGTTTTTGTCTGCGGATGCAGGCAGCCGATCAGGGTGATCGAAAGGATTCCCGCGGAAAGAAGCAGGGTGCCCCAGACGCGCTTCATGAAGATTCACCGCCCTTTGTTTTTAGAGAGTTTGCGCGGTATTCGGTCGGCGTGCAGCCGGTAAGGCGGCGAAACGCACTGGTAAAATACGAGAGATTTTGAAACCCGACCGACGCTGCTACCTTGCGCACGGACAGGCTGGAAGCGGAAAGCAGCTGCTTCGCGTGTTCCATCCGCACAGCGGTCAGATAAGAGGTAAAGGTCTGATCGAACAGCCGCTTAAAGAGTTTGCTGAAATAAGCGGGCGAATAGTGCATAAACTGCGCTATGGATTCAAGGGTAAGATCCTCGGGATAATGCTCTTCCAGATAGGCTTCGATCAGCGGGCGGGCGTTGTCGTGTCCGCTGCGCTGGATGGTACGCGGGGAGGAAAGCTGCTCGATCCTTTCGCACAAAGAACGGCAGGAATCCATGAGCTGCGGGGTGCTGTTCTCCGGGCGGAGGTTCTCGTCGGCCCATGCGGTCAATTCGCGGGCGCTTTTGGCCGGGATGCCGAACTGTTCCAGTATCGCCGGAAGGCTCAGCAGGAGGTTGCGGCAAACTCGGTTTCGATTGATTCCCAGCAGCTCCGCGCATTCCAGGAAGGCGGACATCTGCCGGGCGTATTCCTGCGGGTCGATCGGAAGCTCCGCCGCAGCGTCAGCGCCGTAGGGGAAAATTTGATAGGGGGTGTCATAGTGCAGCTGATAATAGCAGTCGAAGCACTTTTTTTGTGCGCTGCCCAGCGCTGAAAATTCTTCGCCCACAGTGAAAAAAGAGCGGGAGGTGCATCTGCCGTTCGGCCTTCTGGCAGAAAGTTGCCAGCGCTTCGGAAAATCCAGCCGCAGCAGGCTGCTCAAATGCAGTTATCGCGAACAGGAATATATGCGCCTGCTGCTCATACAGGAACAGCTTGAAGGTACTGCCCCAATCATATCCGCGGAGCAGCCCGCCGATTTTTCTTGAATTGACGTGGTTTGGACAGACCATCAAAGCAAAGACACCGCTGCGGAAATGGATGTCCATTTGCTCCAGCTGATGGCGGATGGTTTCCTCGTTTTGCTGGCCGCTCATAATTTGGAGAAGGATTTGCCGGTCTGCCAAATGGGAGTATTTCTGCACCTGGGAGCGGATCATTGCAGTCGATTCCTCGGCTTTCCGGTAAAGCTGGATCTGCGAGATTTCCTTTTCAACGGCGGCGGCCAGTTCGGTCTGAGAAAAAGGCTTGAGCAGATAATTGGCCGCACCGAGGTGCAGGGCTTCCTGCATGTAAGAGAAGTCGTGGAACGCGCTGATAAAGATGACCTGGCAGTGCAGATGGCGGCTGAGAATGCGCCTTGCCACGTCAAGCCCGTCCATTTTCGGCATTCGGATATCAAGGAATGCAATATGCAGTGATTCGGCACGTTTCGCCAGTTCTGCCGCTTCGGCCCGTCCCCGCCCTCCCAGAACACGGCGTCGGGCAGGAGCGTTTTCAAATCATGCAGGAGATTCCTGCGGATCTGCGCCTCGTCCTCCGCGACAAGGATATGGTATGCGGACATTATGAAATACACCTCTTTTCGCTTTCGGTTGGAGAAACAGCGGGATAGATGAGACGGATGCACGTACCAATCCCTTTCAGGCTGTAAATGTGGAAGGCGCTTTCCGGGTACAGCATTTTCAGCCGCGCGGCGACATTGCTGATACCAATGCCGGAATCCTCCCGCTTGGGGATATAGGTGCCGACGCGCAGGCTGTTCAGCGTTTCCCGGTTCATCCCGGCCCCGTTATCCGTAATTGTGATATGAACAAAACCGCTTTTCTCCTCAATCCGAATCCGGATAATCCCGCTGCCGGATGACGCTTCCATCCCGTGCCGAATGGAGTTTTCGACCAGCGGCTGTAGGGTAAATGCCGGGATTTCTACGCTTCCGGTATCGATTCGGCAGTCGATCCAGCAGGAAATACGGTCCCGGAAACGGGTTTCCTGATATGGATATAATGATGCAGGACTTCAATTTCCTGCGCTAACGGTACACTTGGCGCATTGTTGTACAGGTTGTAGCGGAGCAGATCGGAAAGCTGCTGGATGAGCTGCTTTGTTTCTTCGGCGTCTTCCTCTGATGCGACTTGTATGATCAGCGCCAACGTGTTAAACAGGAAATGCGGGTTGACCTGATTGCGGAGCGCCGCGAACTTTGCGGATGAAAGCTGCTGTTCGGCAGTCACCCGCTGAATATGCTCGTTCAGCAGGTTCTGGTGCATGGCGTCCCGTTCGGCACGGGCAACAAGCAGGCTGCGGCAGTCATTTTTCATTTTGTTAAAGTTTTGCGTCAGTATGCCGACCTCGTCGCTGCTGGTGACCTGAAGATCGGGCAGACACATTTCGTTGCCGGCAAGCGTTGCCGCAGCATCCGAAAGGCGGAACAGCGGAACGATGATATGGCGGTAAAGCCAAAGGCTGAACCAGATGAGATTTATGCTGAAATGGACGCAGCGAAGATCATTGAAGCGATCAAGGCTGGCAATGCAACTTATAGCTACAATGGCGGCGCTGATACTGCGATTACTGCGGCCGACCAGAAGATTATCATTGATAACGTCGCGTTTGAGGTGTCCGGCGATGGTACCCGTTTGACCTTCAAGCAGATCGATAAGGATGAAAAGACTTCATCTGGCGGCAATGTTGATGGCCGCATGGACGTTACTGTCAGTGTTGCCGGCAAGGCGATCACAGATGGTGAATTTGGTGATTACAACAAGTCCACCACTAACATTACCAATAAGGGCGATAATGCTGCTGATACGCGTATTGCCAGCACTTACTTTGACCTGACGAAGGAAATGGTGTCGAACGACGCTTCCATTAAAATCGGTGACAAGAATTATAAGTTCGTTACCGAAGGCAAGGCTGGCGATGGCGATGTAGACCTGACTGACCTTGACGAAACGAGCGCTTCTTACCTCTCCGATGTTGCAGAACGACTGACTCAGGCTGCTGCAGATAACACCGTGTGGACTGTTGGCCATGACGGCAGCCGTGTTACTGTTACCGAATACGTTGACGCAGCTGGTAAGAGCTATACGGAGCTTAACAGTGATGCAGACGCAGGGACTAAGCCGGAGTTCGACTTCTCCACAATGGATGGCGTTGCGAAGTCTCTTGGTTTTGCGTCTGCTGCAAAGGAAGGCTCTGATGGTTTGACCCTCCAGATTGGTGACAGCTCTGATTCCTTCAACCAGCTCAAGGTTTCCATTGGTGATATTCATACTGCTGCACTTGGCATTGCGGATATTAACATTGGCACTCAGGCGGGTGCGCAGGAAGCGGTCAATATCATCAAGAATGCGATTAACACGGTTTCGTCCATCCGCGGCGACCTCGGCGCGATCAGCAACCGTCTCGACCACACCGCGAACAACCTGTCCGTGATGCGCGAGAACATCCAGGATGCTGAGTCCACCATCCGCGATACCGACATCGCTGAGGAAATGATGGCCTACACGAAGAACAACATCCTCGTGCAGTCCGCGCAGGCGATGCTCGCTCAGGCGAACCAGGTACCGCAGGGCGTGCTTCAGCTGCTCCAGTAAGAGTAAGCGGAAACGTACCCGCAAAACCACAGCAATACACAACGACCCCGCTGCTTTCGGGCAGCGGGGCCTTTTTCTGCTTATGACAGATTGCTTTTGATAAACGCGTCCAGGACTTCTACAGGGATCCGGTATTCACGGCCTACCATAACCGCAGGGAGTTCCCCGTTTTGAATCATCTTACGCACCTGGACGCGGCTGGTTTTCAGGAGCTTTGCAACCTCCTTGACAGTTAAAATCTCTTTCATGCCCACGGGTCATCTTCCTTTTGGCCGGTTTTTTCCGTATTCCGGCTTTCGTGATACAGCGTATTGTGAAGCTTGCGGACATCGTATTTTACGAAGCCATAATCGCCAATTTCGTTACGTCTCGGTTCGATTCCGTACTGCCTGCACCTCTCTTTCAGTTCCAGTTTCGACATATTGAGAAGTCGGCAGAGTTTGGGAATTGTGTAAAATTCATCGAGTTCCCTGTAATCAATATATAGAATATTTGGCATTATATAGCCCTCCTTGGGGTGGTTTAGGATTTGACAGATACGACAGTTGTAAGCCGCGCTAACTGCGTCTATCTTATACTACTGTTATATAATTGAAGTTATAGACACCTGTTGGCATGTGGTAAAACGGATGCTTCCATGCAAATTACAGTGGAATTTCTGCTCAAAACGTGGTATACTGGTATCATCCTAAAAATACTGGTGTGCGGAGTGATGCTTATGCGAAAATTGGAATACACCTTCAAGAACGATACCCTGTTCAAGATGCTGTTCACAAAACATAAGGATCTGCTGAAAAAACTCGTTGCCGCACTGCTGGGGATTCCTGTGCAGGACATCCAGCAATTTGTTGTCCGAAACGAAGAAATGCCGCCGGAGGCTTTGGGGGAAAAATTTTGCAGGCTGGATATCAATATGATGGTCAACAGCCAGCAGATTGATTTGGAAATACAGGTTGCCTACGAGGGGGACTATCCCGAACGGGTCATGCTGTACTGGGCGCGTGAATTTTCAACAGCCCTGCCAGCCGGTGAGAACTATTCCATGCTGCCGCGTACCATCATTATCAGTATCATAGACTTTAAGCTGTTCAACTGTTCGGAGTATCATTCGTTCTTTCAGCCTCTGGAAGTCACCCGCCATACGCTGCTGTCGGATAAGATGGGCTTTCATTTCTTCGAGTTAAAAAAGCTGCCAAAGGATATTCCAGAGGACGACACGCTGCTGCTGTGGCTGTCGCTGTTCAACGCTGAAACGGAAGAAGACTTGGAAAAGATTAAGAGGTTGGAGGTGCCGGAAATGGAGCAGGCTATCAATGCGTACCATACGATCACAGCTTCGTCGGAATTTCGGGAGCTGGAGCGGCTGCGTGAGAAAGCTCGGCACGATGAGGCCCAGGCGCTGTATCACGCAAAACAAGAAGGAAAGCAGGAGGGTATCCAGGAAGGGATTCAAAAGGGGGCGTCGGAACGAAGCATCGATATTGCCAAAAGCATGATCGCAGATGGCGAACCGCTTAGTAAGATTATGCATTATACAGGCTTGTCTTTGGAGGAATTGGAAAAATATAGCAGATGAGCGAAATGAAGCGGCTGTGGAAGATGGTTCGACATGGCTTGGTTGAAAACAATGGAGCTGGAGGGTGTTGCCGCACTCCTCCAGCTCGTTTCCTATTCATCAGGAAATGTGATGCGAACCTTTACTTCCGGGCGGGATTTCTGATAGGTTGCCAGTGAAAGCTTTGATAGGAGCTGGTTCCAGGTTTTACACTTATTCATGGCCGCCATTGTATTCCAGGTAGGTAGATCATGATCCCTGCGGCAGTTATAGTCATCCTGTCCTGTGCATCGGATCCGGTTAAATTCCTTGACAAAAAGCCCGTTCCATTCATGGACGCTATGTTTGTAGTACAGGCTCCTTGTGGACACATCCTTCATAGGGTAGTACTTATCCCGAAACTCACGGGCCGTCATACCAAAGCGGTTCTTGATCGTCGGATGGCTGGGCATCTGCGGCGATACGAATGCCCGCATATGCAGCTCCCCATGCTCCTGTACCCAGGTATCGCAGGCATCAAAGATTGCCGCCTCGCTCCAATGGCTGAATGGCAATTCCTGCTGGCACAGCTCCAGGCCAGCTATAATATCGGCTTTTCGCTGTTTCCCGATACGGGCATTGGATACGATATGTATGGCTTCGCGGAGGGCGTCTTTGCGTGTCATAATGAATTCCTTTCCTTTTCGACTCCGGAAAGCTATCGGGACTGCATACGTGGAAAACCGCACGCCCAAATCTACGTTGAAATTGTCAATTGCCTTAATCAGTCCCACGCAGCCGACCTGAAACAGATCGTCAACCGGCTCGCCGCGCCCGCCGAAGCGCTGGATTGTCGACAGCACCAGGCGCAGGTTTCCGCTGATCAGCTTTTCGCGCGCGGCTTTGTCGCCTTCTTTGACGCGCCGTAGCAGCGTGTCCATTTCTTCTGCGGTCAGTACGGCAAGCGTTGCGGTATTCACGCCGCATATCTCAACTTTCAGCTGCATTTTGACAGCCCCTCTCCACTTTGGTTTTCGCGCTGGCGGAGCTTGTGGGCCCGCTGCGCCAGCTTCCGTTATTCAGCATCCCCCCGCTGCGCCGCGGGTATACGGATTATAAATTTTTGCATTCGACTGCGTTCGATTGAATTCTCGCCCTCTTCTTGCGCTTGCGCTGCTCCGCGCCTGCGGGGCGCTGCCCCTGCACCCCGCGCCTGCGCGGCGGGCGGCGGGGCGCTGCCCCTGCACCCCGCGCCTGCGCGGCGGGCGGCGGGGCGCTGCCCCTGCACCCCGCGCCTGCGCGGCGAGCGGCGGGGCGCTGCCTCTGAACCCCGCGCCTGCGCGGCGGGCGGCGGGGCGCTGCCCCTGCACCCCGCGCCTGCGCGGCGGGCGGCGGGGCGCTGCC
>QXXE01000289.1 GCA_009911355.1 Clostridiaceae bacterium | reverse complement strand
GCACCCTCAAAACTGAACAAAACCGAAGCAAAGGAAGCCAAACACACGAGGTTTTCCTCAATCTAATGAGGTCAAGCCCTCGGCCGATTAGTATCAGTCCGCTGCATACATTACTGCACTTCCACTTCTGACCTATCAACCATGTAGTCTACATGGGGCCTTACTCCCGAAGGATGGGAATACTTATCTTAAGGGGAGTTTCACGCTTAGATGCCTTCAGCGTTTATCTCGTCCGTACTTAGCTACCCAGCTATGCCCCTGGCGGAACAACTGGTGCACCAGCGGTACGTCCATCCCGGTCCTCTCGTACTAAGGACAGCTCCTTTCAATATTCCTGCGCCCGCAACAGATAGGGACCGAACTGTCTCACGACGTTCTGAACCCAGCTCGCGTACCGCTTTAATTGGCGAACAGCCAAACCCTTGGGACCGAATTCAGCCCCAGGATGCGATGAGCCGACATCGAGGTGCCAAACCTCCCCGTCGATGTGGACTCTTGGGGGAGATCAGCCTGTTATCCCCAGGGTAGCTTTTATCCGTTGAGCGACGGCATTTCCATTCACATACCGCCGGATCACTAACTCCAACTTTCGTTACTGCTCGAACCGTCATTCTCGCAGTTAGGCCCGTTTCTGCGTTTACACTCACCGCACGATTTCCGTCCGTGCTGAACGAACCTTTGAGCGCCTCCGTTACTCTTTTGGAGGCGACCGCCCCAGTCAAACTGCCCACCTGACAGTGTCCCCCGCCCAGATTCATGGGCGCAGGTTAGAATCCCAATACCCCAAGAGTGGTATCCCAAGGTTGGCTCCACAAATGCTGGCGCACTTGCTTCCTAGCCTCCCACCTATCCTGTACATGGAATACCGAGATCCAATATCAAGCTACAGTGAAGCTCCATGGGGTCTTTCCGTCTAGTTGCGGGAAACCGGCATCTTCACCGGTACTACAATTTCGCCGGGCGGGCTGTTGAGACAGTGCCCAAATCGTTACGCCATTCGTGCGGGTCAGAACTTACCTGACAAGGAATTTCGCTACCTTAGGACCGTTATAGTTACGGCCGCCGTTTACTGGGGCTTAAGTTCGCACCTTCGG
>QXXE01000288.1 GCA_009911355.1 Clostridiaceae bacterium | reverse complement strand
CGTGCCTGGACTGTAAACAGGAATAAGGAACATGCGAAAATCAACTGGCAATTTAAAACTCAGGATGCAAGAATCAATCTGGCAAGACTGTATCCGATTATACTTTGAAAACTAACCGGATGCAGCACTAGTGATTCTTGCGCACCGGAATCCTGCGGAAGAATGCAGCACAGACCTTGACTTTTCAGATACGGTATGATATCATAAACAAGCTTGGAATGGGATAGAGACTGCGTCCGGCGTGTCAGTGCCGGTTAATTGGATGGTCACATCCTGCCTTTCCGCCTATGTCGTGGACGCGGCCGGTTCGTTTCCCGCACCTTCGCAACCGACTCTGCCCAGCACCGCACAAATGTATACGCCCTAATAGCTCAGCAGGATGGAGCGACCGCCTCCTAAGTAGGGAACAGAGCGCCCCACTCCCGGGACACAGGCGTACCGTTCTGAGTCCGATTTCAGTCCGGCAATTTCTAGGCCCGCGTAGCTCAGCTGGATAGAGCGACCGCCTCCTAAGCACACATAGGTTCACCCGCTTTTTTCGTCCGATGTGGATTGCATCGGTTCAAGTTACCTCGTACAAGTCAATAAGCCCCGATAGCTCAGCAGGATAGAGCGTCCGCCTCCTAAGTGATCGCTCACCTCTCACTTGGCAGGATAAAACTTCATATAGGCCCCGATAGCTCAGTTGGATAGAGCGACTGCCTCCTAAGCAGTAGGCCGCTGGTTCAAGTCCAGTTCGGGGTGCCAAGATGCCGGAATTTCATAAATTTCGGCATCTTCTTTTATAAAAAGTTCAGCATCTATTTTTTCGGAGGAGAGAAAAACCGAAAAGTAGATAGTCTTTGCCCTCGCAGGAATTGAACGATTTTTTTAAAACTGCTAGTACTGCATCCGGTTAGTTTTCAAAGTATAATCGGATACAGTCTTGCCAGCTTGATTCTTGCATCCTGAGTTTTAAACTGCCAGTTGATTTTCGCATGTTCCTTATTCCTGTTTACAGTCCAGACACGAACCTGTTGTCTGAAACTTTCCAGATCCGGGAGCGGTTTGCTCAGTGCCTGTCGGCTCATGACACCGATCTCAATCTCAGCCAT
>QXXE01000287.1 GCA_009911355.1 Clostridiaceae bacterium | reverse complement strand
TTTGTTGTACTCTTTTCGCCCCCTCATCTTTCTTCAGTTTTTTCAAATTTCCTATTGACTTTTCCTTTGCAGACTTTACAATGCAGATGCCTTTGCAAAACAAAGTAAATTTAATTTACTTTTATTATAGAGCAGCCCGCAAAAATTGTCAATATATTCATGGGTAAAAAACTCACAAAAGCGAAGTCAACAAATTGTGGAAGGTGGCGCTTGCAAGGGTATGGGAAATTTGCTAAAATGATGGTAAATAAAATTTACGGAGAGGAGGGGGCAGATGGACAGGGCGGCGCTGGGGAGCCGGCTCAAGGAAGCGCGGCTGGCGAAGAAGCTGACGCAGACCGAGGTGGTAGGCAATTTCATTACGCGGAACATGCTGAGCCAGATCGAGAGCGGGACGGCAACACCGTCGATCAAGACGCTGACGTATTTGGCGGAGGTGCTGGACCTGCCGGTCGAGCAGCTGATCGGGGCGGAGGAGCCGGGCGACCTGGCGCTGCTGCAGGAGGTCAAGCAGGCGCTCCGCGCGGAGGAATACGAAAAGGTGCTGGAAAAAGCCGAGCAGCTTCCGGACGGGCTTTCTGACGAGCGGGCTGCGCTGCTGGCGCAGGCTAACCTGCGGCTTGGGGAGCGCTGCGCCAATTCGGGCGAGCTCCCGCGGGCGGTGGAGCTGATCGGGAAAGCGCTCGAGCACGCGGATACGGGGGTTTATGCAAATGAGACGATCCGGGCGCGGGCGCTGCTGATGATGGGCGAGCTGGCGCAGTCGCTGCAAGGCTACTACCAACGCTACGGAAAGCAGTAAATCCGGAGAGGCTGGATCAGCACGGTATGGGGGCTATCCGCGCTTGCAGATCGCGCGGGACACGCTTTCCGGCGTGCGTTCGCCCCTCCATGTTGGAAAAAACGGGCATGCACAGGCTTCCAGGGGCCATACGCCTCTGGCAAGGCCTGTTTCATGCCTTTCTTTTTTTGCATAAAAATCCCCCGTTTTAGAAACGAGGGATTGAGTACGCCAACTAAGTTATTCTTTCCTTTTGGGGTTTGCGCTTTGTAAAGAAATGGAAAATAATGGAAACCAGTCCAGAGTTGTATACT
>QXXE01000286.1 GCA_009911355.1 Clostridiaceae bacterium | reverse complement strand
GTTGTCGCGAGAGAGCGTATCTCACGTGAGAGCGATAGACCTTTGAAAACTGAATAAAGTAGAATGACTATATGCGAGAAGGGAACTTCTTGTATACCAACTGTCAATTCAATAATGAAAGACAAAACAACAGCCAGTTCATTTGATGAACTAAATTTAAATGAGAGTTTGATCCTGGCTCAGGACGAACGCTGGCGGCGTGCCTAATACATGCAAGTCGAGCGATGATTAAAGATAGCTTGCTATTTTTATGAAGAGCGGCGAACGGGTGAGTAACGCGTGGGAAATCTGCCGAGTAGCGGGGGACAACGTTTGGAAACGAACGCTAATACCGCATAACAATGAGAATCGCATGATTCTTATTTAAAAGAAGCAATTGCTTCACTACTTGATGATCCCGCGTTGTATTAGCTAGTTGGTAGTGTAAAGGACTACCAAGGCGATGATACATAGCCGACCTGAGAGGGTGATCGGCCACACTGGGACTGAGACACGGCCCAGACTCCTACGGGAGGCAGCAGTAGGGAATCTTCGGCAATGGGGGCAACCCTGACCGAGCAACGCCGCGTGAGTGAAGAAGGTTTTCGGATCGTAAAACTCTGTTGTTAGAGAAGAACGTTAAGTAGAGTGGAAAATTACTTAAGTGACGGTATCTAACCAGAAAGGGACGGCTAACTACGTGCCAGCAGCCGCGGTAATACGTAGGTCCCAAGCGTTGTCCGGATTTATTGGGCGTAAAGCGAGCGCAGGTGGTTTCTTAAGTCTGATGTAAAAGGCAGTGGCTCAACCATTGTGTGCATTGGAAACTGGGAGACTTGAGTGCAGGAGAGGAGAGTGGAATTCCATGTGTAGCGGTGAAATGCGTAGATATATGGAGGAACACCGGAGGCGAAAGCGGCTCTCTGGCCTGTAACTGACACTGAGGCTCGAAAGCGTGGGGAGCAAACAGGATTAGATACCCTGGTAGTCCACGCCGTAAACGATGAGTGCTAGCTGTAGGGAGCTATAAGTTCTCTGTAGCGCAGCTAACGCATTAAGCACTCCGCCTGGGGAGTACGACCGCAAGGTTGAAACTCAAAGGAATTGACGGGGGCCCGC
>QXXE01000285.1 GCA_009911355.1 Clostridiaceae bacterium | reverse complement strand
CCAAAGACCTTACGGGTCTGCTGACCGGCGGTAATGCCAGGAGCGATTTCGACGGAACCGTCGCAGGCTTCCCATTCATCGGGATAGGTGTAGGCCTCGATGCCGAAACCGAAGTCCTCAGCGGCCATAATGTTCAGGTACTTAATATTATCGGCGTAGAAGGGGTTAGCCTCGCCCCCGGAGGGGTTCTCGTTGATAGCGGTCAGACCGCTCCAAGCAACACCCTTGTCATATACACCGCCCTTCCCCATGGGAAAGAGTACGCCGCGGTCGACGCCCGTTTCATAAAAACGCTCGCCAACCTTATCCCACTGAAGTTTACTCATTGCAGTTTCCTCCTTGTCAGTAATAGAGTGTAAATACGTCGTGATGTAAGTTGTCTGCCGTATAGTGGCTGTCATGAGAGCACATCGGCAGCAGTGCGATCTTATTGGGAATATCGCTATCAGGGTCACGGTAAATTACCATCACCTGATAGCAGTCATGAAGGGTATATGGGCAGTTGTCCGCGAAAGTCGGTTTCATCCTGGTTCTGGAATATCGGATGCAGTCATACTTCATCTTCAAGTTCTCAGGAGGCTGGAAGTACACATTCTTGGAGCCCAGCAATGTCTCCAAAACGATCTGGAGTTCAATCCTCCGGTCCATTGTAAAGACCCCCGATCGTCAGAATCAAACGGGGGTAACCGACCTCAACCTTGGAAATCTTCCACTTCGCGCCCATAAACACCACATACCGCATTCGATGGAAATTCTCTCTGGCAAATGGATCGGCGACTATACTGATCTCATTTGCAACGTTGATGTCATCATTGAGCGACTCTGAAGACTGAAGCTGGCGTGTATTCCGAGTCAAATCGCCGTAATACGGGTATTCAACGATTTTCTCGTTATACACGCCAGGAGCTGTCTTTACCGTTTCCGCATAGCCCACCGATCCGTAAAACTTTGCCATTTTGAAGTCCCAGATCAGACCGTGCCGGTGGTCTTCACAGGCTCCTCAAGCGCAATGGCCGAGTACAGCCGGGTCAAAGCACCAGACAGCCGGGTTTCGATGAGGTACTTATGCTGGTTGAAGTCAATGTCGAACTGATCGAAGCGGGT
>QXXE01000284.1 GCA_009911355.1 Clostridiaceae bacterium | reverse complement strand
GCCGCGTTTGTCAACGGTATTATTCCGGCTCAAAAATCTGTAGCCTCCGATGCGTCCAAGACTCCTGTTACTCCGCTTGGAACACCGAACTGAAATGAACGAGGCGGCCGGAGATGCTAAAAATCGTAGTACCCGCAAGGCAGATAAGGGAGGACTTCGATGAAGCCAAGGGTGAGTTTATCCCTGTCATGACAAAGGAGCAGACGCTTCAATTGGAACATTCTCTGGTCTCCGTTTCAAAATGGGAGGCAAAGTGGTGTAAACCGTTTCTCCCCAAAGGGAACCAGACGACAGAGGAGTTCATTGATTATGTCCGGTGTATGACATTAACACAAAATGTAAACCCCGATGTTTACAAAGCACTTACCCCACAGCTTCTCGCCGAAGTGTCTGCTTACATCGATGCTCCTATGACTGCTACCACTTTTCCAAAGCGTGGAAACAGGGCGCCTCGCAGAGAGTACATCACATCGGAAACCATCTATTATTGGATGGCTTCCTATCAAATTCCCTTCGAGTGCCAGAAGTGGCATTTGAACCGTCTCCTCACGCTTATCAACGTCTTCAATGTCAAGAATGCACCGCAGAAGAAGATGAGCCGTCAGGAAATTATGGCGAGAAATCGTGCCTTAAATGCGGCCAACAAGAAAAAATGGAATACGAAAGGATGAGGATCATTGACTGCGAAAAAAGTGGTTGCGACTGCCGTTGGGGAACTTGGAACAAAGGAATCCCCAGCAAATTCTAATCGCGTGAAATACAATACCTGGTATTATGGCCGCGAAGTATCTGGAGCGGATTATCCCTGGTGTATGGCTTTTGTTCAGTGGTGCTTCCATCGAGCGGGCGTGCCGCTTCCGGTTAAGACCGCCTCCTGTGGGGCGCTGATGCGTGCCGCAAAAAAAGCGGGACTGTGGGTGGTGAAGGATTTCCGACCTGGAGACGTGGTAATTTACGATTTCCCTGGCGGTGGCCCAACCGACCACTGCGGAATTGTCGAAAAGGCGACCCCAACCCAAGTTACCGCGATTGAAGGCAATACCAGCGACAGCGGGAGTCAGAGCAATGGTGGTATGGTTTGCCGTAAGACCAGGTCTTACAGTCAGATTGTCGGGGCGCTCCGTCCGTCATACCGCACGGAGACAAATGTATCTGCCATGGCCGCGATC
>QXXE01000283.1 GCA_009911355.1 Clostridiaceae bacterium | reverse complement strand
CACGAGGAACAGGATGATAACCAGCAGCTTCAGCACGAACGCGATTGTCTGCTCGTGGATCTGCGTCACCGCTTGCAGGATCGCGGTCACTACGCCAACCGCCAGCGCCAGCAGCAGGATCGGCGCCCCGAGCCGGATCGCAACGCCAATCCCGTCCCGGAACACATCCGTAACCTGGTTAATTCCCATATTTCATACCTATTTACTAACGGAAACCCTGCACAAGCGTCGAAAATACGAGTTCCCAGCCGTTCAGCGTGATAAACAGCAACAGCTTGAACGGCGTCGAGATCATCGACGGCGGCAGCATGATCATGCCCATCGACATCAGTGTCGAGGACACGATTATATCGATCAAAAGGAACGGGATATAGAGGTAAAAGCCGATCTCAAAGGCTTTTTTCAGTTCCGAAGTCATAAAAGCGGGGGTCACCACCCGCATCGGCAGCTCCTGCGCGAGCGTCTCATCGTCCACGTCCGGCACCTCCACATCGGCAAGGTCGCAGAACAGCTTGAGTGCGCTCGGCGCGGTCTGGTGCAGCATGAAATCCTTCAGCGGCACGGTCGCGCGCGAAAAGAATTCCTCCTGCGTAATCTGACCGTCTACGTAAGGCGCGTAAGCCTGCTCGTTCACTGCGTCGATCGTCGGCCCCATCGTAAACAGCGTCAAAAACAGCGCGATGCCGATGAGCACCATGTTCGGCGGCGTCTGCTGCGTCCCCAGCGCGTTGCGCAGGAACGACAGCGAAATCACGTACCTTGTGAAAGAGGTCGTCATGACGACCAGCGACGGCAGCAGCGTCAGCAGCGCGGTCAGGAAAATAAACTCGATTGCGCTTACGCCGTCACCGTTAATGTTGATAAAACCTTCCAGATTGCTCATTTTTTCTTCTCCACGGCGCCCCGGAGCGCGCTGAAAAAGTCAGGGGCCTGCTGCGGTCCCGGCGCTTCCAGCCACTTGGCAGCGTCTTCCCCGGAGAGCTCGGCGAGCACGTTCACACCGCCCTGCGCAACTCCCAAAAGAAGGCACTTCTGATGCACGCGCACCAGCACCAGCCGCTCCGCGCGGCCGACCGGGAACTGCCGCAGCACACAGATCTCGCCCATGCACGCCGCACCCGGGAACGCACCCGCGCCGTATTTGCCGACCAGCCGCGTCACCCAATACGCCAGCGCAAGGATGCCG
>QXXE01000282.1 GCA_009911355.1 Clostridiaceae bacterium | reverse complement strand
GTTGGGGTCAGCTATGTACCCATAAGGCACTTGCCCGTTGACGCGCTCGCCTTTCTGCGCCTTTGCCTGTTTGACAGTCCGGATTTTCTTTGAAGTGTCGCGGGCGTAAAACTCGTTAAACACATTGCGAATTGCGGTGAACTCACTATCTCCCTTTATGCTGTCCACTCCGTCATTTACGGCGATGAAGTGAACACCATATTCTGGAAAAACCATTTCTGTATACATTCCCACTTGAAGATAGTTACGGCCCAGGCGGGACATATCCTTGACGACCACCCGCTTGATCTTGCCCGCCTTGATGTCGGCAAGAATCCGCTGGAACCCAGGACGGTTGAAATTTGTCCCGGAATAACCGTCGTCCTCGTCGTAGTGCCGGATGGCGGTATAGCCGTGGTCGCGGCAATACTTCTCTAAAATCTTCTTTTGAGGGTTACTATGTAGAGGGTGGTTTCTGCCACCAAATACATATGACTGCGGCTCATTTGTGGTGAATAGGACTTGCGGTCGTAGGAAAGGAGATAAAACCCCACATCGCATTATCGGTAGCCGCTACCGAAAACATCTGAAATGATGGAGGAACGCTATGAATGAATTGAAACCGAGGACACATGATGAGATGAACGGCCTTGATTATGTCCTTGCCGGGGACTACTACATCCCGGCTATCGAACTGCCGGAGGACGATGACCGCCCCATCGGGAAGTGGGGGCGGATGCACCAGGCGTATCTGGAGGAAACAAACCCGCTTCTGCTGAACCATCTGATTTTGACAGGCAGACTGCACACCTACCTTGCCGATTTGGACGAGCAGGCGCAGGATCGCTATCGGCTCATCATCAGACAGATGGCCTCCGCCGAGGGTGTGACCGAGGAATTGAAGCACCAGTCGCAGTGGGAATGGATTAAGGCCATGAACAGCATTGTAAACCGCGCCGAGGAAAGCATCAAGTGTGAACTGATTTATACATGACTTTCACCCGGCATTTGCACCAGCGCAAAATCGTACAGGCTTCCGCAAGGCTCCCCCTATGGGCGGGACCTTGCGGGAGTTTTTCCTTTGCATTTGTACCATCGCTGACCGTTTGTCCGCCGCCTCCCTCAAAAATTTTCTTCAGGGTATTTGAATGAGTAAACAAATTGTAAACGCGGGGTAACCCAAAAGGCGAAAAAACTGCTATACTGAGAAAAA
>QXXE01000029.1 GCA_009911355.1 Clostridiaceae bacterium | reverse complement strand
GCGGCGGGCGGCGGGGCTCTGCCCCTGCACCCCGCGCCTGCGCGGCGGGCGGCGGGGCTCTGCCCCTGCACCCCGCGATTTTTTTGTAAAAAAATCGAGTAAAAACTTTATCTCGCCTGCGGGCGGGACGAAGAAATCAAATCGGCTGCTTTACATCAGCGTGCAATCTGAAAAGCCGCCTTCTGCAAGGGCAGTTCACAGGGATTCCGTGAAGCGCAGCGGTTACAACGTATCTGTTTCAAATGCATCAAGAAAGCTGTGCCGACCTTTCCCGTCACGCCAGCCTAACACCTTCCGGGTGTCCACCGTCTTCACTGCATTCAGGATATTTTTTTCAACCTGCGGGTTCCCCTCTGCCAGACGCGCGATGAGTGCTTTGACTTCCGCGCGTTTACCGTCCGTGCCCCGCTGCGCGGCAGGGCACCCGCACGGCTCAAACCGCAGTCCGCAGGCATCCGCCCATGCGCTGACCGCCGCTTCCCGCACAAAGTACAGCGGGCGCACCAGCTCCATCCCAGGGTAGTTTTTGCTGTGCAGGCGCGGCAGCATGGCCTGCACCTGCCCGCCGTACAGCAGCCCCATCAGCACGGTTTCAATCGCATCGTCGTAATGGTGCCCGAGCGCGATTTTCGTGCAGCCCAGCCGTTGGGCTTCGGCGTAGAGATGGCCGCGCCGCATTTTCGCGCACAGAAAGCAGGGATGCTCCGGGGAATGCCTGCCCGCGACACGCAGGATATTCGTCCCGAAAAAGTGCAGCGGCAGACCAAGCCGCTCGGCGTTGGCTTCAATATGCTGCCGGTGCGCCGGGGCATAGCCGGGGTCCATTGCAAGGAAAGAGATCTCCAAAGGCAGTTCCCGCGCAAGCCCCCGCAGCAGCAGCGCCAGCAGCATGGAATCCTTGCCGCCCGAGATGCAGGCGGCAACGTGGTCGCCGGGCGCGAACATGCGGTATTCCTCCACGGCGCGGCGGAAAGGTTTGCGCAGCGTCCGTGCAAAATCTGTGTGCAGCAGGCGTTCGTATTCGCTTACGGGCATGGGATACCTCCAGAGAATTGTATTGTTTGACTAAAATTAAACACGTATTTTTAGCAATATTGTATGCTTCTACGCTTGCGAAAACGTTACCGAAGAGGTACAATAAGGCTGTAAAGAAATCCAGAAGAAAGAGGTGCGGGAAATGTTCCGTTTGATCTCCCCCGACGTGATCGACGCCGAGCTGCAAGTACAGGGTACGCTGATGCGCCTGCGCAGCAAAAAGGGCAAATAACAGCAAAAACGCTCAATACTCCTTTTTTGCGGTGGCCGCCCCCCCCTGGGTCGGCTGCTTTTTTTGCGCGCTGCGGGGTTAATCCTGCACAATCCGGTCGAAACCCCGTTCAAAGAATTCGCGGTACGCGGTTTCAGAGCCGCAGACAATCGAACAGGGATGCTCAAGGGTGATGGCCGAGCCGTCCAGCTGGCTCATGGCCCCGCCCGCTTCGCGCAGGATACAGGACGACGCTGCGTAGTCCCACGGGGACAGCCGCATCTCAAAAGCGAGGTCGAGCCTGCCGCACGCAACCGCACACGCGTCGATTGCAAACGAACCCGAACGCCGCAGGTCGAGTGAAACGTCAAACAGCGCGCGCGCCAGCGCAAAGGTACTGTCCGCTTTGGAACGGTAATAGCTGGTCGTACCAACGCCGAACAGGCTGCGCGACAGCGGGTTGTCCGCCACATGGATTGGCTTGCCGTTCAGCGCCGCGCCTTGGCCGCGCTCGGCAGTGAACAGCTCGTCGCGGTAGGGGTCATAGACAACGCCAGTGATCACCTCGCCGCCCTTTGCCAGCGCGATGCTCACGCAGGAAGCGCGGTAATCGCGGATAAAGTTGGTCGTGCCGTCGATCGGGTCGACGATGAAGGCATAGCCGTGGGCGGTGTCGTCGGTGCAGTCCTCCTCCTCGCCGATAAAATGCGCGCCGGGAAGGATTTCCCCAAGCCGCGTTTGCAGATAGTGCTGAACGCGCACGTCATAAGCCGTCACAAAATTCGCAGTCCCGGGCTTTTCCTTCACCACCTGCGAAATATCATGCGCTTCCAATATGATCTGGCCTGCCGTGCGGGCAGCTTCCGAAATTTCCTGTATCAGCATAATTCCCTCCAAAATCTAAAAAAATCATTTTTCCAGTCCTTATTGTACGGCAAGTTCTCCCAAAACGCAAGAGGGGATGCAAATAACTTTCACCAAAAGCTGTAGGAGTACAATACATATTGGACAGCAGTGGGAAGAAAGAAGTAGAAGGATGAGGCCAAATCGGTTAAAGTTGAGTTACCACACTTAATGATGTTGTACCATTTTAGAGCAATCAGCGAAAAACGATTCACAAACAGCGGAAAAAGAGGTATAATGAGTCCGAGGTGAAAAAGAATGTTAAGCATTGAAACGCGGGAACGGCTTGTGAGGGGATATGAACGAACCCATAACGCTAAGATGATAACACAGGCATATGGGGTTAGCGAACGTGATTGGATATCAGTGAATCCCGACTGGGTCGGATCGTGCGCGAGAAATTGGGGTGCTCGCTGAAGAAGAAGGTGATTCACGCTTCGGAACAGGAGCGACCCCGATGTACAGGAAAAGCGAGCGGAATGGAAAGAACTCATGGAAGAAATACCAGGAGAAAAGCTGGTTTTTCTGGATGAAAGCGGTGTAAACACGAACCTGATACGACGGTATGGTCGTTCTGTAGGAAAGACCCGAGTGGTAGATCATGCTCCGTTCAGCACCCCCAAAAGCACAACAGTCATGTCTGCAATCCGTCAGGATGCTCAATTTGCCTGTATGACGTTTGAAGGAGGCACGACAAAAGAACGCTTCAAAGAATACCTGGAAACCGTCCTTCTGCCGTCGATTCATGAGGGGGACTATGTCATTATGGACAATCTCAGAACGCACCATTGCAATTTTGTGGGCGAACTGATTCGGGCAAAAGGTGCAACACCTCTCTATCTGCCGCCATATAGCCCGGATCTGAATCCCATCGAGAAGATGTGGGCAAAGATGAAATCCATCCTGCGTAAATGGCGTATTCGCACCAAGGATAAGCTGATTTCCGCGATTCCACAGGCTCTTAACCTGGTTACTCCATCTGATTGTCAAGGTTGGTTTACCTGCACCGGATACTGAATACCTTTTCGCAGATTGCTCTTAATCTTCTGATTGCACTCGTAAAAGAGATGAAGAGACATTGATCGTTAGAGTAAGCTTCATATGGAAACGGGCAGCGGTGTACTTTTTGTAAGTGCAAAAGTGGAGTAAAGTGGTGGGTCAAAAGCGGTTTACCTCGGATTGCCTGCGATAAGAACTTCATCCAAGCGTGCTTATAGCATCCCCAACATCCCGGATATCTAATTGAAGTATCATTTTATTTTGAGGTATCCAGATTGTTTGGATAGCAAAGCGTATAAAGCAAAAAAGCACCCTCGGCGGGTGCTTTTTCAGTGCGGAAACGGCATCAAAGGTCATGGAAAACCGGTTTCATGCGCTCAAAGGTACAGAAGGTACGGAAACCCAAATCGCGCAGGACGGGGCGCACCTCGCGGATATGGTCGCCGAGGTGGACGGTCTCATGGGAGTCGGAGCCGATGGTCAGGAGCTCGCCGCCCAGCTCGCGGTAAAAGCGCAGGATGCGCCGCGAGGGCATCAGGTCGGGCAGGCCGTATTTAAACGAGGAGGTATTGAGCTCAATCCCCTTGCCGTCGGCAATCGCCTGCCGCAGGATCCGCTCAATGAGCGGCAGCACCTTTTCATCCGGGTACGCGCCGCATTTGTCATAGCGCTTGATCATGTCGAGGTGCCCCAGGATCGAATAGTTTTTGTAGCGCCGCATAACGTCGTAAATCGCCTGATAGTAGGCAGCCTGGTACTCGTCCTGGGTGCGGCCCTCCTGGAATTCGTAGTTCCAAAACTCTTTGTTCCCGACCTGATGGTTGCTCAGGATCACAAAATCAAACGGATAACGGGCGAAATCGTCCTCGAACTGGCTGGCCGTTTCGGCCTGCACGCCAAATTCAATGCCCGCACGGATGGAAATACGCCCGGCGTATTGCTCCTGCATGGCGCGCAGGGTGCGGAAATAGGCCGCGTAATCACAGTTCAGGTCGGTCTTTACACCGTAATCGACGTGTTCGGTAAAACAGATCTCGTCGAAGCCCAGCGCCAGCGCGCGCTGCACCATGTCCTCCATGGGGGTAACGGAATCGTCGCTGAACGCGGTGTGAAGATGGTAATCGGCAAGCATGGAAGCCCCTCCCTGGCAGCTAAATGTTTACTGGCCTATTCTATCATACGCGGGGCGCTTTTGCAAGACCTATCCGCATGCCGCGCAGGGCTTTCCCATCAATCATACGTTTACACAAACAGCAGGGCGCAAGGCTCTCCGGCAGGCGCCCGCCCGGCTGTTTTTCCAGGGCAAATTGCTGCCTGCGCAGGCAGGCGAAGCGGTTTGGGACGTTATGATTTGTGCAAGTTGTCAGTTTATCGGGCGGACGCGAAATTTTGTCCACAGGCTGTTGAAAACGGGGCGGGAATATGGTAGGATATAGGAAAAGCAACTTTGATATAAACGCGGTTATATAGAAAGGAACAGTGCGAATGGGACTGTTTGATTTTTTCAGGAAAAATAAACATGACGAGCTGGAGGACGCGGGCTTGGATAAGGGCTGGGACGAGCCCGAGCTCATCCACGAGCCCGAGGAAGAGGAGCCAGCGTATATCCCGCCGCAGGCCCCGGCCTGGGACGAGCCGGTACACAAGCCGGAGGGCTGGCCGGTTATGGAGCCGATCTGCATTTCCGAGCGGTCGATGCAGTTTATGCAGGAACACACTCACGAGGAGGTCGAACGCGCCGCCGCAAACGCCGCGACCGAGGGGATGAAGGCATTCCAGGCGCAGGAATTTGAGCGGGCGCGCGGCTTTTTCCAGCTGGGCAGCGAGCTCGGCAATCAGAAGGCGCAGGCGCTGCTGGGGTCAATGTATATCCAGGGCTATCAGGTGCCGCGCGACCTTGCGGTCGGGCGGGCATGGCTGCGCCGCGCCGCCGAGCAGGGCAACCAGCAGGCAGCGGAAATCCTGGCGAAGTATGTCGGCGAGTCCGAGCCGGTTGCCGAGGAGCTCTATGAGAGCGCAAGGGCCAACCTTGAAACCGACCGGCGCACGGGGCTGTATTACCTCAACCGGGCGGCGGATATGGGGCTGTCCCGCGCGCAGTATGAATACGGCATGATCCTCATCCGCGAGGACGACGAGGAAGCAAAGGGCATCGAATGGGTCAAGCGGGCGGCCTTTGGCGGCTATGCGCGCGCCATGACCTATCTGGGCAACGCCTACCTCAAGGGCGACGTTGTGCCGCAAAGCACCAATATTGCGGTCGAATGGTACGAGCAGGCGGTCAAGAAGGACGACCCCGAGGCGCAGCTCGCGCTTGGGACGCTCTACGCGAAGGGCTCAGCCGTCCCGCACGACCCGGACGCTGCCCTCCGGCTGCTGACACTCGCGGCTGGCGCAGGGCTCTCCGAAGCAGCAGAACTGCTTCAGCAGCTCCCCGCCTCCCAGCCTGCCGGCGAGTAAATGCCCGTTAAGACAGTCTGCCGGGGACTGCTCCCACGCCCTCTTATAAGGGAACCGCAACAATGCACGGCGGCAGAAGAAAAAAGCATCAAAAAGCGCCTGTTCCGTATCCAGACGGTACAGGCGCTTTTCGTTTTGGATAAATTCGGTGTCTTTCAGAAAAAAGCCGCTGCTTGCCCGGTAAGCACTGCCCGGCCAGGACATCAGGGAAACATACGCTGGCGGGCCATAGGCAGGGCCCGCTGCCCTCCGCGCTGGGGGATGCAGCGCATGGGGACACGTCCCCCGGCCGCAGAGGGCAAGGATGATCTTGTGCGGGTTTGCTTCGGCTGCGCGCCGCCACGCGGTTTATTCAGGGCAGGACGATCCAACCCCTGCACCGGCTTCCCTGTCAGGCGCGCTGGCGCGCGGTTTATGTAAACTCATTCATCGGGCCCTTCGGGGTCTACGGGCTGGCTGAGCTCCGGCTCCGCAGCGAGCCCCTCTGCCCGCGCTTCCTTGACCCAGCGGTAAAATGTGCCGCGCGCGACGTGCAGGCGCTTAGCCGCCTGGTCGCCGGTCATCTGCCGGTCTTCGTAAAGTGCAAGCACCTCGGCGAACTTCTTCTCATCCTTGCGCGACGGGCGGCCGATCGGCATCCCACGCTCGATCGCATCCTGTATGCCCTTGCGCTGCCGCGCGCGGAAGCTTTCCCGGTTTGCCGCCGCCGCTTCGTGAATCGCCTCCTCGATCACGCCCAGCATCAGCTCCTTCAGCGGCACGCCTTCCCCAAGCGTCTGCGCCAGCAGCTCCGGGTCTATCCCTCGCTCGGTCAGGCTCTGTTCCAACCGGCTTTCCAGATCGGAACGTTCAATTTTTGTCAATTCTGTAAATAACACCTTAAATCATCCTTTTTTATCCAAAAATTTGTGTGGATCTGTTCCCGCAAACCCGCACGTTTTCCCATTTTGTGATGTCCCAAATCACATGGTTTTATTTTAACATTATTCCACTGCTTTGTAAAGCGTAAAAGAGTGTTTTTTACAAAATCCGTGTTCTTCTGCCAATACTTGCAAAAAGTTAAATAGCTGTATTTATAAAAGTAAAATAGATGTCTTTATGAAAGCGAAGCGAGTTTTTCCCCGTATTCCGCTGCGGAATCCGCCCAAAGGCGGTCGCCCTCCGCGCGGGAAAAGCCCAGGCTAGTACCATCGCGTTCCAGCGCCGCCGCAAAATAGTCGGTAAATTTTGCAGCGCCGCGCGCGTCCATGTGGTGCTCGTCGAAAAACATCGACGCATCCAGCCCGATCTCCGCATAGTGCCCGTTGAAGTCGGCAAAAGGTACATCGTATTCCCCCGCAATAGCGGCAACCGTGTTGACCAGCGCTTTTTCCTCCGCGCTCAGGTTGGACGGCGTTTTGACGAGCAGCAGGGGCAGCTGACGCTTTTGGCAGTGCTCAATGATCCGGCGCAGCCAGTATTCGTTTTTGCCGTCCAGCGGGGCGCGCGCGGTGATGCCGCCGGTTTCGGGGCACGGATACTCCTCCGCCTTATCGGGCAGGAAAACATAACCCTTATACGGGTCGTGCAGCGCACCGCGGTCAAATTCCCAGTCTGCATCTTCCAGGTCGGCCCAGCGCCCGTGGTACTTGATGAAGTTGCAGAGGAGCTCCGCACGCTCCTCCATTGTCTGCCCGGACACCCACGCCAGCCGTACCTTGTTCAGCGAAAACGGGATATCATCCATAAAGGAATAGCTAACCCCTTCCTCATAGAAGCTTTCCGCAGGCTCGAGCGCCCCCCGGCAGTCGACGACCACCAGCTTTGGCGACTGGGTTTTCAGCGCTTCCAAAAGATAGGCATAAGTCGCCCAAAGCGGCTGGCGCTGGGTCGCGAATACATAGCTTTTGATCCCGGTATCCTCCCACAGCCGGAGGGGCGAGAAGGCCGCGTAGGCATGGCTGGAACCCAAGAACAGGATTTCAAATTCGTCCTCCGGCTCGTTGTAGAAGCCGCCGACTTTGTTGGTCATATCCCAAGTGCCGGTCAGCGACTTACGGCATACAAGCTCCTTGAGCGGCGCGAACAACAGCCCGAAAATCACCAGAAACGCCGCCATCCGTACAAAAAAAACAATATTTTTCCTTTTTTGTCCCATTTTCATCCCTCAAAACTGGAAATAAATGAACTGCGCTTCCGAAAAGCCGGGGCCGTACATCCCGAACAGCAGCACAACAAACAGCCCTACAAGATACACTACCCAACGCACGGGCAGCGGCAGGCGGGCCAAGTAAGGCCGTACCTCGCCCAAACGCTCTTTGAGCAGGTCGCCGATCAGCAGCGCCGCCAGCGCCCACAGCAGTACGTGAAACTGCGGCTCGGCAAGGCCGATGGTGTACAGCGCGTCCCCGCGCAGCGCGAAGGGTTCCAGATGGAGCAGCACCCGTTTTCCCATTGAAAGCGCCGTGCGCAGGCTAGGGGCACGGAAAAACAGCAGCGAAAAATCATACAGCAGGAATACAAATACCGCACTGAGCACGCGTACCGGGGCGCTTTCCCGCCGGATATGCAGCCGGCTGCATATCCGCTCGCGCCCTGGCGCGAGCGCCGCCCCCGCGATCTGGTAAAGGCCATTCAGCCCGCCCCACACAACATACGTCCAGTTTGCACCGTGCCACAGCCCACTGGTCAGCTGCACGGCAAGCAGGTTCCAATATTTGCGCGCCGTGCCCTTGCGGCTGCCGCCAAGCGGGATATAGAGATAGTCCCGGAACCAGGAGGACAGCGAAATATGCCAGCGCCGCCAGAAATCCTGGGTCGAACGGGCAAAATAGGGCTGGCGGAAGTTGACCATCAGCCGGAAGCCGAGCACCTCCGCCGCGCCGCGCGCAATGTCGGAATAGCCCGCAAAATCGCAGTACAGCTGCACGCCGAACAGCAGCACCGCCAGCACCGACGCGACGCCGGGGAGCTCCTGATAACGGTCAAACACGTGAGTAACCAGATAAGCGATGCGGTCGGCGACAACCACCTTTTCAAACATGCCCCACAGCATCAGGAGCAGGCCGTCGCGGACGCGGTCAGGGTCAAAATCGTGCCGTCCGTAAAGCTGGGTGAGCAGGTTCCGCGAGCGCTCGATCGGGCCCGCGACCAGCTGCGGGAAAAATGACACAAAAAGCGCATAACGGAACAGGTTGCGCTCGGGCGGGAGTTCGCCGCGGTACACGTCAACCGTGTAGCCGAGCGCCTGGAAGGAGTAAAACGAAATCCCCACCGGCAGAAGCAGGTCAAACCCAGGCTGCCGCAGGGTAATCCCGGCAAGCCCGGCGAGCGCAGCCAGATTCTCCCAGAAAAACCCAAAATACTTAAAGAAAAACAGCACCGCCAGATTGATCACAAAGCTGAGCGCAACCCATAGCCTGCGCAGAAGGGCCCGGCGGCGCGGGTCGGGGACACGGCCTGCCCGCCCAATCAGCAGGCCGCTCAGCCAGGTGACTACCGTCGACAACGCAATCAGCACAACATACTTGGGATTCCAGCACATATAGAAAAAATAGCTCGTCACAAGCAGCCAGACCCAGCGTACCCGGTGCGGGAGCAGGAAATAAACTACGGTGACCAGCGGGAAAAAAAGCAGGAAATCAATGGAGTTAAAGAGCATGATGTCCTCCGAAAAATACGGCCTGTTTTATCTTCTCAATATATAACAGGCCGTAGTATTACGATTCGTATAAAATTAAATGATTATAACAATTTATATAATAATACAATTAGTAATTCTTTGCCTGATTATTACAAAAGCATTTTAATACAGATCGTAATTTCAAACAAAATATTACTATTCGTATAATTTGCGTAAGAATGCTCCGCGCACTTTCCCCCGCCCGCAGGCGGGATGAAGTTTTTACTCGATTTTTTTACAAAAAAATCGCGGGGGTCCAGGGGGCAGGGCCACCGGCAGGAGTCCAGAGGACAGCGTCCTCTGGCACCCGCCGTGGAGGCGAACACCGATTACTTGTTGTAATCGGTAACCCCGTTTGCGTCCATCCAGAGCTTTTTGCTCGTCAGCAGCCCGTTGATTAACGCGCTTGGGGTGCCGCGCGACTCGGCCACATACTGCTGAAGCTCAAGAAGGTCGTTGTAGGTCAAATATGCGTAATCCTTGCGCCCAAAAGAACCGTCCGGCAAACGGTAATAGTGCAGATCGCCGTCCTGCCTGATCCAGTAAGGCGCAGAGTTCTCAATGCCAAGGGTGAGCAGCTCAGCCGTCTCCGTGAAGCGGCTCTCGCCCGTCAGCGCAGCCAGCCGGTAAAGGAATACCGCTTCCGCCGCCTGGTGGTTCAGCGAGCAGTGCGTCGGCTTGCCGCCGTCCTTGTGCGCGTAATCCTGCACCAGCCAGCCGACCTTGTCGCCAAGCTGATAATCAAAATGATGCCGCTCGGCATAGCCGCAGAAATAATCGCCAAACCGGATGAGGTCGGCACGCCACTCCTCTACCCCGTAGCGGCTGACCGCGTTCAGCATCGCGACCGCAAGGTCGATGTTGAAACGGGTGTCGAAGTAGCCCGGGCCGATGCCGTAGTCGTCGCGCAGCCAGGTGCTGCCCGCAAGGGAAGGCCAATAGCCCTCACTGTTGCGCAGCCCGTCCATCACGTCAAGCATCGCGAGCCCCAGATAAGCCGACGCTGGCTGGTCCTCGTCGCGCATCATGCGCCCGACGATGTAGGCCGCAGGCAGGTTGTGGAAATAATTCGGCCCGTAAGGGTAATAGCTGTCCGGCGCTTTATAATAATACCCATTGTAACACCACCGGTTTTCACCGGTAAAACAGTAAATCGACCACTTTTCAAGCGAATCGCTGCGCGACCAGTCGACCAGCTGCGCGTCCGAGCGGATCAAAAACCATTCCGCATGGACGTTCGCAGGGAGGGCGGGCGAACGCAGGGTGAACAGGAAACCCGTCCCCGTCGCCGTTACGTTCAGCGTGCCGTCGCAGGCCGGCAGGTGCTCAATCATGCCGTTGCTGTGGTCAAGATACGCCTGGGAGGTGACCAGCAGGGCGCTGCCCTGCGGCGTGGCGAGATGGTACGTCCCGGCAGGATAGCTGCCGGTTTGCAGCTGGATGTTGTACCAGCTTTTTGTGGCTTCGTCCCAGCGGTGCAGCGCGCCCACCGTGCCGTCCAGCGTCAGCTTGCCGAGATCCTGCGCGGCGGTGCCGCCGCCGACCGTGCGCAGCCGCATCATCGAAAGCCGTGCGCCGTCCGGGTAAGCGTAAGCGCGGGTGTCCAGCCATGCACTGCCGCGCATGACCGTGGTTTCCTCCTTCGTCACCGCGCCCTGCGGGGACATCGTGAAGGCGGTTTCGGCTGCGGCCCCCGCAGGCACGCCCAGCACCAGCAGCAGCGCCAGCGCCAACGAGAAAAAGCGCCCTGCGGCGCGGCGCGCCCTCACTGCCACCCCGCCCAGGTTTCCGGGCAGTAACCGACGGTTGCAAGACGGCCGTTGCGGACAACCGGCGTGCGCATCAGGCGCGGGTCGTCCAGCAGGCGCTCGATTTTGTCTTCTTCAAAGGCGAGGTAGGCCAGGGACGCGTAGCCGCGCGCCGAGGCGTCGATCAGCGGCTCAAGCCCGCCCAGCGCACGGCGCACGCTGTCAAATTCGCCGCGGGACATGGGGTATTTGTCAAGGCTGACCAGCTGGTATTTGATGCGGCGTTCCTTGAACCAGCGCTCGGCCTTTTTGGTGTCAAAGCATTTGTTTTTGCCAAAAATCTGGATGTTCACGTTGAATCTCCTTGCGGGGTTTTTTCACGCGAAACGCGTGCAGTGCCTTTAGTATAACACAGTTTTTGTTGGAAAAAAAGCCCCCCGGCTTAAAAAAACCGGGGGGCTTGCTGGAAATTTTTTAATTAGTCATCGATTTCATTAAAGGTGAAATCATCTTCGTCGAAGCGGGCATGGATAAAGCCATTGTAATCATCAAGGTCAACATCGGAATCATCAAAACCGTTGAGATCGGTATCGAAGTTCCAATCCGACGTTTTGCTGGTAGAAAGCCACCTATAAGCGAACTTATCATCATCCAGCTTGAATGATATTTCTTCGCCAGAGTTGGGGTTTAACATCACTTTCACGTTATTGTCACCGCTGTAGTTTTCAACCAGCGCCAGCGTCTTTTCATCATCAGAACCGTTGTATTCTACCTTGTTCTTGCCGGTGATCACAACCGTTACCCATTCATCATCTTCGTCAACATCAATTCTTGCCTTGTGGACTGTGCTGCCGATCACCCAAACGAGGTAATTGTACGCATCCGATTCCAGCGCGTCTTCCAGCAGCTCATATTCGCACTCGTCAAGCGTGCCGGAAATCAGATCGTCATACTCGTCGTCGTAATCGTCATCATCCATATCGTCATCTTCGTAGTCCGACTTGGTTACAATATAGAAATTGTCGATATCATCGTAGTAAGCTACCAGGTTCAGGTCAACGTCGCCGTCGCCGCTGCTGGACGAAGAGGACGAGCCGTCATACTTGATCTGGGAGATCGAGAAGCTGACTTCGCCGTCTTGTTCTTCATAGTGGCCGCGATCATCACTATCAACGGCTTCTTTGAAATCAGATTCCGAAGAATAAGAAGACTTATAACCCTTACCGCCAGAACTCTTAGAAGCAGTCAGATCATCATGGATATCCTTTGCATCATCTTCGTCCTTACAATCGGAATCAGTGCATTCGTCATAATCCATCAGCACATAGCCATCATCTTCCTCAGTGGCGGTAACGCGTGCGGAGATTGCATTCGTTTTCTTGAAATTGACTACGCCGCTTGCGCTCGGGCTGCGGCTGGCTGCGGGATTTCTGGTCGTATAGATGCCGAAGTACCACTTGGTAGTAGAACCGAGATCCATGCTGAAAGTTGTGGTCTTGCCATCGCCAAGGCCGTCGGAATCCGACCAGACGGTCGTGCCGCTCTTGACGCTGCTGGACTTGGTGCCTACGCGGATTTCATAAATTTTGCTGCCGGAGTTATTCTTAAAGGTAACCTCGGTGTCGCCGCTGCCTGAGGAACTGCCGCCAGTGCTGCCGGTCTTGCCGTTGGCGTACAGCACAACCGAACCGAAGGTCTGCGTGGAGGTCGTTGTGACCGGGACGCGGGTATAAGTCTCGTTCGTGCCATTGGTGCAGGTTGCGTAGAAATCGTAATAGGGGTTTGACGCATTATAGCTGAAAGTGGTGCTCGCCTGCCCGCCGTTCTGAAGCAGGGAGGTGCCGATGAGGTTGGTCTGGGAGAAATAAGCGTCGCTTGAGGGCTTCGCGTAGATCGCGCTGATGGTTTTCCCGGTATTGTTCAGGAAGTACAGCGAGATCGTGCGGCCGGTCGCGGAATTGCCGTCGATGGAAACCTGCGGGGTGGTGGTGCTGTTCATCAGGATGGTCGCCCGGTCGGTCATGCCGGTCAGGTTGACATTGCTGATGGTGTGGTACAGGGTCTTGCCCGCAGAGACATAGCCGCAGCGCAGCTGGTACATGCCGGTGCCGGTGATGGGGGCCTGTACGGTCAGGTTGCCGTTGATGTTCAGGGTGTCCGCGCCGAGCAGGTTGCCCGACCAGTCGGGGGTGCCGGTGCCCATCGGGGCGATCTCAACGCTCGAATAGGGCGTGCCCATGCCGTTTTGCAGGGTCAGGTTGAAGATTTTGGTCGGCTCGACATACTTGACCGTTACGTTGTTGGTCTTGCTGTCCCAGTCAACCTTCATGCCGAACAGTTCCAGGGTACGGATATGTACCATTGTGCGGCCGTTGGTCGCGTAAGGCGCCGCGCCGAGGGAACGGCTGCCGCCGTTGACAACCGCGGTCTTGCTGTCCAGCGTCAGCACGACGGTGTCGCCGCCGCGCACGATGGTGATCTTTTTCGTATTGCCGTCATAGCTCAGCGTGCCGCCGGTTGCTTCCAGGATCGCGCGCAGCGGGAGCATGGTGTAGCCCTTTGACTGCACCGGCTTTGAACCCTGCGCATCGATCTTGGTCTTGGTGCCGTTCACGGTGAAATCGGTGCTGTTCATTACCAGCACGATATTGCCGCTGAGGTTTACCGCGCCTGCCGTCATCACCGGCAGCATGGTAAAGATCATGACCAGGGCGATCAGGAATGCGCCCAGGCGTTTTGTACGTCTCATCAAAGTTACCTCCTAAAAGCTTTCCAGATTGTACTTGTAGTTTATCATATTTGACGGCGCAACACAACGGGAAGTTCCCCCAATTTGTGAATAAATTGCAAAATAATTTTTAAGGAAATTCCCGGCGGGTTTTAATGCGCCATTTATCCCGCCCATCCGGCAAAGTTCATCAATACCTGCGCGAACTCCGCGCGGGTGAAGGCGTCATGGGGGCGCAGCGCGCCGCCGCTGCCCTGCACCAGCCCTTCGCGCACGCAGAGGGCGGCGGCGGTACGGCGGGCCTCCGGCACGGACGCGCCGTCGGAAAAGGCGGCAAGCAGGGCGGCGCATTCCGAATCGCCCGGCAGCTGCGCGCCGCGGCGGAGCAGGGCGTTTGCCAGCAGCTGCATCGCGCCGGCGCGCCCGAGCGGCTCCCGCAGGTGGAGCCAGGGCTCCTCAAAGCCCTCGAGCAGCCCGGCTTCCCAGGCCGCGCCCGCGTCCGCCGCGTACCACGCCCCGGCGGGCAGCTGCGGCATCACCCCGGCGGGCAGGCTGAGCGCCCGCGCCGCCGTCGCGACGGCCTCCGCGCCGGTCAGCAGGCTGCCAGGGCGGAATTTGCCATCGCTGCCCTGCATCCAGCCCCGGTGCGCGACCTCTGCGGTCGCGGCAAAGGCCCAGTGCCCAAAGGGAACATCCTCGAAGACCACCCCCTGAAACCCAGACAGCGCCCGGTAACAGGCGCTGTCAAAGTCGATTGCTTGTGCTAATTCTTCATAGGTCAGGCGGACCGATTCGGTGTAGGGCTCCGCGCCCTTTTCGGCCGGATAGCTGCAAAAGAAGGTCACGCCGCCCGCGTCCATGCGCGGGGATTCGTAATAGGGCGGGCCCTCCGGGAGCAGCCCCGCGAGCACAGACGGCGCGCTGCTGTTAAACAGCGATTCATAGGCCGTGTAGCGCGCCCCGGTCGTAAGGTCAAGGCCGATCGACTCGCACCAGGCCGTTGCCGCGTCGTCCAGGCCGCTTACGCCGCTTGCCCAGACCACCAGCACCTGCCCCTCGACCGAAAAGCCGAAGGTCGCTTCAAGCGAGCGGTCCTTCGCGCCCGCAGGGCCGGATACGAAGAAGCTGCGCAGCGCGTCGTTGATCGTGGCCTGCACGCCCTCGTCCTCGAGCCCGGAAAGCTGGGGGTACTCGACGTGGTAGCCGTATTCCGTGCCGTCGGCGCGCATCCCGAGGTATTTCTCGTAGCTTTCGGCCGTGATCGTGAGCCCGCCGTCCAGCGGATAGCTGCGGGCATTGCGGTAAATGGTTTCGCCGGTATAGATATCGACATACGACTCCGCACCGTCGCGCGTGACCCGCGCCGTGCGCGAGGTCATCACCTGCGGGTTTTCCACCCCGTGGAGCGGGGCGGCAAGGGTGCCGCGGGCGTTGAAGAAGACGACGCTGCCGTCCAGGCTGCCATGCCATGACAGGCCGTGGCTGAAGGTCTGGAAGCCGCCGACATAGGTCCCGGTGGTGTAGGCACCCGGCCGGTCTCGCTGACCGCCGCCGCGCCCTGGTCGGTGCCGCGCGCCGCGTAAACGCCCTCGCCCATGTAGGAGAGGTAGGGATAGGTCGGTTCCATCACGACGGAGCCGGATGGGGTGATGAGCCCCCACAGGTTGCCGCTGCGGCAGCGCGCCGCGCCGCGGTCAAACGGGAGGATTTCATCATAGGCGAAAGTGGTTGCAAACTGCATGCTGTCCAGCGAATAGAGCGCGTATTTGCCCTGCATCTCAAGGATGACCGTGGTGTCGGCGTAGATGTCAAGCGCCGTGGGCACCGCCCCCTCGGGCAGCTCCTTGAGCACCAGCCCGCGCGTGTTGATCACCGCATAAGCGCCGGTTTCGGTCTGTACGAGCGCCCGCCCCTTGCGGAACGCGCCCGCTGCCTGATACTGCGGCGGGATGGCAAAGCCGCTGTCTTCCTCTTCCTCAGCCGGTTCCCCGCCTTCCTCCGCAGCGGGAAGCGCTTCCTCTTCGCCGGCCTCCTCCTCCTGCCCCTCCGGCTGGAGGGCGGTGTAGCCGTAAACCGTGCGCCTGCCTGAGCGCACGCCGGTCACGACCAGGCCGTCGCCCGGGAAGCCCACCGCGCCCTCGATGGAGCCTGCAAGCTGCCCGTCACTGTCGTAATAGTCGATGCGTTTGCCATAGTCAAGCGCTTTGTACGTGCCGTCCGATTCGGCGGACCTCGGCATTTCCAGCCAATCGGTCACGGGCTCGCCGTCCCGCCCGACCAGGGCGAAGCCGCCTTCCTCGTTTGTGACAGCCGCGAGCCCGGAAGCGTCGAACTCCGACGCGGAGCTGTAAATAAAATCAGTGACCTTTTTGCCGCCGTCGCCCAGGTAGCCCCAGCGCGTCACACCCGCCTCGTCGGTCGAGGGGGCGGGGAACACCGAAGCGCCCGCCATACCGGCGGTAGCTGTCAGCAGCGCCGGCGTCAGCAGCGAAAGCAAAAGGGTCTTTAGGTATCGTTTCATGATCCTGCCCTCATGTTCTGTTGCGGAATTCTGAAAGGCGCCTGCCACGGCTTGTGCGCCTTCCTGTTTCCCAGTATACCCGCCCCGCGGCCATCGTGCAAGGGCTTCCAGCGAATTGAAATATTACATTCTCTGGGAGGGTGGGGAAAGGCTGTAAAACCGCCTTATTTGAGCGGGAATCTGGATAAATTGGAAATATTTCACTGCGTTTGCAACAAAACGGGGCGCGCGCAGAAACAGGAAGCCCGTCCTTCCGGACGGGCTTCCCGCTGAATGGGTTATCTGTAGTCGTACTCGGGCTCCACTGCCGCCGCGGCAGGGTTCGCGAGGTGAGAAGCGGTCATTGCGGCAAACGCCAGCAGGATCATCAGCATTGCAGTCATGGTAAAACCTCCATTTCACATCAGTTCGTTTGGTTTTGGGGTTCAGCGGTAGTCGTAGCCGGAACGGGTCGCGGCGAAATCCGCCGGGGCCAGCAGCTGCGAAGCAGCCATTGCGCCGAGGGTCAGGATGGACATCAGTATAGCAGTGAGGGCAGTCATAATTGTTACCTCCGTTTGATTCAGGTATGAAGCCGGTTCCTTTTGGGCTTAGCGGTAGTCGTAGCTGTTTTCAGAAGCGGGGACCGTTACCGGGTTCGCGAGGTGGGATGCGGCCATTGCGGCGAGTGCCAGCAGGATCATCAGCATTGTAGTCATAGTAAAACCTCCATATTGACAGGTAAATTGTTGGATTTTGATACCCTGTTGCGGGTTTTGCGGCGTGGCGTTCCGCCGCGCGTACATCGGGTGGAAACCAGGCGGCCCACTTGGTTGCGCCTGATCAATAAGGAATTCATAGGGGATCGCCCGCCTTTCTTTTGGGTTTCCGTGAGGGTTTCTGTTCCCTTTCGGTGATTCTATTATCGCACGCCGGGGCGTTTTTGTCTTTCGATTTCCGATGCAGTTCTCCGCAAACGTAAAAATATTTTGAAGGCCATAAAAGCACGGATTTCAAAGGTTTTTTGTGCTTTCCCGGAACTTTAATGCGGCTTGCTACCCAGCGCCCCGTATCCTGCCTGTCCGGCGCGCCGCGCGGGGTTTTTATGATTTTCTGCTATTGGCCGTTTTCCCGCCCGCCGGACCGGCGTACAAAAAACCCGGCCCCCTCTCGCAGAGGGGCCGGGTTTTCTGAGTTGGATGCAAGCCGTCAAAGCTGCTATGTAAAAAAGAACGGAGGAAGTAGTGGAAAGACGCATCACGTTCTGTTGTTGTTTGACTGCCGGCCCCTCTGACGTAAGGGGTATTCCTGCCGAACGCCGGACCGACAGATTTTGAAGGGAGTAAATATGAAAAGGGGAATTATTTTTCTTATTCCTGTGCCCTGAATCTATCTTACAACAACGCTGTGTCAAAAGTTTGTCGAACCCTTGAACAGAATTTCAAAAAAACGTAACCGTTTTGTAAACAAAACCTCCGCTTCCAGAAAGTACCGGTCCCCGGCTCATTTACGAAAGCGTCAGGTCGCCTTCGTTGATCCAGCCGGACTTCCGGAAGAGCAGCCCGAACGCCCAGCACAGCACGCCGGGGAGCACAAAGCAGATGAGCAGCAGCCCGAGCCAGTCCATCGCGCCGGGGGTGATTGCGGCCGCGCCGTTCGCAAGGGCTTCGGCGCTCGGGGAGACCCAGCCCGTCCATACGCCGATCTGCCCGACCAGCCCGCAGGTGCCCATGCCGGAGGACACCGGCGCGCCATTCATCTCCAGGCGGAAAACGCATGTGGCAAGAGGCCCTGTAATCGCAGATGTAAGGATCGCCGGGAGCCAGATGCGCGGGTTGCGCACAATGTTGCCCATTTGCAGCATGGAGGTGCCGAGCCCCTGCGAAACCAGCCCGCCCCAGCGGTTTTCCCGGAAGGACAGCACCGCAAAGCCGACCATATTCGCGCAGCAGCCCGCAACCGCCGCGCCGCCCGCAAGGCCGGTCAGGCTGAGGGCCGCGCAGATTGCCGCCGAGGAGATGGGCAGCGTCAGCGCAATGCCGATGATCACCGACACGACAATCCCCATCAGGAACGGCTGGAGCTCGGTGGCCCACATGATGATCTGCCCGACCGAGGAGGCCGCCTTGCCGATCGCGGGCGCGCAGAGCGCCGAAACGATAATGCCCGAGAAGATTGTGACCAGCGGGGTCACAAGGATGTCGATCCTGGTCTCTTTGGATACCGCCTTGCCGAGCTCCGCCGCGACAATCGCGATCAGCAGCACCGCAAGCGGCCCGCCCGCGCCGCCAAGCGCGTTCGCCGAGAAGCCGACCGTCGCGAGCGAGAACAGCACCAGCGGCGGGCAGTGCAGCGCATAGCCGATGGCAACCGCCATCGCGGGGCCGCTCATTGCCGAGGCGAGCCCGCCCACCGTGTAGGCAATCTGCTTGTCGCCCGCACCGATGGTCGCGATGGTCTGCGACAGGAAGGGGATGTGGAACTGCTGCCCGACCGTATTGATGATCGTGCCGACCAGCAGCGAGCAGAACAGGCCCTGCGCCATTGCGCCGAGCGCGTCCACCAGATAGCGCTTGACAGAAATCTCAATGTCCTTGCGCTTGAGGAATGCTTTGAATGTACCCATTTCGATTCACCATTTCCATATGTGATATGTCATGTGTCTTGACACATGCATTCTTATTCTACCGCCCGCCCGCGATTTGTCAATCGGCAAAATAGACAACTTTTACGAACGGGCCCCGTTTTTTGCCATGCTGCCCAACGCTGCGGGCGGCAGACCCCGGAAATCTTTCAAAACTGTAAGATTCCTGAAAGATTCTCGAAAGAATTGTGTGGTACACTAGAGTCACAGAAGAAAAACCGGCCCCGCAAAAGGGCCTGCACTCAAGGAGGAAAATACGGATGGCTATTTTGGAAACACAGGACCTTCGGAAATACTACGGCTCGGGCGACACCCTTGTGCGTGCGCTGGACGGCGTTGACCTCTCGGTCGAGGAGGGCGAGTTTGTCTCGATCGTCGGGACTTCGGGCTCGGGCAAGTCGACGCTGCTGCATATGCTGGGCGGGCTCGACCGGGCGGACAGCGGCAAGGTGTTCATCGGCGGACGCGATATCTTCGCACTCGGCGTGGACGACCTGACCATTTTCCGCCGCCGCCAGATCGGCTTTGTCTTCCAGGCATACAACCTTGTGCCGATGCTGAACGTTTATGAAAACATCGTGCTGCCGATCGAGCTGGACGGGGAGCGTATTGACAAGGCGTTCGTCAGCAGTGTCATCGAGACGCTTGGCTTGCAAAGCAAGCTGCACAACCTCCCGAACCAGCTTTCCGGCGGGCAGCAGCAGCGCGTCGCGATTGCGCGGGCGCTCGCAACCAAGCCGTCGATCATCCTCGCAGACGAGCCGACGGGCAACCTCGACTCCAAAACCTCGCAGGAGGTGCTCAACCTCATGCAGATCTCAAGCGAGAAATACGGCCAGACGATTGTCATGATCACCCACAACGAGGAGATCGCCCAGCTCGGCAACCGCATTGTACACATCGAGGACGGGCGCATTGTGAACGGGGGTGTGGTATAATGCTCGAGCTCAAGGTTGCAAACAAGGGCTGCATCCGCCGCATTTCGGCGCGCAGCCTGCGGGCGGCGAAGACGCGCAACCTGATCGCCGTCCTTGCAATCGCGCTGACCACGCTGCTGTTCATGTCGCTGTTCAGTATCGCGGGCGCGATTGTCAACTCCTTCCAGGAATCGACCTTCCGGCAGGTCGGCGGGCGGTTCCACGGTACCTTCAAGGACGTGACCCAGGAGCAAATTGACGAGCTTTCCACCGACGAACGCATCAAAAGCATCGCCCTGCGGCAGATGCTCGGGATGCCAACCGACCCGCCCTTCAACAAGGCGCACGTCGAGGTCAGCTGGATGGACGAAAACTGCGCGAGGGATTACTTCATCGAGCTCGAGGAAGGCCATTACCCGCGCGAAAAGGATGAAATCATCGTGGACAGCCGGGTGCTGGCGCTGCTCGGCGTAGAGCCCGAAATGGGCGCGAAAATCGAACTGCCTTACTACCTCGGGCAAAATAGCAAGCATCCGGAGCTGCGCACCGACACCTTTACGCTGTGCGGCTGGTGGGAATACGACCCGGCATGCGTGGCCAGCTTCGCGAATGTCTCCCGTGCATACGCCGACGAGGTGCTTGGGAGCTACGTACCGAAGAGCGAATACGACATAACCGGGCGCACCGATATGAACATCATGCTCGGCTCGAGCGCCCGCATCCGGGAGGAAATGCTGGAAATCCTGGCCGACCACGGCTACCAGGAAGACGACGAAAAGGTACACGGCGCAGCTTCTGGCGAATTTATCGCGATCGGCGTCAACTGGGCCTACCTCGGCGCGCAGATTTCCGAAAATTTCGACCTTACCACCGTTGCGGCAGTCGTGGGGCTGCTCCTGCTGATCATCTTTACCGGCTATCTCATTATTTATAATATCTTCCGCATTTCAGTATCAAGCGATATCCAGTTTTACGGCCTGCTGAAAACCATCGGCACAACCGGCAGGCAGCTGAAACGCATCGTGCGCCATCAGGCGCTGGCGCTGGCGCTCGGCGGCATCCCGATCGGGCTGGCGCTGGGCTACTTCACCGGCAAGGCGCTTGTGCCCATCGTAATGGATATCACCAACTTCAAGGTCTATTCGGTCACTGTGCCGCCCATCGCGTTCCTGTTTGCCGCAGCGTTTTCGCTGGTGACGGTGTTGATTTCCTGCCGCAAGCCGGGGAAAATCGCGTCGAAGGTATCCGCAATCGAGGCAGTGCGCTACACCGAGGGCGACAGCGTCCGGGCCGGGAAGAAAACCCGCCGCCGCTCGTCGGGCGCGAACATCTACCGCATGGCGTGGGCGAACATGGGGCGCAGCCGTTCCAAAACCGTGCTGACGGTCATTTCCCTGGCGCTCGCGGTGGTGCTGATGCAGCTGACGTTTGTATTTGCGAACGGCTTTGACATGGATAAATACCTGCAAGCCTGGGTTGTGACCGACTTTATCGCCGGCGACGCAAGCTATTTCCAGACGGGCGGCTCCTTGGACTTCATGCAGGAAGAGGATATCGCAGACCTCATCGCCCAGCCGGGGATCAAGGACTGTGCGCGGATTTACGGCGCGAGCCGCACGGTTTCCGCCTTTGAGCCGCTGGATTTTGCAAGGAACAACTATCTGCGGTGGGGCACGCCGGAATCCGTGGACGACCTGCTGTCCAAGCGGGCGAAAAGCGCCGATGGGCGCGTGATGAGTGAAGCCGACCTGTATGGCATGGAGCCCTATGCGGTGGACCATCTGGACTTGATTGAGGGCGACCTCGCGCCGCTGAACGACCCCTCGCAGCGGGCGATTGCCGCCGTCTACTTTACCGATGACTACGGCGAAAAGGAGGATAACACCAACTGGGCGAAGCCGGGCGACAAAATCACGCTGCGCCGGGTGGACGAGTGGAAGTATTTTTACGAGGATACGGGCGAGGAAATCCCTCTGGACGAGCTGGACGCGGCGTATGAAAATATCGGTAGCCGGAACATCGGCAGCGAGCCGTCCCAATATGAGGACATCGAATATACCGTGTGCGCGGCGGTTTCCATGCGCAATTCCATGAGCTTCCGGTTCTATGGCGCGACGCAGTTCGTGCTGGGCGCGGAGACCTTCAAGGCCGACCTGCACAACACGGATATCCTGAACCTGCTGATCGATATGGAATCGCCGGAGGCTGTTGCCGCGATGGAAGATTATCTCGCGGAATACACGGAAACCATCAACCCGCTGATGGACTACGAGTCCAAGCAAAGCTATGTCAGCGAGTTCAAGGGTTTCCAGGGCATGTTCCTGACCCTTGGCGGCGCGCTCAGCTTTATTGTGGGCCTGGTCGGCGTGCTGAACTTCCTCAACGCGGTGCTGACGAGCATCTTTACCCGCCGCCGCGAATTTGCCGTACTGCAATCGATCGGCATGACCGGGCGGCAGCTCAAGAAAATGCTGATGTGCGAAGGGCTGATCTATTCCGGGCTGGCGATTGCGGCGTCCGCTGTCTTTGCAGTCGCGAGCGGGCCGATGCTCGGCGAGGTCATGGGCAGCATGTTCTGGTTCTTTTCCTACCGCCCGACCTTCCTGCCCATCCTTTGTATGCTGCCGGTGTTCGCGCTGCTTGGCGCAGGGCTCCCGCTGCTGCTCTACCGCGTGATCGCCAAGCAATCCATCGTTGAGCGTATCCGCGCGAACGATTGACAAAGGATTGCCGTACTGACGGTTACCCGCCCAGGCAGTCCAGAAAACAGCGCCCCCCGCCCGCAGGCGGGAATGGGATTCCAAAGGGACGAGTCCCTTTGGTGCCCGCCGCACAGGCGCGGGTGCAGGGCAGCGCCCTGCCGCCCGCCGCGCAGGCGGAAAAGCCCCGCAGCCGGGAAGGCTGCGGGGCTTTTCGCTGCTCAGTGCCCCGAGGGCTTGCGGCCCAGTAACCCATGCTCCGTCGTCAGGTCCGCATGGACAAGGCGCGTGAGCACAAGCAGCATTGGAATCAAGATCAGCCACGCCGCACGTTCCCGCAGCACGCCGCAAAACGCCGTCAGCAGCGCCCCGCCTGCGAGAAAACAGCCGATCATCCCCGCATGGAGCAGCCCGCGCAGGACAGCCGCCCGGTCGCCCTTGCGCAGCAGCTTGGCCACGGCTACGCCTACCTGGCGGACGTGGTTCGTGCAGAACGTCGTCGCCATCGGGACACCCTCCGCCTGGCGGAAGGTGTTGTACTGCATGGACGCCAGAAAGTTTACCAGCACCTGCACCACCTGGTGCGGCACGCTGAGCGGGATAAACCCGATCAGGAACAGCATCAGCGTCTCGAACGCAACCAGATAAGTGTCCCAGCGCAGGAAGCCCAGGCGCTTCACCGGGGACGGCAGGAGCTCCGACAGGAACGAGCCCGCCAGATAAGCCGATACCGGGATGAAATAATAGCAGCCGTGCAGCCACTCCTGCTTGCCGAAAGCAATCGACATCATCACAATATTTGCGGTCTGCGCATTGCAGAATACCCCGCCGCGCAGATTGTACGTATATGCCCCCATCATCCCAGCCGCCATCATCAGCAGCGCGTATGTGCCCCGCTGCTCGCAGGCCAGATAAGGGGCGGTTTCCGTTTTCATGCCTGTACACCTCTTTTTGCATGGATATTGTAGCACGTTCTGGCGCGGCGTGTCAAACCGGAAGGCTTGCGCCGAGGACCGTTTTTTACAGAAAAATTTCATTTGCAGCTGCCAGCACTGTAAAATTACGGTAATCTGTTTGCAATACAACTGTGCCTTTCTTTTGCACCCTGGAAAGCGTATAATTGTTTCTGGCAAGATGAGCGGCACAAGCCGCCAGGTACGCCGGAAGGAGCGGTCGACATGACAACAGAGAAAATGACAGTCCATAAAGCACTTGCGGAACTGAAAACAATGGACGCCCGCATTTCGAAAGCAATCGGAAGTACGGCGTTTGTCGTGGCCAATAAGCATTCAAACCGTAAAATCAACGGCAAGCCGGTCAGCGAGTTTTGTGAACAGGCCGTGTCCGCCTACAAAAGCGCCAGCGCGCTCATCCGCCGCCGCGACGCGATCAAGCGCGCGGTCGTGCTCTCGAACGCGGCGGCCAAGGTCGTCATCAACGGCGCCGAATTTACCGTCGCCGAAGCGATCGAAATGAAAAACCACGGCATCGTTTACCAGCAGCAGCTCCTGGATCAGCTGGCCGCGGACTATCAGCAGGCCCAGGCGGAAGCGGACAAACAGAACGGAAAAGCGCTGGAAACCCGCGCGGACGCTTATCTCAAGGACCTGTTCGGTTCCTCCGACCCGAAGAACCTCTCGGAAGAGGTCAAAAAGGCACGCCAGGATTTTATCGAGTCCCAGACCTATGAGCTCGTCGACCCGGTCGGGGCATTCCGGGAAATGGAACGGCTGGAAAAGGAAATCAACGATTTCATGGTCGAGGTCGACGCGGCGCTCTCGGTCGCAAACGCCCTGACCGAGATTACAGTTTCCTATTGACCCCTCCCTGCTGCCGCCCGAAACCCCGAAACCATGCTCCCTGCCTGGTTTGCACGGTCAGGCAGGTAAAACACTAAAAAAACCGTGCGCTCATTTATAAAAGGTGCTGAAAACCTTTCTTTGATGACGCCGCAGGCGCGGCAAAGGGCTGTAAAGCTAAAAGAAAAAAGCAGAACGCTCAAGGCTCAAAAATCAAAGCTCTTAGGGGAAAAAAGCTCAAGCCTGAACGTTTAACGCATAACGGTCGATCAAATCCGGGGGCCCGGTCCGTCGGGTGAGTATGTTGCCGCTGGGGGTTCCGCCCGGCTGGACGGCAGCGGGCTTTTACAAAAGGAAGGCTGCGGCTTGATAGCCGCAGCCTTGCCATATCCCTTGATCGGGGCAGCATTACAGCGTTTCGTAGGAAACCAGCTCGTCCAGCGGGATACGGGTGCGGCTGTGCCGCGCCGGGTCTGCAAGCCCCTCGCCGGGATAGCCAACCGCCAGGATGTTGACCGGCTCCAAATTGGCGGGGAGGGAAAACTCGCGGCGCAGGATGTCCGGCTGGAAATAACATACCCATACGCTGCCCAGACCGAGCTCTGTGGCCGCGAGCATCATATGGTCGGTCAGGATGGATGCGTCGATATCGCCGGTCTGCTTCCGGTCGAAGGGGCGCACCCACGCCTTGCCGTGGTCAGCGCAGACGATGACCGCAAGCGGCGCACCGTAGATGTTGGCGGCCTTGCCGACCTTCGCTAAGCCCTCTTCGCTTTGTACGGCAAGCAGCCGCACCGGCTGTAGGTTGGCGGCAGTGGGCGCCACATGGGCAGCTTCCAGAATCCGGCCCAGCTTTTCAGGCTCGACCTTCCGGCTGGCGTAGCTGCGCACAGAGCAGCGGGTTTTGGCAAGCGTGATAAAATCCATAAAAAACAGTCCTTTCTAACCGATGGTTTCCGGCTGCATCCAAGCAGCCGCCTGACCTGATTTTAACACAATCGCCAGCAGGCGCAAGAGGGCACCTTTTTGTAAGGTACTTCCCAAAAAGAGAGCCCTTTCCCGACCCGGCATGCCATGCTATACTGTTTGTGAGGTGAGATCATCATGCGAACACAATTTAACTGCCCCGTTGAGGCTACCCTGTCGCTGGTCGGCGGGAAATATAAGCCGCTGATCCTCTGGCACCTGGCGAAACGCCCGCTGCACTATATGGAACTACAGCGGCAGATCCCCCAGGCAACGCCTAAAATGCTGTCCCAGCAGCTGCGCGACCTCGTGGGCTGCGGCATGGTGCACCGGGAGGTGATCCCGGAAAAGCCGCCCCAAACGCTGTATTCACTGACCGCGTTCGGCGAAAGCGTCATCCCGGTTCTGGACGCGATGTGCCAATGGGGCGAGGCGTACCTCGCCGGGCTGGACGGCCAGCAAATGGGGTGCGGCAGCGTCCCTCCCGGGGAAAGCGGCAGCTGATTTGCCGCGCAAAGCAAAAGCCCGTGCAGCCATCAACACTGCACGGGCTTATACCTTGGAGCGGATGAAGGGAATCGAACCCTCATAGCCAGCTTGGGAAGCTGGAGTTTTGCCACTAAACTACACCCGCGAACAAGATATATTATACGCGCCGCAGACGGTTTTGTCAAGCATCTGTACAGAAAAAAGTCCATCAATTTGCAAAAGGAAGCAGGGCCAGCCGTTCAGCGGCCAGCCCTGCTGTTATTCAGTTGGAACTACGCCGCTACGACAGCTGGCCGAGCGGCACATCGAGCAGTACCGCCGGAAGCGCTGCCAGCGTGTCGCTGGTGCATACAACCAGCTTGCCGCTGCCGCCAGCCGCCGCCGCGACGCCCGCCTGAAGGGCCTGCGCGCTGCTGCCGTCCGGGACTTCCGCGAATACCCTGGAAGCGGTTTCATAAAGCTCTTTCACAGCCTGCCCGGTGTCGCTGTTGACCGCGTAGTCCGGGGAATCGAGCCATACCGAGACGCGCGCAGTCTGCACGGCCTCCCGCACCTTGCCGACAAAGCCGGTAACGGTGCCGAAACGGTCCTCGGGATAGGCGATCCGGGCGAGCCATCCGCTGGACGGGTAGCCCAGGCCGCGCAGCAGCAGCTCCTGGAAACCGAGCGCGTCGAGCTCGGCGGCAACCGCCGCAAGGTACGCCGTCGCTTCCTCATCCGCCGGGTCGAGGTAAATGCGCATCGCGCCGTCGCGCCAGCCGACCCCGTTGATATTCTGCACCGCGAGATCCTCGTCGATACGCGAATACCGGTCGTCGCAGTGGGTATAGACCACCGCCGTCAGCGGTACGCCGCCCGAACGCAGCCGGGAAACCGCGTCCGTGAAGCCGCCGGCCGGTTGGAGGATACTCGGTTTATCCTGGATCTCCGGGATCGCCGACGGATAGTAAACCACACCGCGCTCATCCTTGACAGTGACCGCAACGCCAGTAATCGCCCCGCTTTCAAACAGCGCAAGCAGGCGGTCGGTTTCGCGGGCAAAGTCCTCCGCCGAAACCAGCACCATCCGGTTATCCTTGGGAGACTTGGGCAGCGCGCCCCAAAGGGGTTCGGCCTTCTCCGGGTTTTTCCGGAGGCCAAACCGCACTGGCGCCTGGGTGCTATCCGGTGCAGCGGCGGGTGGCCCGGCCAGGGGCTTTGCAGGTTCGGGGCCTGCTGTGCCCTCCCCGCCAGGCGCACCGCCAGTGCCGTTTTCTGGGGTGCCGCCTGGGGCGTCCTGGCCCGGGGAACCGGCGGGACCCGTCCCTTCGGTATCCGCAGTATCGGTTCCGTCCGATACAGAGCTGCCACCTTCCCCCTGCCCAGGGAAGCGCAGCCCGCCCTCGTCCAACGGAAGGAGCAGGCAAAGCACCCAAACCGCCGCCGCGGCAATCGCAATGCCGAGCAGCGTGTTGATTATAATCCCACGACGGCGCACCCGGCTGCCGCGATAAGGACGGTATCCATAAGGGTCTTTCATCAAAAAGCCTGCCCCCCTTCTTCCTGAATTTTCATAATCAGCCCTCCCCCGGCAATCCCGCCCGCAGGCGATGAAAGGGATTCCAAAGGGGCAAGCCCCTTTGGCGCTGTCCGCGGAGGACCGCCCGCCGCGCAGGCGCGGGGTCCAGGGGCAGAGCCCCTGGGAGAGTAGCTTGCGTAAAAGTGCCCGGCTTATTCGGCAGGCTTCTCAGCCGCAGCCTTTGCCGCAGCCGCCTGCTTGGCCTTCTCGGCCTGCGCCTTCTGCATCGCCGCGAACTTTTCCTTCTCCTCAGGGGTCGGGACAGGCTCGATACAGCCCTTCGGGCAAGCCTTCGCGCACATCTTGCAGTTTTTGCACTTGCTGTAATCAATCGACGCCACGTTGTTCTCTACGTGGATCGCGTCAAATTTACAGGTCTTTTCGCACATCTTGCAGCCAATGCAGGCAACCGAGCAAACCTTCATCGCCGCCGGGCCCTTGTCGCGGTTCATGCAGTTGACATGCACCGTGTTCTTCGCCGGGACAAGGTCGATCAGCTTCTTCGGGCAGGTCGCAACGCACTTGCCGCACGCAACACATTTTTCCGCATCGACAACCGCCGTGCCGTTCTCAATGTGCAGCGCGTCAAACGCACAAGCCTTCACGCACGAGCCAAGCCCCATGCAGCCAAACGCACACTCCTTCGGGCCGCTCGCGACACGCAGCGCCGCGTTGCAGTCCTGAAGCCCTTCGTACTTCGCCTTGTCGACCGCGTTGCAGCCGCCGTTGCAATGTACATGCGCAACCATCTTTTCGCCGGACGCAGCCTCTACGCCCATGACCTTAGCAATCTTTTCGGCCGCCGCCGCGCCGCCGACCGGGCAGCCGTTGACCGGCGCAGTGCCCGCAACGATCGCCGCCGCCAGGCCGTCACAGCCCGGGAAGCCGCAGCCGCCGCAGTTCGCGCCCGGCAGGCACTCGCGCACCAGCGGGATGCGCTCGTCGACCTCGACCGCGAAGATTTTGGAGGCAAAACCAAGCAGGAGGGCGAATAAAAGGCCCATAATGCTCAGCGAAGCCGCCGCAAATATGATATTCTGCATCGTATGTTTTCACTCCTTATTACAGATCGGGTGGGCTTTCCTCCCCCATAAGCGGGGAGGGCGCCTTACAGCGGCAGGTTCAGGCCGGAGAAGCCCATAAAGGACATCGCCAGCAGCGCCGCCGAGATCAGCTGGATCGGGAAGCCCTCGAAGCATTTCGGGCACTTCGCAGTCGCGTCCAGGCGCTCACGGATGGACGCGAAGATAACGATCGCGAGCGTGTAGCCGATACCGGCTGCAACGCCGTAAACGACCGAGCCGATGAACGAATAGCCGTTGTCGATGTTCGTGATCGCCGCGCCGAGCACCGCGCAGTTGGTGGTGATCAGCGGCAGGAAGATGCCGAGCGCCTGGTAAAGCGCAGGCATCGACTTCTTCATGAACATCTCGACAAACTGCACCAGCGTCGCAATGACGAGGATGAACGCAATCGTCTGCATGTACTCAAGGTCGAGCGGCAGCAGGATGAAATACCAAACCGCCCACGACACCGCAGACGCAAGCGCCATGACGAAAATAACCGCCATGCCCATGCCGACCGCCGTCTCGGTCTTCTTCGATACGCCGAAGAACGAGCAGCAGCCCAGGAACTGGACAAGGATATAGTTGTTAACAAGGATCGCTGCGACAGCCAGCGAGAAAATCTCGCCCAGGCCCATCGCTTCCGGGAATGCCAAGCTCATTTATTTGCCCTCCTTCTTTGCCATGATGTACTGGAGCGCCGCGAAGATGAAGCCCATCGCGAGGAAGCCGCCCGCAGGCAGGATCATGACCGTCGCGGGATAGGCCGACAGGCCGGGGATCATGATGCCGTTGGCGCCGATGATCCCGGCGGCGATGGTGCCCGCGCCGAGCAGCTCGCGCAGGAAGCCCATCAGGACGAGCGCGAAGGTAAAGCCGAGGCCCATGCACACGCCGTCAAGCGCGGACGGAAGCACCTTGTTCTTGGAAGCGTAGGCTTCCGCGCGCCCCAGGATGATGCAGTTTACAACGATCAGCGGCAGGAACAGGCCGAGCGACGCTGCCAGCGACGGGATGAACGCCTGGAGCGACAGGTCGACGATGGTAACGAATGCCGCGATTACCGTGATGAACGCCGCGATACGCACCTTATCCGGGATAAACTTGCGCAGCGCCGAGATAACGATGTTGGACGCGATCAGGATGACCGTCGCCGCAACGCCCATGCCGATGGCGTTCGACAGCGAGGTCGTGGTCGCCAGCGTCGGGCAAAGGCCGATGGTCTGCATGAAAACGGGGTTGTCAAGCAGCACGCCGTTTTTCAGGTCTTTCATAAAATCCATGGTGCTGACCTCCTTATTCTAACGTCGCCGCGTAGGAAGCCGCGGTGTTCACGCCGAGCGTGACCGCACGGCTGGTGATGGTAGCGCCGGTGATCGGGACAACCGTGCCGCCGTCCTTTGTGACGGCCAGCGAGCCGTCAGCCGCGAGGCCGGCATATTGGTTGATCCAGTCGGACTGGCTCTTCGCGCCGAGGCCCGGGGTCTCCGCCATGCTGGTGACCTGCGCGCCCGCGATGGTGCCGTCCTTGAGGACGCCGACTACAACGGTCAGCTCGCCGCCGAAGCCGGACGGATAGGCTTCCATGCAGTAGCCGACGGTCTCGCCGCCCTGCACCGCCTTATAGATGTTCCGGAGCGTCGGCGCGCCGGAGTCGGATACGACTTCCTTCTCGACCAGCTCGAATTCGCTGTCCGGGATCAGCAGCGCCATTGCTTCGCCGCGGGTTTTTTCCTTGTTGAGCTCAATCTGCGGGGCGGTCACCGAGTTGATGAACCCCAGCAGCAATGCGGAGACCAGCGTAATCAGGAACAGTACGACGCAAAGGCGTACCATTTCATTGCCTTTCTTCTCAGCCATTACCCCTGCACCTCCTTCTTGGCCGCTTTCGCGGGATAGCCGAACTTGCGCGGATGGGTGTGCGCGTCAATCGCCCAAACCAGCGAGTTCATGATGAGAATGGAATAGGAAACGCCCTCCGGATAGCCGCCGAAGTAGCGGATGAACACGGTCAGCAGGCCGCAGCCAATGCCGAAAACAACCTGCCCCTTCGGGGTAACCGGGCTGGTTGCGTAGTCGGTCGCCATGAAGATCGCGCCGAGCAGCAGGCCGCCGGAGAAGACCTGGGACAGCATCCACAGAAGGCGCGGCTGCCCGCCCATCGGGAACAGGAAGGTCAGCACGGCGACGGTCAGGATGTAGGCCGCCGGGATATTGATGGTGATGACCTTGCGCACCAGCAGGTAGGCGCCGCCCGCGAGCAGCGCGAGGGCGCAGGTTTCGCCGATTACACCGCCGTGCTGCCCAAGCAGCAGGTCGAGCATGGAAGCGTCAGGCAGCTGCCCGTTCTTGAGCGCTGCGAGGGGGGTTGCGGATGTAACTGCGTCGGCGGTGGAGCCGATCGCGCTCAGCTTGGTATGCGGGGCAACGAAGCTGGTCATGAGCGCCGTCCAGGACGCCATCATGAACGCGCGCCCGCCGAGCGCCGGGTTGATGAAGTTCTTGCCGATGCCGCCAAAGAGCATTTTGACGACAATGATCGCGAACACGCCGCCGATGACGGGCATCCACACGGGCGCGGTCACGGGGACGTTATAGGCGAGCAGCAGGCCGGTGACGATTGCCGAGCAGTCGCCGATGGTGCAGCCGCGCCCGGTGACGCGGCAGTAGGCCCATTCGCTGACGACGCACGCGGCGACGGTCAGCGCGGTAATGACCAGCGCGCGCGGGCCAAAGGTATAGAACGCCACCGCCAGCGCCGGGAGCAGCGCAATGATCACGTCGAACATGACGCTGCGGGTATCCTCATCCGATTTGATATGGGGCGAGGAGGTGACGACTACTTTACTTAAATCATACATCGCTTTTTGTACCTCCTTACTTTTCTTCGGCCTTTGCGGCCTCTGCCTTGGCTTTTGCTTCGGCAGCGGCGCGGTCGGCTGCGCGTTTCGCCATGATCTTGCCTTTGGTCAGGCGGAACTGCTGCACCAGCGGGATGCGGGCGGGGCAGACATAGGCGCACGAGCCGCACTCGATGCAGTCGAGCATACCGACTTCGACCGATTTGTCAAAGTCCTCGAGCTTGCCGTAGACGTTCATATACATCGGCAGCAGGTGCATCGGGCATGCGCCGATGCATTTGCCGCAGCGGATGCAGGAGGGGTCGGCAACGCGCTTGTCCTCCTCGCCGCAGAATGCGAGGAATGCGTTGGTGCCCTTCATCACGGGGGGCTCGAGCGAGAACAGGGACACGCCCATCATGGGGCCGCCCATGAGCAGCTTATTGGGGGCTTCCTTGAAGCCGCCGCAGGCGTCGACCAGCTTTTCCAGCGGGGTGCCGATGCGGCATTCGAGGTTTTTGGGCTCGGCGATTGCGGAGCCGGAGACGGTCACGACACGGCGGATGACCGGCATACCGGTCGTGAAGCGGCGGTAGATTGCGCCGACGGTATCGACGTTGAACACCGCGCAGCCCGCGTCGGCGGGCAGCTTGCCGGAGGGCACCTCGCGCCCGGTGCAGGCGTTGATCAGCTGTTTTTCAGCGCCCTGCGGGTATTTGCACTTCAGCGGGTAGAGCTTGAGCGTGGGGTCGCCCGCGATCAGCTTTTCGATGCCGGGGAACACGTCGGCCTTGTTTTCCTCAATGCCGATGATCGCGGTCTGCACGCCGAGGATCTTGACCAGCATTTTCAGGCCGCCGACGACCTCCTCGGGCCGTTCGAGCAGCAGGCGGTGGTCGCTTGTGATGTAGGGCTCGCACTCTGCCGCATTGACGATGATGGTATCGACCTTGCCGATGCCCGACTGGATTTTGACGTGGGTGGGGAAGGTTGCGCCGCCGTGGCCGACCATACCGGCCGAGCGGATCAGCTCGATGCGTTCCTCGTTGCTCATCGCCTCGAAGTCGTAGGGATGCACCGATTCATGCAGGCGGTCCTCTTTGTCGTTTTCAATGACGATCGACAGGACCTTGCTGCCGTTGCCGTGAAGCCGGGGCTCTATGGCAACGACCTTGCCGGAAACGGTCGCGTGGACGGGGGCGCTGACGAAGCCGCCGGCTTCGGCGACTGGCTGGCCCAGGTCCACGGTGTCGCCCACCTGGACGATGGGCTTCGCGGGGGCGCCGATGTGCATGGATACCGGCAAAATGACCTGGTCAGGTACCGGCAGGAGCTCGATCGGCTTGGTGTTTGTTGCGGCTTTGTACCCGGGGTCGCTGTGCGGGCCGGGATGGATGCCGCCACGGAACGTGTACACCATTGAAGTTTCACCTCTCATTTGATTTCTGGAAAAGCCGCACAGGCCGCGGCTGCGGGGGGCTGTTTGGCGCTTCCGATTCCGCCGCAGCGAAAAAGACTGCGGATAGCAGTATTTTTAGGATACGGGCAGTCCGCCGAGAGGCTGCCAAGTCCTCGGCGCGCTGTCCATATAGCGGGGGAACAACAGTCCGTAAATGAACAAACTGTTACATAATAGATTATATAGACTTCCCCCCCTAATAAGCAACCTTTTTTCGCAATTTTTTTGTCTTTTTCCGTAAAAATTTTTGTGACATTGGTGTGCACATTCCCCAATACCCACAAGATATGGTGCTGCCCTCTGCCTGCGCTACATTTTCACGGCAGGGTTCCACCCTGCACCCGGCAGGGCTCCGCCCTGCACCCGCTGGGGCTCATGCCCCAGACCCCGAGATGCTGCCGCATCTCTCCTCGCCTGCGGGCGGGACGGGGGCTGGCCTTTCCGCCCTTCCTGACCGCTCAATGACCAGCCCGCCATGATGACAGCGGGCTGGTCGGCTGACGTTGGCGCACTGGTGGTTCCCCATCTACAGCGCTCCCGCCCGGAACCGGCTGGCAGAACGACGCCAGCCGGTTCCAGGCTCCCGCAAATCCCTCCCAACATCCGCTTTACCACATTCCTCCAAATCGCACGTGCTGCCGGATTTCCATAATGAGCCGCAGAAAAGCAGCCTGCCCTTATATTTATAAGTGACAGGCTGCTGTTTCATTCAGTAGCGCGCAGTTAGAACCTGTATTCATAAGCTGAAGTGGTGGATGGGCGGTAGATGGCGTGGTCAGGCGAAGACGATTTTCCGCAGGGGTCCTGACGGATTTCAAGGAAAAGCGACGCAGCATGGCCGCGTCAGATGCCGTCCAGACGCCGCTTGGGGCTTGTGAATACGGGTTCTTAATCGCGGTCATCTTCAATTGCCTGTGCCGCCTTCTCGCGGTGCTTTTTCGCCGCCCGGAAGCATCCGTACTGGATCAGATAAATGAATGGTGCGGTACATACAAATGTCCCCGCTGCACTGAATACAGTAACCAGCAGCCACGATTCCGGAGCCATCTCCATATACTTCGGCACGCAAAGCACCCCTTGCAGCCCTCCGGCAATCGCCCCCGCAAGCGCCGAAAACGCGAGATAGTGCCCATGCGGGAAACGGTCAGTCTCCGCATACGGCCCCTCGTCGCCAATCCCTCGCCGCACCATCAGCACCAGGCACAGCACACATGAAACAATCAGTGCCGCAAATTCTACCGGCCTGATAGTAAAGCCGGGGAATCCTCTTGCATCATCGAAACTGGTAATCTGCAAAATTACATCAAACGCAATCCCCAGCATCAACACGTAAAACCCGATCCGGTAAATCCGGTTCAGCTCCGCTTCCACGCGCTCATCCTTGCTCTTTTCAAAAAAATATCTCATAATGTCCTATTCCTCCCAGAATAACTCGTCTAATGTTTTACCAAGCACCTTACAGATCTGAATGCACAAGTTCAGCGTCGGGTTATATCCCCCCGCTTCAATAAGCCCGATCGTCTGCCGGGTAACACCCACTGCCGCCGCCAGCTGCGCCTGCGAAAGCTCCTGCTCGGCACGTGCCAGCTTCATTTTTTTGTTTTTCATTCCGTCACCTCTCTTTGCTGAAACCAGTATACAATATTCCAACCATTATGTCAAGTATATATTGCAAAATAAATTTTATACTTTGCATTAAGCAAAATATACAGGCTATTGAGAATGGACGGAAAAGGCTGCCCGCGTTCTCCCTGCAACCCTGCCTATCGGTTCTCCCGTTTTCCCCAAATGCAGTAGAAGCCGCAAAAAAAAGAGACCTTCCGGCCTCTTTTCACATCAATGCGTATCGCAGTCATCCAGCGGGAAATGCGCTTTGATTGCAGCAAACGACTCCGCGCTGATTGCATGTTCAATCCGGCAGGCGTCCCGCACCGCCGTATCCCGCCCGACCCCCAGCGAAATCAGCCATGCCGAGATAAATTGATGCCGCTCATAAATGCGGTCGGCGATTTCAAGGCCGCTCTTCGTCAGCTTCAGGAAGCCGCTCGGGTCAACCGTAATATAACCATTTTCGCGCAGCAGGTTCACCGCACGGCTCACGCTCGGTTTAGAAAACCCAAGATACTGCGCAACGTCAATCGAGCGCACCGAGCCCTTTTGCTGCCCCAGAATCAGGATGGATTCGAGGTAATCTTCAGCGGATTCATGGATTTGCATACTGTTCTCACCAAAAGAAGGCAGTTGCCTTCCCTTTCCGTCGTAATTTCCCCGCCCGCCAGCCGCTCCAATCAGCAGGGACGGGACAAGCTTCTGTTTTTTAATATTATATCAAAAAAACAAACGTTTGACAAGCCATAAACACACAAAAACGCCGCCGGTTGCCCATCCTGCCGCGCTGCCCGTTTCCGCCATTCCAAAAAGGCAGGGACGCCCCTGCCTTTCGATATTTTAATTATATTGTTTCAGGCTGCTGCCATTTCGCGCAGCGCCTGCGCCGTTTCGTCTGGCAGCTCCACGTGGAAGGTAAACAGTGCCAGCCTGACCTCGGCGACGTTGCCGCCTTCATACAGGGTCAGCCGCGCGGTTTCCACCAAGTCGCCTTCCTCCACCTTTTTCCCGAACACAGTCTGCGTCGGTGTCTGTAGGAATGCCGCGGTAAGCTCGGTTACCGGCTCTTCCTCCGGCTCGTCAACCCATTCCCAGTCATCCCCGAGGTCAATCGTTTCAAAAAACGCGTTCAGCTCGTCATTTGTGGTGAGCGTGCGCAGCACCTCGCCGCTGCCGTTGCGGAATTCCACTTGTTCCGCCTTTTCCAGCGTATCGTTGACACTGTCGCCGCCCTCCGCGCTGCCTGCTTCGTCCGGGAGTGCGGAACAGCCGCCAATCAGCCCCGCCAACGCGCTCGCCATCATGAGCGCCGCAATCAGTCTTTTCATTGTAATGTCTCCTTTCCTGAACGCAGCGCCGGGGCAGGATGCAGCATGCCCCGGCCTGCCAAACCGTTCCATCCTTCACAAAACCGCCTTTCGCCCGGTTATTCCAGGTTCAGCTTATTCGACAAAATCCAGTTGGTTGAGAAGAAGTAGACCGCTGCCGGAGCCAGCTGCGACAGGATCATCACAAACATCACAATGTGTACCTCAGCAGGCGTGCCGATGCTGTCAAGCCAGCGAAAATCCCACGACCACATATCGAGTATATTCGCCAGGGTAACCATCAGCGTTGACCACGCAATGTTGATGCCGATATACGCAAGGATTGCGCAGGCAACGCGGTGCTTGTTGGACAGATGCCCAACCGAAATGGAAACATAAATATGCCCGACCGTAGCAAACAGCGCCATGATGCACAGGATCGCGAATTCGACAATGTAAAGCGGCCACAGCGCGTGCGCTTCAAACAATTCATGCCATGGGATCTTCGCAAAGCCTTTGAAGAAATTGCCCCAATCGCTTAAATTAAGCGCCATCAGCAGGATGGACAGGAACCCGACGCAGCTTGCAGCAATGGTCATGCAGGCGGCGGTAATGCCCTTTGCGGCGATCAGCTGCCACGGCTTGCAGGGCAGGGTAAACATCAGGTAGCCTTCTTCGGTGAGCAGCCCCTTATAGAACCGCTGGATAATCAGCAGCAGCGTAACCACGCCGAGCGCGACGATGACCGCGATATAGGCCGTCATTGTAGCCATTGCGGGCACGCCGCCAAGCGCATCGTTCAGCCCGCCCCGGTTCGAGGGCATACTGAACCAGAAAAAGTGGTTGACCACCGCGAGCCCGAGCACCCCGAGGTACAGCGGGATCAGCTGCCGCCCAATGGAGCGGAATTCATATTTGAGCAGTTTTGTCAGCATGCGAATACCTCCCTGAAAAGCTGGTCGACCGACTTCCCTTCGGTCTCGCGGATATTGTCAACGGTGTCATGGAGGGTCATGATACCATTTTTCAGGAATATGACTTCGTCCAGCACGCGTTCGATGTCCGAGATCAGGTGGGTCGAGATCATGACGGCTGCATTTTCGGAATAATTTGTCAGGATGGTGTTCAGGATATAGTCGCGCGCCGCCGGGTCGACTCCGCCGATCGGCTCGTCGAGCAGGTACAGCTGGCTCTGCCGCGCCATCGTGACGATCAGCTGCACCTTTTCCTTCGTGCCCTTCGACATGGTCTTGAGCCGGTCGGAAGGCGAGATATTCAGCGAACGCAGCATATCGTGGGCCTTGACGCGGTCAAAATCGGCGTAAAAATCGGTGAAGAAGTCGATCAGGTCGGAGGTCTTCATCCAATCGCTGAGGTACATGCGGTCCGGCAGGTAACTGACGATGGAATGGGTATAAGGGCCGGGGCGCTCGCCGTCGATCGTGACCGTCCCGTGGGTGGGCACGAGCAGCCCGCACAGCAGCTTGATCAGCGTCGTTTTGCCCGAGCCGTTCGGCCCCAGCAGCCCGACGATGCGCCCGCGCCCTACCGTCAGGTTCAGCCCGTCGACCGCCTTTGCAGACAGGAAATATTTGCACAGATCCTGGCACTCAATCAGGTTTTCCTGGTTCATACAGCTTCCTCCTTCCGGTCAACATCCATTTCCTGGGCTTTTTGGGTGAGCAGTGCGGCGGCTTCCGTTGGGGAAAAGCCGATGGTCTTCATGCCGTCCAGAAATTCGGCAACCCGCGCGCCCGCAAGTTCATTTCGGATTTGATTCAGCATTTCGAGGTCCTCCGTAATCATTCTGCCAGTGGTGCGGTGGGTTTTGACAAGGCCGTTGCGTTCCAGCTCAGCCATTGCCCGCTGCATGGTGTTAGGGTTTACGCCCGCGTCGGCTGCAAGGTCACGCACGCTTGCCATGCGGGTTCCGGGTTTGAATACGCCGGCAACAATATACTGTGTGATCTGTTCGGTCAGCTGGATGTATATCGGCCGGTCGTTTACCAGGGTCCAATTCATAGGCGCTCCTTTCCAGTACATGGGGCGGCGCTTCAATCGCCGCTTAATTATTTATTGTTTTGCTGTACTGTGTCGTTGGTACAATAATAACGCAGTCAGACAGATTTGTCAAGGGCTTTTTTCTGGTTTTGGGAAATTTTTTTTGCGGGCGCGGCAAGGGGCTGCGGTGCCCCCTCGCCCCGCCCCGTCCGCAGGCGTGATGGAGCGTTTTCCGTTTTTTATAAAAAACGCGGGTGCAGCCTGTAGGCTGCTGTCGTGATTCCTGCGCTGTACGCGGATGCATTGCGTGCGGCAGGGTCGCGCCGTCCGCTGTGCAGGCAAACTAAAAAGCCCGCGCGAGGCGGGCTTTCCCGTGTCAGTTGTAATTAAAGAAGGTTTCGTCGCTGCAAACACGCTTGAGCATCTTGCGCACCATGCCAGGCCCCTTCAACATTTCATTCAAGTAGAACAGCACGGTGTCGTCCAGGCCGACCTCGGCCAGATTCACGCCAAAGATAAACTTGTCGCTGATGACCGGCTCGACCCGGCGCATCGGCACCACGCTCCCCAGCTCGACGTCCGCGAAAACCTCGCGCAGCGACGCAAGCCGCGGGTCGGGCGACAGCTCCATCTGCTTCCCCGCGTCGTCTACCCCGATCAGGTAACGCAGCCAGCAAGCCAGCACAAACGGGATATACCGCAGCCGCGAAGCGCGGTGCTTAGGCACCGGCGAATCATAATATGCCAAAATGGTTTCGCCAAAGCGCATCCCCAGCTTGTGCGACGTGTCCGTCGCGATACGCTGCGGCTGGTCGGCAAGGTACGGGTTCGGCAGGCGCTCGGTCAGCACTTCGTGCAGGAATTCCCACGGGTCGATAACGCCCGGGTCGGTTACCATCGGGATAGCCTCTTCATAGCTCATCTTTTTAATGAAATCCAGTACGTCCGCGTCCGCCATGGCGTCTGCAATCGTCGCGTACCCGAACAGGCAGCCCAGGATCGCGTTTGTCGTATCAATCGGGTTCAGGCAGGTGCATGCTTTCATCCGTGCCGTCTTATCCACGATTGCCCGCGTCGTGAAAATGACGCCCGTCTGCTCGATCGGCGGATGCCCGTTCGGGAACTTGTCCTCAATGAGCAGGTACTGTGTTTTTTCCGAGTTGGTAAACGGGGCCGACGCCGTGCCCTTTGCCGTCTCGCTGATTTCGAGGCCCTCGATGCCGTCTGCCTTCAGTACGTCCAGGATGCGCTGGTCGGGGTGCGGCGTGATTTTGTCGATTACCGAATACGGGTAGGAGATCTTATCCGTCAGGTATTGCACGTCCTCATCGGTGATAAACCCTTTTTCCTTCCATGTGCGCGCAACCTCCAGGATGGAGCGCTGGAGCCGCCTGCCGTTGTGCGAGCAGTTGTCCAGGGAAACCAGCGCAAGCGGCCGGTCGGTTGCCTTTTTGCGTTCCAGGCACATGGCGGTGGCGGCGGCGATCACATTTGTGCATGCGGTCGGGCCGCGCTCGAGGTCTTCAATGACGCAGTCCTTGAATTCGCGGTTGCCTTCGCGCAGGGTATACGCCTTTTCGGTAATGGTAAAGGATACCATTTGCAGGCCGGGGTCGCAGAAAATCTCACGCACGCGGTCCCAGTCCTCGCTGAGCTTCAGGCTCTCGGTGATGGATGCAACCACCACTTTCTTGATCGAGCCGTCCGCATGGAGGGTAGCGGCAATCGAAAGGTTGTCAAAGGGGGTATACGCGTGGTCGATGAGCTCCTCGTCATAGCTTTCGCAGACGATAATGCCGGTATCCATCAGCCCCGCCGTAATCAGGCGCTGCACCATCATCGCCGGATACGCGCGGAAAATGCTGCCCGCGCCGAAATGCAGCCAGGTAGGATGCTTCGCGGTGCGTTCGCGGACAGCTGCAACGTCATAAGCGGGCAGGCGGTAGCTTTCCCAGCCGGCTTTTGCCTGCAACCCTTGTAATGTCAATTTCATGCTTCGTTTTCATCCTTTCATAAAAACTGCGCCTGCGGCGCTGTTGGAAAACCGCGGCTCTCCAGGCGAATTTGATCTTAGAGTCTGATCCTGCCGGCGCACGCCCCTGCGCACGGAACAACTGCCGGGGAGCCGCCCCCGGCGTTACACCCCTAGTATACCAGATTTTGCGCCCTTTTACCAGCCCCTTTTGTGCAATTACCCCAAGTTTTTCCGCGTGCATTTCGGCAAAGATGCACGGGAAACACTGCGGCGGGCGCTCCCGGCGCATGTCCCGGGCTTTTCAGATTCCGCCAGTATGAATGGGAAATTCTTCCTGAAAGTTCTAAATAGCCATTAAAAAATTCCCCGCCGGCATAAAAACACAAAATGCCCGCGCCCTGTGCTGCCAAGCGGCGTTACAGCCGCCCACAGCGCAGGGCGCGGGCCCTTCCGAAAGCTCCCCGGGATAGCGAAAGGCCCCTGCATGGGGAGACGAAACCCATACAAGAGCCTTCCGCTATATGGAAGATACGTGAAAAGGAGAAACTGGCAAATTAATGATGGGGGCGCATCCGGCCGGCTTCCACCCACGGCGAACCTGTTGGGCGGGCGGGCGCGGCTGCGTGGGCTGCCTGGCAGTCCGGGCAAATCACAAAATTGTTGTAGCGCAGCATTTTCCGCTGCCGTTCTTCATATTGTCCGATGAGGTTCACCATTCTTGTATGACCACACCGGAAGGTCACGTCGTAAAGCATGATTCGGTGCCTCCTCGTTCCGATAGAAGTCTTACGTTGCCCGCAGCATCCTGAACTGCGTTTTTTCTGTTCCGGTATCAGCCTTGTTTCAGTGGCTGTTTTGCTTTGTTGATTGCATTATACCGCATTGGCAGCGCTTTTCAATAGGCAGAACAACCCAATTTATTTTTTTCAAAAAGAGGTTATTGTGCATTTTTTCCAATTCACGTGACAGCTGTAATGAAACCGGTTTCACTATGCCTATAGATGTCATAAATTACCGATGCTGGAAAAATGCTGAAAAAACAACTTTTTCGGTGATTGTGGAAAACCTTGCAGGGACGGGCCCGCGCATCCCACGTCAGCTGCGGAGATAGGCGAGGATTTCCCGTTGGAGCGCCATCAGCGTTGCTGAAATATCCGCGTCCCCGTAAAACACCGAAGCCAGGCGTTCGTCCGCAATCCCCAGCGTCTGCCGGTAGGTCTCATACTTGGGGAGCTCTACCGCTTCATCCATAACCTGGTCTAAAAGCTCCGCGTCCAGCCGCAGCTCTGCCGCCGCGTGCGCGTACAGCTCCTTGTCCCATTCGTCAATGCGCAGCACGGCCGTGCCTTCCGAGCCTTCGTAAAGCACGCTCTGTACTTCGGGGTCGTAGCTGAGCAGCGTCAGCAGCTCCCACGCCAGGTCCTTATGGGGGCTGCGCGCGCTTACCGCCGCCACCCGCGTTTCCAGGCAGGAGATATTCCCGCCCTGCGGCCCCGCGGGCATCCGCAGATACCCCCATTCAAAGTTCTGCTGCCCCAGCAGCCCCAGCGGGTAATATTCCATCATCCGGTAATCGGTCAGGTTCATCACCCGGAACGCGACCCGCCCGTCGAGGAAGTCCTGCTCGGTCGTCCGGTGCCCCCCGTCCAGCTGGTAAAGCCTGCGGCAGAACCGCACCGCTTCCTCGACCCGGATGTCGTCAAAATAGCACTCCGTGCCCGCCTTGTCGACCGCTTCCGCGCCATTGGACGCGACTGCGTACTCCCATTGGTAGCCGTAGCAGCCCGACTGGCCGGACGGGCAGCCTGCGTCGGGATTGGTCACCTGCTTGCAGATCTCATAAAACGTGTCCCACGTCCAGTCCTGCCCCGGCGGGTCGATGCCGGCCGCTTCCAGCAGCGTTTTGTTGTAGAACATCATCGTTGTCGCGCTTTGGATGGGCAGGGCATATAGCTTGTCCCCCATCTTCCCCGCCTCAAACGCCGCAGGGTAGTATTTCTCCGGGGAAAAGCCTTTGTCGCGCGCCGCGAATTGATCGAGCTCGGCCAGCGCGCCGATCGAAATATACCGCTGGAAATCGGAATCCAGCACCAGGAACACATCCGGCAGCCGCCCGGTCAGCGCCTGCGCCGCCAGCCATTCCGAATAGTCCTCCTGCCGGACGCCGCTTACATATTCCACCCGCACCCCAGGGTGCGCTTCCTCAAACCGGGCAACCGCCGCGTCCGCCATATCATAATAATCGCTGTAGGGCGCGTCCCAGTCGCTGCCCACATAGAGGCCAAGCCGCAGAACGGTTTCCTCCTGCCGCAGCCCGAGCAGCAGCAGGGCCGCCGCACAGCACGCCCCCGCTGCCAGCAGCAGGGCGCCGCGCCGCGCGCTCATGGCGCCAGGTGCTTCCCGGCGGCAAAGCCGGTCTGCACCGACCAGATTGCAAGCTGTGTGCGGTCGCGCAGGCCCAGCTTGCCCAAAATGGTACTCAGGTAATTGCGCACCGTCCCCTCGGACAGCCCAAGCACCTGCGCGATCTCCCGGTTGGACAGGCCGCGCCCGACCTGCTCGACAATGCGCCGCTCGGTGCGCCCGAGCTCCTCCGCGCCGCCCGCCGCGACCTCAATGCGCAGGTCGCTCTGCGCCATCTGCGCGAACAGCCGCAGCACCTTTGACGCGACGGTCGGGTGGATCATCGAGCCGCCCTTTGCCGCCGTGCGGACGGCGTTGGCGAGCTCCTCCATCGACACGCCCTTGAGCAAGTAGCCGCACGCCCCATGCTTGAGCGCCTGGTAGACAAATTGGTCGTCGTCAAAGGTGGTCAGTACCAGGATGCGCAGCCCCGGGTCGTTTTCCTTCAAAATTTTCGTACACTGGATGCCGTCCATCTCGGGCATCCGGATATCCATCAGCACCACGTCCGGCGAGGTGCGCCGGACGGCGGCAAGCACCTCCCGCCCATTCTGGGCAGTCGCGACGACCTCGATATCCTCGCAGGCATTCAGGACAATCTGCAAACTCTGGCGGATCAGCTCCTGGTCGTCCGCAATCAGCACTTTGATCATCGTTCATCCCTCCATCTGATTTTCAGCCGCGCCATTACGGTAAACCCGTGCAGGCTCTTCATGCGCAGCCTGCCGCCCAGCAGGGCGACCCGTTCCTCCATATGCCGTAGGCCGAAGCCTTTTTGGAAGCCCTCGCAGCCCAGCCCGTTGTCATGCACGAGGACCACCAGCCAGCGGCCTTCCAGCTTGATGCGGACGTGGATCTTGCCTGCCTGCCCGTGCTTGATGGCATTTGTCATGCTTTCCTGCACAATGCGGTATACGGTATCCGCTTCGTCTATTTGCAGTTCCAGCTGGTCCAGTACGCTTTCCACCGTGATCTGCACGCCTGTTGCGGCTTCAGTGTCGTGCGCCATCTTGAACAGGGCCTCGTGGATGCTGTAATCCTCTGCCTTTTCGGCTTCCAGCGCATGGACCGAGCGGCGCACGTCCTGAAGCCCCTGCCGGGAAAGCCCGGCAAGCATTTCCAGCTGCGGCTTGACTTTTTCGGGCGAATGCCCCGCAAGGGTGATGCAGGCGTCCAGCCCGGCGGAAATGCCGGTCAGGACATGCCCGATCGAGTCATGGATCTCACGGGCAAGCCGGTTGCGTTCGGAGGTGGCGGCCGTGCGCTCGCTCTCAATGGCATAGGACATGATGCGCTGGTTTGCCTCGCCGAGCTCGCGGTTCAGGCGGATCACCTTCTCGTGTTCCGCCGAGCGCTGGAGCGACATCTGGACAATGACCGTGATAAACAGCAGCATGTTGATCGAAACCAGCACATTCTTCATGGAAAGCAGCAGGTTTGCGGTATTGGCATTGTAGTAAAAAAGGTATTCCTGGAAGGATACCATCGGTATTTGCAGGCTGATCAGGTCGTAATCGCTGCACAGGAACAGGATGGTCATCGCGCCGATGAACACCGTCTGCTCCCGGCGCGATTCGAACAGGCTGAGGAACCGGGCCGCGACCAGCAGCACGATGCCGGAATAGCTCAGCCGCAGCAGGCCAAGCAGCGCGAGCACAAGCGCAACGGCAGCTGCGGCGCAGGTATGCTGTTTGCGCGGCTCGGCGCCGGGGCGCTGCGCCAGCGCCATCACGGCGAGCAGGAGCAGGAACAGGGAAACGGCGAAAAGCGGCAGCAGCCGGGGGGAATAAGGGACGGCGCTGATCCGGTCGAAAAAAGCGCGCGCCTGCCCGCTTTTGGCGATGCGCTCGGCGGTGAGGCCGATGGTCATGGAAAGGAAAATGATGATTACGAAATTCAGCGCAGACATCATCTGTAAAAGCATCTGCTGGACCCGCTTGTCCTCCAGGGCCATGCCGCCCCCTCCTTTCCCGGTATTCCGGCAGCCCGCGGCGCGGGGCCGCTACTGCCAGCTTGTTAACTCATACTGCCCAATATTTTCCTCGGTAATCAGCTTAACGTCTACATGCATTGCGTTTTCTTCCAGCACCCCGTCATCAAGCAGGGCGTACATGGCGTCGCCTGCAAGCTGGGCGAGCCGGTAGGGGTCGCGGTTGACCGTCCCGGTCATCATCCCCTTTTGGATGGCGGCGCGCGCCTGGGGGGAGCCGTCCATGCCGTAAACCAGCACCTTTCCCTGTAGTCCGCGCCGTTCCAGCGCGGCGAGCGCGCCGACCGCCGACTGGTCGTTGACCGCGACGACCGCGTCCACCTCGCCGCCGCAGGCTTCCAGCAGCTCGTCGCCTACCCGGCTGGATGCGGCAAGCTGCCGCCTGCCGTCGCCCTCGCCAATGATGGTGCAGCCCTCGGGCAGCGCTTCGCGGAAACGGGTGGCGAAGGTGTCGGAATAGCGGTTCCCGGGCTGCCCGAGCACCAGGATCCGCGCCTGCGGCAGCCGCGCCGCGAGGTCCTCCGCGCACAGGGCCCCTGCGGTGTCCGGGTCGGTCGAAACGGTCGCGGAGGTGTGCTGGAGCCCGGGGGCTGCGTCCAGCGCAACGACGGGGACGCCCGCCTTTTCCGCCGCTTCCAGCGCGGGGGCCAGCTGTACCCAGTCGACCGCGCTGACAAAAATACCGTCGGGCTGCTGTTCGAGCAGTTCATAGACCTGCTCGAGCTGCTTGTCCGCGTGCTGGCGCGCGTCCCGCGAGATCAGGACGTCGCCCCTGCTTTCGGCCAATGCCCGCAGCTTGTCGTCGACCGCTTCATAGTATGGGTCTGCCAGCGTCTGCATCACCGAGCCAAAGGTGCGCCGGTCCGCAGTTTGCCGATAGGAATAGTCATAGGGTGGGAAGTATAAGAATAAAAATAAGACCAGCAGCAGGCCCGCGAGCGCACCTGCAAGCAGGTAGTACAGCAGCGAGTTCCGTTTCAACATTGCTCCCCTTTCGCCTTACCTTCAATTTCTTCTGCTTTTGTATATTTTACCATATCCATTTTCAAATATCAACAAAAATCATGTGACTTTTGTCAAAAAATATTTGCAGAATCACATAAAATGCGCCTTATTCCGCCTTTTGCTTCTACCGGGAGTGTTGTTAAAAGGGTACCCTTTCGGGGCGGCGCAGGGCAGGGGACGGCCGGCATAAAACCCTGCTGTTTCGAGAGATGCCCCGGGTTGCTCTGCAACAAGGGCAAAAAAGCGCAAAAAAGTCCCGGATGCCGCGAAAAACGCATTGTTTCCGAAGTATCCGGGAGGTATCCTGCGTGAAAACGCAGCTGTTTCTTTCACAGGAAGTCATTGATAACCATGTATTTTTCGATGAGCCTTTCCAGCGTCCACGCCGCGTTTGCCGGGCTGGTCGAGGGCAGGCGGACAATCGGCCTGCCGGTCTGCGGAAGGATGAGTTTTTGATAGAGCTCTGCCGCCTTTGCGCCGGTCGCGAAAATCGCGCGGATCTCCGCCTGTGCAAGCAGCCAGGGGAGGTCGTTGGGCTCCGGGGAGCGGATCGCGGCGTCGGCCGCGCCCTCGATCTCGCAGGTGCGCAGCACGTCCCACAGCGCGACGCCGCGGCGCAGGCACATTTCGCGCCGTCCCGCGATGCCCTCCGGGGGCGGCTCGCCCAGCACCGCCGGAAGCACCCGCCAGAAGCGGTTCTGCGGATGGGCGTAGTAAAACCCGGCTTCGCGCGATTTGGGGCTCGGCATTGTCCCCAGGATGAGGACGCGCGAGTGCCCGTCATAAAGCGGCGGCAGCGTGTGCCAGACCTTTTCAAGCATGGTGTCCCCCTCCGTTCCGGCTGCTGGCGCAGCCGCAAAGCTACAGCACTGCAAGGAAGCTGCGGAATGCCGACGGGAGGGTGTAATCCTCCCGCAGCTGCGGCAGCGTGGCCCAGGTAAAGCCGCCCACTGGGGCGGTGCATGCCGCGTAATAGCCTGTCATGTGCCATTCGATGTGCGTAAAGATATGCTTCGCGGGCCGGAGCGACAAAAGCTGGCCCGTTTCGAGCCCCCAAGCGGCAAGCTGCCCGCGGGCGGCGGCTGGGGCGAGCGCTTCCTCCGCTGCGGGAAACTCCCACATGCCGCCCAGCAGCCCCGCTTCCGGGCGGCGGCGGAGCGCCACGAGCTCCCCGCACCGCAGCAGGAAAACGGTCCGTTCCTCAATGCGCCGGGGCTTTTTGGATGCTTTTACCGGCAGCCCTGCCGCTGTGCCCAGCCGGAAGCCTTCGCACAGGTGCGACAGCGGGCAGTCTGCACAGTGCGGCGCGCCGTTTGGCACGCAGACCGTTGCGCCAAGCTCCATCAGTGCTTGGTTGAAAGCTCCTGGTGCGGCTTCCGGGACCAACGCTGCGACCTGCTCCCGCAGCGCCGCGCGCACCTTGGGGTCACTGACCGGGCGGCTGTCGTCCCAGAGCCGTGTCACGACCCGCAGGACATTGCCGTCGACTGCCGGGACGCGCTCCCCGAAAGCGATCGACGCAACCGCCCCCGCTGTGTAATCGCCGATCCCGGGCAGTTTGCGCAGCTGTGCGGAACTGGCCGGGAATTCCCCGCCGTATTCTTCGCAGACCATTACTGCCGCGCGGTGCAGGTTGCGCACCCGGCTGTAATAGCCCAGCCCTTCCCAGAGTTTCAGGTAAACCGGTTCCTCCGCTTGCGCGAGCGCCTGCACGTCGGGCAGCGCCTGCAAGAAACGTTCGTAATAGCCGCGCACAGCTTCTACACGGGTCTGCTGAAGCATGACCTCGCTTACCCAGATGCGGTAGGGGTCGCGCGTGTGCCGCCATGGCAGGTCGCGCTGGGCGGACTCGTACCAGGCAAGAAGCGGCGCGGTGATGTTTTCTGCTGTCATGGGAGTGTTTTGAGCTCGCGGTCGACGTAAAACATCGTAAAGACCGCCGATGCGATGGCGCGCGCGCCCTGTGTAACCTCGACCTCATAGACAGCGGTCTGCCGCCCGTGCTTGATTTCTTTTGTTACCGCAGTGAGCGCTTCTCCGGCGCGCCCCGGACGCAGGTAGTTGACGTTGGCTGACAGCGTCACGCCAACCCGCCCGCGGGAAGCTGCTGCCGTACCGGCTGCTACGTCGCACAGGGTGTAGATTGCGCCGCCGTGGACGTCCCCCAGCGGGTTCAGGATTTTTTCGCTTGCTGGGAGCAGCACTTCGGCATAGCCCTCCCCGACCGCTGCCACGTGCAGGCCGTGCATCCCGTTATAGCCTCCGTTTTCCTGCCGGTTCCGCAGGTATACTAATGCGTCGCCCAATCTGTATGCGCTCCTTTTCTTTGCAGTTTGATACCCGTGAACGCCGGGTTTTATTGTCGTCTGCCTGTCGCCTGCGGGCGGGACGGGGGTCGCCCTCGCCGGGCGGGCGTCCTGCGCGGACAGCGCCAAAGGGACTCGTCCCTTTGGAATCCCTCTCGCCGCCTGCGGGCGGGACGGGGGCTGCCCTCGCCGGGCAGGCGTCCTGCGCGGACAGCGCCAAAGGGACTCGTCCCTTTGGAATCCCTCTCGTCGCCTGCGGGCGGGAAAGCGTGCAACGTTACTGCGAATACGTATGCTTTCGCCCCGCAGTCCACTTTGGCTGGCAACCCAGCAAAATCTTTGAATGTGGGTATCTTTCTTTGGCAGGCAGCAACGCCCGCCTGTTTACAGTTGATATAGTATAACATGGTTTGCGGCGCTTTGCAAGCGCATTGATGCGGATCAAGAGTTGAAAATCGCAAAACAATCCGCTTTGTTCGGTATGCTCGCCGATTTGGCCGGATATATATCACCATAATTTGTGCAGTCAGCTGAAGTGTATCTGGCTATTCCGAACGGTGTTTATACGCACCAAGCCTGCAATATGCATTACTTCCGCGTCAGCGAGGTGCGTCTCGTCAAAACCAACAGGAGTCCGCGGAATTCGCTGCTGATTTATTGTAGAATATTACTTCCGCAGGTAAAGATAGGAAAGCAGCGGGTGATGGAAGAATCTGGACACAAGAGGCGGATGATGCTGC
>QXXE01000281.1 GCA_009911355.1 Clostridiaceae bacterium | reverse complement strand
TCGATGAGTCTTTTTTGGATAAAATTGTCTGTTCTGCTTTCTGTTCATGATTTGTTTACTCATTCAAATACCCTGCCCCCATAGGGCTTTCCCCTAAACCTCCTACAAAGTAAGCGTCCACCAGATTATAAAGGGCATTTATCAACATACCAATCATAATCGGAACGCCGAGAGCCATAAGAGCTTTGGGGATAGGCGCACTCCCTAAAAGCTCCATTTTGTTGTTACGTTCACTCATTGTGAATACTCCTTTCTCTTGATAGATGATATAGTTTATAGTGGTATAAAGTATAGCACACTGCCGCAATAGAAATAATACTATAAATTATAGTGGTTGTCAAGGTGGCGTAGAAAAATTTCTTTGATTTCTTGACAAGAGCTATAAAATCGAATACTATAAATTACAGTGCGGGGATAGTTTCCACACAAAAACTCAAGAAAGGCGGGGCAGCATGGCGACGATTGATTTGATTGTACTGGGAATGTTGAAGAAAGAGCCTATGGGAGCTTATGATATTCAAAAGTTGGTGGAATACCGGAACATATCTAAATGGGTGAAAATCAGCACTCCCTCCATTTATAAAAAAGCAATCCAATTAGAGGAAAAAGGATTTATTAAAGCAGATATTGTCAAAGAGGGAAAAATGCCAGAAAAGGCGGTTTATTCTTTGACAAGTGCGGGAGAAAAAGAATTTGAAAGGCTCATGTTTGAAATTGCAGCGAAACCTATTCATCTCTTTTTAGATTTTAATGCTGTAATCGTGAATTTAGATAGCCTAAGTTCGGATGGTCAAAAATCATGTATTAAAAGTATTGAAAAGAATGTAGCTTCATTAAAATCCTATCTGGAACAAAACCTCCGCGAAAAAGAAAATGTACCGGAAATTCCAGAAACAGGCATGGCTGTTTTACATCAGCAATTTGTTCTTGTGGAAGCAATCGAAAAGTGGATTGCTGATATTGTCAATATTGGTTGACACTTTTTTTACAAGGATATCAATGCCTAAGCAGCATCCAGAGATTCATAGTATCTCTGTCGTTTAACCATAGGAGGCAGCCCCTCATTAGCGGAGCATATCCTCCTGTTGTTCCAATAGCCGATGAAATATCTAAAGATGATGGTTTCCACTGAGACCGCCGAAAAATCTGTGTAAACGACAAAAACCGCGGGAATGAAAAGCATCGACTCAGTCAAGAATGGGAATA
>QXXE01000280.1 GCA_009911355.1 Clostridiaceae bacterium | reverse complement strand
CTTAAGTCTATATACTCCATACTCTCTATTTTAGCACACTTGATCCATCTTTCCTAGCTTTTTTCTCGAAAGTAATAGTACACATTGGGCTGACGAGGCTGATGGTTATATTTCGATCTTCGATGACAGATGGCGTTTTGGGATTCCTCCTCGCTCAAATGCCAACTTTGCGTGGCTCCAACACATTCTGAGTCATTTACAACCAAACGGTCGTGCCGCTGTCCTGCTGCCGAATGGAACGCTTACCACGCAAACACGCAAAGAAGCTCATATTCGTAAGGCTATTATACAAAATAAACTGATTGAAGCTGTGATTGCGCTTCCTCCAGGATTATTTTATGCTACAAAAGTTCCGTGCTGCGTCTGGTTGCTTGCAAATAACAGGAACAAAAGCGATGACATCCTCTTCATTGATGCCACTCAGATAAAGTCAGAAATAAAAAAAGATTGTACATCACATATCAAACTGTTCGTGGAACTCATAAACAAACATCGGCAAAGGGAACTGGATACTTGCACAGAGTGGTATGGAGTTGCTCCACTGCAACAAATTGCGCAGAATGATTTTATTTTGAGCCCCAATTTATATACCGCTGTCTTGCGGCCCGGAAAACCTGAAATGCAAAGAGAATATGGAAGACTGCTGGAAATCATGGATGAACTTTCTGTGCTGCCCATCAAAGAAACGTTATTATTATCTATCGCATCGTGGAAAAACGCAGAGATGGCAAAGCGTTGGGAAAAAGCAACTTTGTTAGAGCTATATGGTGTATATGGAGGAGTGAATAAACGCAAAGACGCCTTTGGCAAAGGGGTACCGGTATTGGATGTGAAAACGGTCATTCATTCCCCGTATTTACCCGATAGTTTGTCTTTACATGTAGATGTGACAGCGGATGAAAAGCTGAAATATGGAATAGAATACGGGGACATATTCTTAAACAGGACAAGCGAAACAATCAAGGAACTGGCCTGCTGCTGTGTAGCACTGGAGAATCAGGATGCAGTCTATAGCGGCTATATCAAACGACTGCGTCCCCATGATAAGCAAATCATAAATCCTCTTTATGCTGCCGGTTATTTTCGCAGCGAGGTCTACCGCTGGGAAATTGAAAATGTTTCTACGGTATTCACAACATATGCAAGTATTGATAATGCGAATCAAGAGTAGAAAAGGGTAGACAAACAGCGCAAAAGAGCAGAGAATGTAAGTATGTGGCAAACAAAT
>QXXE01000279.1 GCA_009911355.1 Clostridiaceae bacterium | reverse complement strand
AAAACGTCTGCGACCTGAGCAACAACATGAATGGTCTTCGGTTTCCGTGTTTCGTAAAGTCTGGAAACGCGGAAGTCCCCTACGTGCTGCTGAAGTTGCCCGCAACAGAGAGTGGAACCAACCGGTGATACCACGATACTATGACTGAGAGTCAACGCCATGAGCGGCCTCATTTCTTATTCTGAGTTACAACAGTCCGCACCGCTGCCGGTAGCTCCTTCCGGTGGGCGCGGGGCATGACTATCGTCGCCGCACTTATGACTGTCTTCTTTATCATGCAACTCGTAGGACAGGTGCCGGCAGCGCCCAACAGTCCCCCGGCCACGGGGCCTGCCACCATACCCACGCCGAAACAAGCGCCCTGCACCATTATGTTCCGGATCTGCATCGCAGGATGCTGCTGGCTACCCTGTGGAACACCTACATCTGTATTAACGAAGCGCTAACCGTTTTTATCAGGCTCTGGGAGGCAGAATAAATGATCATATCGTCAATTATTACCTCCACGGGGAGAGCCTGAGCAAACTGGCCTCAGGCATTTGAGAAGCACACGGTCACACTGCTTCCGGTAGTCAATAAACCGGTAAACCAGCAATAGACATAAGCGGCTATTTAACGACCCTGCCCTGAACCGACGACCGGGTCGAATTTGCTTTCGAATTTCTGCCATTCATCCGCTTATTATCACTTATTCAGGCGTAGCAACCAGGCGTTTAAGGGCACCAATAACTGCCTTAAAAAAATTACGCCCCGCCCTGCCACTCATCGCAGTACTGTTGTAATTCATTAAGCATTCTGCCGACATGGAAGCCATCACAAACGGCATGATGAACCTGAATCGCCAGCGGCATCAGCACCTTGTCGCCTTGCGTATAATATTTGCCCATGGTGAAAACGGGGGCGAAGAAGTTGTCCATATTGGCCACGTTTAAATCAAAACTGGTGAAACTCACCCAGGGATTGGCTGAGACGAAAAACATATTCTCAATAAACCCTTTAGGGAAATAGGCCAGGTTTTCACCGTAACACGCCACATCTTGCGAATATATGTGTAGAAACTGCCGGAAATCGTCGTGGTATTCACTCCAGAGCGATGAAAACGTTTCAGTTTGCTCATGGAAAACGGTGTAACAAGGGTGAACACTATCCCATATCACCAGCTCACCGTCTTTCATTGCCATACGGAATTCCGGATGAGCATTCATCAGGCGGGCAAGAATGTGAATAAAGGCCGGATAAAACTTGTGCTTATTTTTCTTTACGGTCTTTAAAAAGGCCGTAATATCCAGCTGAACGGTCT
>QXXE01000278.1 GCA_009911355.1 Clostridiaceae bacterium | reverse complement strand
CTGGCGCAGAAGTCCCGGATTTTGATCGGGCTGGGCGCGTCGACCGGCGGGACCGAGGCGACGCTCGAGGTGATGAAGCGGCTGCCCGCGGACATCCCGGGGATGGTGATCGTGCAGCACATGCCGACCGGTTTTACGAAAATGTATGCCGAGCGGCTTGACCGGCTGTGCAGCATGGAGGTGCGCGAGGCCAAAAGCGGCGACGAGATCCGTCCCGGGCTGGCGCTCGTGGCCCCGGCGGATTTGCAGTGCCGCGTGCAGCGCACGCCTGCGGGCGGGTATATTGTCAACTGCGCGCCGGGTGAAAAAGTGAGCGGCCACAGGCCGTCGGTGGATGCGCTGTTCCACTCGATGGCGGAGAACGTGCGGTGCCCGATGGTCGGGATTATCATGACCGGGATGGGCGCGGACGGCGCGAAAGGGCTGCTGGAAATGCGCAAAAAGGGCGCATTCACGATCGGGCAGGACGAAAAGACGAGCGTTGTGTATGGGATGCCCGGGGTCGCGAAGAAGATCGGCGCGGTGTGCGAGCAGGCGCCGTGCGACGGCGTCGCGGGGGTGCTGATGCGCCACCTGAAGACGCGAGGGTAATATATTGATGGAACAAGGCTTGAAAGGAGGCGGCTTCCGATGAGGGTAACGGGCGGCGTAGGCGCGGCAGGGCGTGCGGGCGGCGTGCCGGGTGCACGCGCGGCAAGAATGCCGGCAGGCCCGGAAAACGGGCGGAATTTTGACAAAATCAGCATTGTAAGCGGGGATTCGTTCCAAAAGCAGTTGCTCGGGAAGCTGTCCCAGGAGGTGCGTGCAGCGACGACGACCGGCACGGTGTCGGCCCTGCGGGAGCAGGTGCGCGAAGGGGCCTATGAGGTGGACCCGCACGCGATTGCACGCAAATTATTGTTCGTATGGGAGGCTTGAAATGGCAGATCACGCGGTATTCCGGGAATATTTGCAGCTTTTGCGGGGGCTGGAAAAAACAGTCGGGCAGCTGGTGGAGCTGGAACGGAAAAAGGCTGGCGCGGTGCGTGCAAACGACGTGCAGCTGGTGGACGACTGCATCCGTCAGGAGCAGGTGCTGAGCCTGTCGCTGCGCGGGGCCGAGCAGAAGCGGGCAAAGCTGCTGAAGGAGCTGGGGCTGGAACACGTAAAGCTGTTCGGGCTGGAACGGGAAGCGCCGGAGGAGCTGCGCCGGGAGGCGCACGAGACGGCCTGCGCGCTGCACCGCCGCTACGAGGAATACCAGAGCGCGTCGGACGCGGCGCGGACGGCGCTTGAGCGGGTGCTGATCCAGATCGACCAGATGCTCGCCGCCGAGCAGCAGAA
>QXXE01000277.1 GCA_009911355.1 Clostridiaceae bacterium | reverse complement strand
GGACGTTTGCCGGGAAGCTGGTTGCGGCCTCAGGAACCTTTGCCGGTTCTCTGCACGCCGCGAAGATTTACGGCGATCTGGTTGCGGATGACGAGAATGGCGGTTGGCTGCGTGGCTGCGGGATTAGCGTCGGAGGGGATTCGTGGAAGACTGGGATCGGCAATTTCTATGTCGACGGGGACGGCAATGTCACAATGAAAGGCAGCATCAAAATGGCGGGGAACATCACTTGGTCGACTGGGAGCAGTCCCTGCCAGGTGCTGTATGCCGTTTCGAGCCTTTCAGCCCCTTCAGGAAGCTATTTAAGTTTCCCATCCAGTAGCTCCAGCGGTTGGCACAGGAGTTTCAGCAGCAGGGATTACTACGCTTCCTATACATATGACGGTGGGAATTCGTGGACCACACCGATCCAGATTCGCGGCGTGGACGGTCAAAATGGAGCCGATGGGGTTGACGGGGACGACGCCAACGTCACCAGGCAAAATATTTACCGTGCGATGCTAAAAGCCACGGATGACGATGGGCTTTACAGCGTTGATGGGGATTTGCTGATCCGTGCTTCGGCGATCCGGGCGGGGACGATTGACGCGGGAAGCGTCTATCTTGCCAATAATTATGGTGGTTTTCGCTGTGCGCAGGGTTCTGACGGAACGTATTTGACATTTGGGGCAATGATGCATGGTTCCGACGAGGACTATTATGTGATTGCCACCAACAGTGGTGTCCGCATGTCTGCACCGGGAAATGATATTTATGTGGCAGAAAGCGGCTGCTATTCGAGTGAAGAATTCACCAGGAGCTCCGACCGCCGGATTAAAAACAGCATTACTTATGACATGGACAGGTACCACTCGTTTTTCATGGGGCTGAAACCCGCTGTGTTCCGGATGAACAAGGGACGGAGCGGAAGATTTCATCTTGGGTTTATTGCGCAGGAGGTCGAAGACGCGCTGCTTGCTTCCGGCATGAGCACCAATGATTTTGCCGGTTTCGTACGGTCGGCTGGGCCTGACGATGTGCATGGCGACTATGAAGACCAGTGCTACCTTCGTTACGAAAACTTCATCGCCCTGAACACATCCATGATACAGTATGCACTACAGGAAATCGACCGGCTGCACCGTAAAATTGAGGAATTGCAGCCCAAAGGAGGTCTTTCATGAAAAAAACCATAAGTAATGCGCGGATGGCCGAGATGCTGCATCAGCTTCGCCCGCTCCTTCCCCGCCGGGACAAGCTTGGCTATGCCGCGGCCCGGAATTATCGTATCCTCTCCGATTCGCTCACAGAATACGAGGTGTTTCGGCGCGAATTGATTGAGAAGTATGGTGA
>QXXE01000276.1 GCA_009911355.1 Clostridiaceae bacterium | reverse complement strand
AAAATGGAAATCCTTCGCGGGGTCTTCGACCAGTCCAGCGTCGGCCTTGTGATTGCGGGCGAGCCCAAGCTCGAGGTACAGATCAAAACCTATCTGGCCCGGATGGCGAACCGGGTCGACTTCTACGCGCAGCTGGACGGCCTGTCCCCCTCCGAGGTGGAGGAATATCTTGGGGAGTTTGATATTACACCGGACGCGCTGCTGGAATTCAAAGCGCGGGCCTGCAACCGGCAAACGGGCTGCTTCCGGCTGCTGGACAGAACCCTATCCAATGTGCGCCGCATTCTGGAAAGCCGCGAAAGCCAGACCATCACCCCAAAGATCATCGAGCAGGCGTCCGCAATGATGATGCTGTAAGTGGGGGCGGGACAATGAAAATAAGAAAACAGCGGCTTATGGGCGCGTCGCTGCTTGCGGTTTCCGTGCTGCTGCTGGCGCTCATCATAGGCGCTGGCAGCGCCCCGGAAGACCGTGACGCAACCGCTGTGCTGCTCACCTCGCCGCTTGGCGTGTATCTGACCGCTACCCCGCATTATATCTTATTGGACGGCGAAACAGCCGCAGAGCAACAGGAAAAGCAAGAAAGGAGCCTGAAATTATGGCAAGGAAACGAGTGACAGATACCCCGCGCCTGAAATCGTGGGAGGACGTAAACGACGCGCTCCGGCAGATCGCCGAGGCGCAGCTCTCGCTGGATGATATCGAAAGCGATATGCAGCGGCAGGTACTCGGCGCGCAGAAGGTTGCCGAAGAACAAAGCCAGCCCTACCGGGACAGCATTTCCCGGCTTGAGCGTGAAATCAAGACCTTTGTGACCGACCGCCGCTGCGAGATGGGCAGCGCCAAGACAAAAGCGCTCACCTTTGGGGAGGTAGGCTTCCGGCTCTCTACCTCAATCACACTCCCGCGCGCCAAAGAAAAGCTTGCGGACGTGATCCGCTGCCTGAAATCCCGAAAGATGCTGGACTGCATCGTCACCGAGGAAAAGGTCAGCCGTGACGCGCTGCGCAAGTACGGCGAGGACACGGTCAACGCGGTCGGCGCGACCTGGCGGCAGCGGGAGACCTTCGGCTATGACCTGAATTTCGCAAAGCTCGAACAGATCAAATCCGGAAAGTAGGTGCAGGAAATGGCGGCAAAGAAACGCGGTCAGGCAAACATCCGCATGTTATGGGCGATTGCGAAGTCGCCCGAGCTGAACCTTGACAAAGAAAACCTGTACGCGGTCATATCCCGCGAAACCAGCAAGGACTCCATGACCAAGCTGACGAAGGCGGAGCTAAACTGGGTTGCCGACGTGCTTCAGGGGATGAAAGACCGGGCGGGTGGCAGGAAG
>QXXE01000275.1 GCA_009911355.1 Clostridiaceae bacterium | reverse complement strand
GCAGCATCATCCGCCTCTTGTGTCCAGATTCTTCCATCACCCGCTGCTTTCCTATCTTTACCTGCGGAAGTAATATGCCTGTAGTAACTGGAACGCTTCCTGTCCCGCTCCTTCACATGACTTCTGGCGGCGTCAACGGCAACCCCATGCTCCGCGATGACACGGTTGGCCCGGTCAGGCAGCGCGCCGGTGATAAAAACGTGGAAGCAGTCCTCCCGCCCTTGCAGGATGTAGTCGGCGCACCGTCCTACGATGACGCAGGAACCTTTATCAGCCAACTCCTTGATGAGCTCGGTCTGATAGGCGTTAATCTGATCCGGCAGGGCCATATTCCCCCTCTGATTGGCGTTATAGGCCGAGTAGCCTCGCGATGAAACGCTGGTGAACAGGCTGCTGGCGGAGGAGTATTCCCCTTCCCGCCGCACCGTTTCGGCGGACAGCCCGCTGCGCTCCGCCACGATCTGCACCAGCTTTTTGTCGTAGAAGGGAATGCCCAGCTGTTCCGCCACAGTTTTTCCGATGGTATGGCCTCCGCTGCCGCACTGACGGCCTATGGTAATTACACATTTTTTCATTGCTTTGCCTCTTTTCCAAAAATTTTCTTCCAGGACAGCCACACGGTAATTAAGGAGATTACACCAGATAGCCCGTCACTGAAAGGGCCAGCCCAGAGAACCCCTTCCACACCCATAAAATATCCAAAAATCAGCATAGCCGGAATCAAGAAAATAATCTGCCGGGACAATGAGAGTAGCGTGGCGGGAACGGGCTTACCGATGGCTTGGAAGAAAATCCCGGTGACAGCTCCGGCAGGGATCAGGAAGCAGGCCAGCAAGTAAACCCGGAAGCATTTTACCGCAAACTCTATGTACAGTTCCGACTCTTTGCCAAACAGGTTGATAATTTGCTCTGCGAAGATTTGAAAAATAAAGAACGCCGCGACCATGATCGCACTGCCGATTCCCAATGCCAGCTTATAGGTTCTTTTTACCCTCGGATACTGACCGCTGCCATAGTTATAGCCTAAAATGGGCTGAACCCCCGCAGCAAGGCCCAGCGTAATCCCGGAAACAAGACTGCTCACCTTCATCACGATACCGAACACCGCCATGGGAATGTCAGAACCATAGGGGGACGCAGCGCCATAGGCCACCAGTAGATTGTTGGTAACGGCAATAACAAATACAGAGGCGATTTGAGATATGAGACTGGATACGCCCAGGGAAGCAAGCCGCCTGGCAATTTGTGGCCTTGGAATAAAATATTATGCTTATCGGTTTAACTCAGCAGGGTACAAGATATAGAGACGGCAGCGGCGAGACGAGAAAAGAGCTGATAGGG
>QXXE01000274.1 GCA_009911355.1 Clostridiaceae bacterium | reverse complement strand
TTCTAAGGAATATATACAAAGACGTGAGCATTCAACTTTATTCAGTTTTGAGGGGTTTAGTCATAAACCTAAGCAAGAATCAAATTCTTGATTGTGGGGCCTTAGCTCAGCTGGGAGAGCGCCTGCTTTGCACGCAGGAGGTCAGCGGTTCGATCCCGCTAGGCTCCATTGTCAGACAAGACGTTAAAATCACTTGAACATTGAAAACTAAATAACAATATCTAATAACGATAAATAAACCAAAAGCTGTGAATTTTAAAGAATTTACAAACTTATACTTGAAAAACGATGATTATAAATCATCATGGCAAAGTTAATAAGGGCGCACGGTGGATGCCTTGGCACTAAGAGCCGATGAAGGACGTGACTAACGACGATATTCTAGGGGGAGCAGTAAGTACGCATTGATCCCTAGGTCTCCGAATGGGGAAACCCAGCTGCTACTAGCAGTTATTCATGAGTGAATACATAGCTCATGTAAAGGTAACGCAGAGAACTGAAACATCTAAGTACCTGCAGGAAGAGAAAGTAAAAACGATTTCGTAAGTAGCGGCGAGCGAACGCGAAGAAGGGCAAACCAAGAAGCTTGCTTCTTGGGGTTGTAGGACTGCAACGTGGACTTAAGCATTATAGTCGAATAACCTGGGAAGGTTAATCAAAGAGGGTAATAATCCCGTAGACGAAATAGCGCTTATACCTAGCAGTATCCTGAGTAGGGCTGGACACGCGAAATCCAGTTTGAATCCGGGAGGACCATCTCCCAACCCTAAATACTCCTTAGTGACCGATAGTGAACCAGTACCGTGAGGGAAAGGTGAAAAGAACCCCGAGAGGGGAGTGAAATAGCACCTGAAACCGTGTGCCTACAAGAAGTTCGAGCCCGTTAATGGGTGAGAGCGTGCCTTTTGTAGAATGAACCGGCGAGTTACGTTATGATGCGAGGTTAAGTTGAAGAGACGGAGCCGTAGGGAAACCGAGTCTGAATAGGGCGACTTAGTATCATGATGTAGACCCGAAACCTAGTGACCTATCCATGAGCAGGGTGAAGGTGTGGTAAGACGCACTGGAGGCCCGAACCAGGACACGTTGAAAAGTGTTTGGATGACTTGTGGATAGCGGAGAAATTCCAAACGAACTGGGAGATAGCTGGTTCTCTCCGAAATAGCTTTAGGGCTAGCGTCGAAATGTAAGTGTATTGGAGGTAGAGCACTGTTTGGGTGAGGGGTCCGTCTAGGATTACCAATCTCAGATAAACTCCGAATGCTAATACACATGTTCGGCAGTCAGACTGCGAGTGCTAAGATCCGTAGTCGAAAGGGAAACAGCCCAGACCAACAGCTAAGGT
>QXXE01000273.1 GCA_009911355.1 Clostridiaceae bacterium | reverse complement strand
TCGCCGTCGGTACCCAACTGACAGCATCCCTTTGGGCAGCTGTCAAGGGGGCGGAAACTGGAAATAATCCAGCATTAGTTGCCTTATTTTTTAGCCACAAATGTTACAAAAATGCTTGACCACTACATCCTAAAAAACAAGCCTCATGGTTATGTCGACTCTCGGCAGGTATCCAATGGCTATTGGGTATACCTGAACTTAAGTATACGCAATCTGGTATTTGCAATTGGTAGATTGTGTATTTTTTGCGGGGTAAATCTTGCGGATGTAGATATTCGATATTTTCCTAAACAAATTGTAGCGGAAACTGCTTCCGCAAATTCGCAGGGGACTTGCCCAAAAACGCCCACGCAGTCAAGTATAATAATTCCTTCTACGCTTTTGGATGCTTTAAAGGAAAATTATTCTGGAGGGTTTCGGTTCGAGGCGACTTACATCAATTTACTTGCTAATGCCTCTGGCGTTAACATTGATGAGTCTTTGAAAGCAGAACTAGAGCGGCATATGTTCAGGCGAAAGGATGATGTATTCTTTCTGCTTGACCAAGTTTCAGATAAGGTAACGAGAAATGAACTTTTGGCAACCGCTAATGCTTACCTTCACAAGTACGGCTGCTTTGAAATATCTGAACTCCACCGGCAATTTGAAAATCGATTGAATCGTATTTGCATCCGAAACGTAGAGGATTTTGAGTCCTTTTATCAACAGATTGCGCAAAGCGGGGTGAGGTGTGTAGCCGCTCCTCAAGTTGGAAACAGGATTGCCCGCTATAACAACGGAAATGTTCAGACATCTTTTGAGGCGATAACAAAGAACATTATAATATTCATCACCGAAAGTTGCTATGGTTCTTGTACGGAAGGAAATCTTCACAACGAATTTCAAGCATTTTCTGCTGACCTGCTCGGCAAGCTGATTCGGATTTTTGCAGAAAATGAGTTGATTTGTGTAGAAATCAATGACAGCATCTGCTATCAATCTTTTGAGACACTGGGACTCCCCCAGAACTTTGCAGACACAATCATTACAATCCTTGACAGGTTGGATGAAATAGGTCTGCCCCCTTCACAGGAGGTTTTGCACACAGCTATTTCGCTGGAGTTGGGTGTCAATTTCAGAACAGAGTTCAATCTGCCCAATTGGAATACTTTCCGGCGACTGATTGCCTCATGTTTCAAAGGAGAACCTCGCCGTGAGTGGAAAAATAATATTTTTTGGGGGGGCGAGAGCTAGTTGTATTCCTATATCTTTGATATCAATACACATGGACTATTGCTATTACTTTCGAGAAAAAAACTAGGAAAAGCGGAGCAACTATGGTATAATAGGTTGTATGGAATATATAGACTTGA
>QXXE01000272.1 GCA_009911355.1 Clostridiaceae bacterium | reverse complement strand
GACAAGCTCATTTGTTTATCCATATTTATATTATATCACATTTTTGCGGATTTCGCATTATGCGGTATTGCCTTAAGTCCAATAATTTCATGGAAATTTCATACATTTGCTTTTCTTCGCGCAAACGCACCTTCTTCTTTTTCTGTGTTTCATTGTTTTATAAAGTGTATTCTCTGGATGGGTCGCTGTGAACCATCCCCTGTATCAACAGATCAGCAGACTGCGCTCCGGGCGGAGGGCAGCCTGCTTTTGAATTATAAAATCCGATACATGTTGGAAGATAAGCTGCCGTTTTCCCGCCAACGGTGTTCTTTGCGGATGAATCCCTCCCGGCATAGCTCGTCAAGCGCGCGTTTGACGGTTGCGCGGGAAAGGTGCAGTTCCGCAGCGATGGTGTTGATCGCGAGCCAGCAGCAGCCTTCTGCGTTGGCGTGGTTTTGCAGACAGCGGTAGACCACTACTGCACGGTGTCCCAGCCCGGAGTTATGGATCGAATGGAAACCGCTTATAAATCATCACCCGGCCTTTCCCGGAAGATCGGTCGGCGCGGCAGCGGCGCTCGTTCTTCCCGTAACGGCGGTTGTGGACGCTCGCTTCTGGTTGGCACGGCTGGTGGGTGCTTTCGCAGGATGGCGGCTTCCAGCTCGTCTTTGTTGGCGTAAGCTACCTTGCGCTGAGCCTTCTCTGGAACCTCTGGAAGCGAATGCCCCAATCGAGAAACAGGCGCAGCTGTACCTGCATCGGATGGACTCCGGTTTTCATCACGACAAAGCCACCTTTCGGCATGGTTTTTAATTCATCCGGTGTCATCAATGGGCGTTCGATCATTTGCAGGGATTGCGTCGGATCGTTCTTTCCCTTGCTGATGGAGCCGCTCATAACAGTGCGACTTCCCAATGCTTTCGACAGTTCTACTGCTGTCTGCGAAGCAGGTGCAAAACCTCCGAAAATATTGACCTGACAATTGTCTGTTATTATCTCTGAGCCTTCTTTCCCATAATTCTTTTGAAGCTGGCCGGTAATGCTCTGTACGATGGGAACAAGCATCAACCCACGCGAGCGAGACGCGGAGAACATCAGCTCAAGCGATTGAATCGGAGGACAGGTACCAAGCTCGTCAGCAAAGAACACCGCACGGTTTGGAAGTCTTCCGCCGTACTCGTCGGCAACCGTTAATATTTCGCGGTATAAATTCTGGATTATGAGACTTACCATAAAGTATTTCGTTTGATCTTCTTCGGGGAGAACAATAAACAGGGCAGATTTCTCTTTGCAGAACTATTACAATAAGAATTACGGTGAGAGGCACGGTAACCAACCGTGTCTTTTTCCGCATTGTTGCCAAAGCTGTTAGA
>QXXE01000028.1 GCA_009911355.1 Clostridiaceae bacterium | reverse complement strand
GCTGCCCGAGGAGGGCCGGGAGTCCAGAGGGCGGAGCCCTTTGGCGCTGCCCGAGGAGGGCCGGGAGTCCAGAGGGCAGCGCCCTTTGGCGCCCGCTGCGAAGGCGATTCAAAAAGGGGTTTTTTCATGTCAAGAGCGCTTTGTGAAGTTTTTAACCGATGCAAAACTGAAGAATTCGGGCAGGTGTTCGCAGCAGGGGAAGTTACCTCGCTCGCAGTCAGCCACGACAGCAACTCCGTCCAGTGCCATGTGCGCTTCCCGGAACCCGTGCGCCCTAACGTGCTGGACAAGCTGGAACGTGGCATCGCAAAAGCCTACAGCCTGGCCCGGCTCAGTATTTCGCCGCGCTACCAGATGGATCGCCTGACCGACGAATACCTGGGCGTCCTGCGGGAAACGCTGACCTTCGAGCTGCCGTCGTCGCAGGGCTTGCTTGCCGGCAGCTGCTGGAACTGCACGGAAAGCGGCCTCCAAATTTCAATGAGCGAGCCCGCCCAGGCATATTTGGGCGTCGCGCTGCGTAAGCTACAGGAAAAAATTGAAACCGAAACCGGGCTCCGCTGCCCTGTGGAAGCGCAGGTCAGCGATGGCGAAACGAACGAGAAAGAAATCCGCGCGATTGAGGAAGCCCGGCAAAAAGCCCTTCAGGACGCTGCGTCCTCTCCGGTTCCCGCGCCAGAGGAACGCCGCGAAAAGCCTCCCCGCAGGCAGCGCCGGAAACCGACCGAAAATAACGGCTTTTCGAGGCCGCATGTTGAGAAAGTCAAAGACGACGACCTCATTTTAGGTAAGCTTTATCAGGACGCGCCAGTGCCCATCCGCGACGCGGTTCACGCCTTCGACATGGTCACCATCGAAGGCGACGTGTTTTTTGTCGACCATAAGGAGATCACCAGCAAGAAAACCGGCAAGGAATGGGTTAAGCTGGCGTTTGACGTAACCGATAACACCAATTCTATCCGCGTATCCAAGTTTTTAGCGAAAGATCAGGCGGGCGACCTGGTTTCGGCGATCCGCACAGGGATGCACCTGCGTATTCAGGGCAAGGTGTCGTTCGATACCTTTGAAAAAGAAAGCATTTTAGAGCCCGCCGCGATTGTTAAAGCCAAGAAAAAAATACGCATGGACAACGCGCCAGTCAAGCGCGTTGAGCTGCACCTGCATACGAATATGAGCGCAATGGACGGCGTTTCCGATACGAAGGACCTGATTCAACGCTGCAAGCTGTGGGGGATGCCCGCAATGGCAATTACCGATCACGGCTGCGCGCAGGCGTTCCCGCTGGCGCTGCATGTGGTGGACGGTAAAGAGGATCAGTTCCCCAAAATCCTTTACGGCGTCGAAGCCTACTATATCAACGACGCGGCCGCAGTTTCGGTCGTGCGCGGCGAAAAAGACGGCAGTTTGGACGGACGGTTTATCGTTTTCGATCTGGAAACGACCGGCTTGAAGCCCGCAACCGAGGAAATCACCGAAATTGCGGCGACGCTCGTGGAGGGCGGGGCGGTGATCGACACCTTTCAGACCTATGTCAACCCACATAAGCCGATCCCTGCGGAGATCACCGAGCTAACCGGTATTACCGACGATATGGTGCAGGACGCCCCTGAGCTTGCAGACGCGATAGAACGCTTTTTTGCGTTCGCGGGAGACGATGTGCTGGTCGCCCACAACGCGGGCTTTGACCTGTCGTTCCTGAAAGCCGCCTGTAAAAAGCTGGGGATGGAACGCCGGTTTACTTATATCGACACACTTGAAATGTCCAAAATTATGCTGCCCGATCTTGGCAGGCACAAACTGAACGTTTTGGCAAAGGAACTGCAAGTCGGCCCCTTTGAGCACCACCGCGCCAGCGAGGACGCGTCGGTCCTGGCACGCATCTGGCTGAAGCTGATGGAGCGCATGAAAAACGACCTCCACGGCACGAAGATTTCCGATATCAACCCGCTTCTTGCAGGGCTGCGCGCAGAGTCGAACAGCCTGAAAAACTTCCAGCGCTGCCATTTTATCATTTTGGTAAAAAACAAAGTGGGCCTGAAAAACTTGTATAAGCTGATTTCCTACAGCTTTTTAGACCATTTCTATCGGAAACCGCTGATGCCGCGTTCCGAGCTCATCCGGCACAGGGAAGGGCTGCTTTTCGGCTCGGCTTGCGAAGCGGGCGAGCTGTTCCGCGCGATGGTGGACGGCAAGGACTGGGAAGAGCTCAAGCGGATTGCCGATTTTTACGACTACCTGGAAATCCAGCCGATCGCAAATAACCACTTTATGATTGCGAAGGGGCAGGCAAAGGACGAGGAAGAGCTGCGCGATTACAACCGCAAAATCCTCAAGCTTGCGGACGAGCTGGGCAAGCCCTGCGTCGCGACCGGTGACGTGCATTTCCTGGAACCGGAGGATGAAGCCTACCGCCGGATCCTGATGGCCGGGCAGGGCTTTGGCGACGCGGATAACCAGGCGCCGCTGTATCTGAAAACAACCGAGGAAATGCTGGCGGAATTTGCGTATCTGGGCGAGGACCGCGCATATGAGGTGGTGGTCAAAAACACCAATATGATCGCGGATATGCTGGAGCCCATCCGCCCTGTGCCGCGTGAAAATTACCCGCCGAAGATTGAGGGCTCCGCCGATGAGCTTCAGCAGCTTTGCTACGACAAAGCCAGGCGCATGTACGGTGATCCCATCCCGGAACCGATTGCGCATCGGCTCAAGCAGGAGCTTGAGCCGATTATCCGGCAGGGCTACGATGTGATGTATATGATTGCGCAGAAGCTGGTTGCGAAATCGTTGGAGGATGGGTATCTGGTTGGCTCGCGAGGGTCGGTCGGTTCTTCACTGGTTGCGTTCATGAGCGGTATTACGGAGGTTAATTCGCTCCCGCCGCATTATCTCTGCACGGAGTGCAAATATCTCGAATGGCATGAAAATGAGGGCGTTGGCTGCGGGGTGTGCCTGCCGGACAAGGTCTGCCCGAACTGCGGCAAGCCGCTGACCAAAGAGGGCTTTACAATCCCGTTTGCGACCTTTTTGGGCTTTAATGCGGACAAGGTGCCTGATATTGACCTGAACTTTTCGGGCGAATATCAGCCGCGTATCCATAAATATACTGGTGAGCTGTTCGGCGAGGATCATGTATTCCGCGCGGGGACGATCGCAACAGTCGCCGAAAAAACCGCTTATGGATATGTGAAAAAGTACATGGCGGAGCGCGGGATTGAGTGCTCCCGCGCCGAGGAAAACCGGCTTGCAGCGGGCTGCACAGGCATCCGGCGTACGACTGGGCAGCATCCGGGCGGCATCGTTGTTGTGCCGCGCGATGTGGAAATCTACGATTTCTGCCCGGTACAGCACCCGGCGGACGACCCGACTTCGGATATTATTACGACCCATTTTGAATATCACTCGATCGATGCGAACCTGCTCAAGCTGGACGAGCTCGGGCATGATGATCCGACGATGATTAAAATGCTGGAAGAGATTACCGGTGTTGTCGCGACTGAAATCCCGTTGGACGATCCGGGGGTCATGAGCCTGTTTACTTCAAATGAAGCGCTGAAATATGTAGACGATACGCCCGACCCCATCCTTGGTGAGCTGGGCTGCGTCGCGGTGCCGGAGTTCGGTACGAAATTTGTGCGCGGCATGGTGCGGGACACCAAGCCGAAAAGCTTTGATGACTTGCTGTGTATTTCTGGGCTTTCGCATGGCACTGATGTATGGTTGGGCAACGCCGCCGACCTTGTTGCGCAGGGCGTGCCGCTGAACCAGTGCATTTGCTGCCGTGACGATATTATGAACTACCTGATTGGCAAGGGGCTTGACCCGCTGATGTCGTTTAAGATTATGGAGGCGGTGCGTAAGGGCAAGGTTGCGAAGGCTGGCTTTGAGCCTGGCTGGGAGGAGGCCATGCGTGAGCATGATGTACCGGATTGGTATATCGATTCGTGCCGGAAGATTAAATATATGTTTCCGAAGGCGCACGCGGTCGCTTATGTTATGATGGCATATCGGATCGCGTGGTTTAAGGTACACATCCCGCTGGCGTTTTATGCGGCGTATTTCAGTATCCGCGCGAAGGGATTTGACGCGTCTTGTATGATCAAGGGGGATGCGGTTGCGGTTGCGAAGTACAAGGAGCTGCGCGGCAAGGAAAATGACAAGACGATTTCCAATGCGGAAAAGGATACGATGACGACGTTGGAGGTTTGTCATGAATTTTACAAGCGCGGCTTCCGGTTTGAGCCGATGGACGTTTACAAGTCAGATGCAACCAAGTTTCTTGTGGCAGAAAATGGGCTGATCCCGCCGTTTACCTCGATGCCGGGCATTGGGGAGCAGGCGGCGCTGGGCATTGTAAGCGAGCGCGAAAACGGGCGCTTCCTCTCTTCGGAGGAGCTTTCGATCCGCTGCCCAAAGGTTTCCAGCGCGGTGATCGAGCTGCTGGGGCAGATCGGGGCGCTGGGCGACATGCCGAAGTCGACGCAAGTCAGCCTGTTTTAAGCGGTTCCCGCCTTCGCCGGGGATGTCCTCCGCAGACGGCGCTCAGGGGCTCTGCCCCCGAGACCCCCGCCCCTCGCCGGGTCGGCGTCCTGCGCGGACAGCGCCAAAGGGGCTAGCCCCTTTGGAATCCCATTCCCGCCTGCGGGCGGGACGGGGGATCTTTCATGCAAGCTGGGTATTGGAGAAGGAGTATATAAGGATGTACTGGATTTGTTTTGGGGACTCTGCGATGGGGATGCTTATGTTCGCGCGGTCGGCGCTGGCCCCGGAAATGGACAGGTCGCGGATTATTTCTTTAATAGATGATCTTTCGATCGGGGACATTTCTGATTTGCAGGATCGGGAAGCGCGTTCCTTTGGGATTTGCCCGTGGCAGAATGATCCGGAATTTGCCGACAGCGCTGGCGAATATGTGACCAGCTATTATCGGAAGGCGCTGCCCGCGTTTGAAGCGGTGGACGAGGCTATAATCTGGTACGGTGATAATCCGGCTGAGCAATGTGGGATGCTGCGTGCGGCACATGATCTTTACGCACGAGGCGTACCGTTTTCGCTGGTACACGTTGACCGCCTGGACGGGGCGCAGCTGCCGCCGCCGGAAAGGTCTGCTGCATCCGCGATAGGTATCGTGACGGAGAATCAGCGGTTAAACTTTATTTTGCGGCATACACCGCAGTTCCTTCTGCGGCAAATATTGCCGAGCATTGTGCAAAAATGTTCGCGGAAGCGCAGGGCACAGCTGGTGGTTTATCGCGGGGTGGGGGAGCTTATGCCGGGGGAAGCTGCAATCTTTTACAGCAGGCAGCGCAGGGTTCCGGGGTGTGAAGCGAAACTGCTTTACAGCCGTTGGGAGCAGCTGGTGCGGGAAAACGCGCCACTCAGGGTACTCCAAAACGGCAAACCGGTTTCTGCGCCCGTCGGTTACTATGATGAAGCCATCCTTGCCAACACCCCGGAGGAAGAGACCAGAGCTGCGGTGGTGGTTGGGCGTACGCTGGGCAATTTCGCGGTAAATGACAGTTTTATTTTTGAACGGATTCGTGCACTGGCGTTGGCTGGGCGGTTGGAAATTGTCAAAAATGGTGGAAATTATCGGGAAACTACCGTCCGGCGGAAAATAAGGGTTGACGGATGAAATTTGCCGTGTTATCATACTAAAGTGATAAAGTTTACAAAGGAGCTACCAGTCAATATGAATTGCATTTCTACACCAGAGGGCACCCGCGACCTGCTGTTTGCTGCGACCCGTGCACTTCGGCAAACCGAGCAGGCGGTCCGTGCGACCTTGGAAAAGCGCGGTTATCAGGAAATTATTACGCCTGTGATGGAGTATTATGACGTGTTCCGGCATGCGAACCCTACCCAGTCTCAGGAGGTTATGGTCAAGGCAACAGACCGCAGCGGGCGGCTTTGCGTCATCCGTCCTGACAATACCACGCCGATTGCGCGTGTTGCGGCGTCGCGCTTCCCGGATGAAGCTTTTCCGGCGCACATCTATTATTGCCAGAAGGTCATTCGCGCGGTTGCCGACGACCATGGACACCGGGGCGAGGTGCTGCAAATCGGCGCGGAGCTGATCGGCGCGGACGGCTTGGCTGCCGATTTGGATATCTTGTCGGCGGCGTTTGGTGCGCTGGCTGGTTCGGGCGCGGGCTTCCGCGTGGAGCTGGGGCACGCTGGCATTTACAAGGGGCTGATCTCTTCGCTGGGGGTCGACGACGAGACTGCGGAGGAAATCCGCACGCTGATCGAAAATAAAAGCTTTGCGGCGCTGGGTGACGTGCTGGAGCCCTACCGGGGCCGGGAGGCTTACCGTGCGCTGAAGGCGATGCCGCAGCTGTTCGGCGGCGTGGAGGTGCTGGAAGAGGCTGAAAGCCTGACCGAGAACCCGGAAGCGCGGGCAGCGTTCGCCTATCTGAAGGCTCTATTGGAAGCGCTGGACAAGGCGGGCTATGGCAGCGCGGTAACTGTCGACCTGGGTCTTGTGCATGAGCTGGATTATTATACTGGCATGATGTTCCGCGGTTACGCGGGCGGCGCGGGCGCGGCCATCCTGCGCGGCGGGCGCTATAATGCGCTGTGCGGCAAATTCGGGCGCGACCTCGCGGCGGCGGGTTTTGCGGTCGACCTGGAAGCGCTCACCGAAGCAGGGCCCGCTTCCGGCGCGTCCGAGAGCGCAAGGCGCGTGCGGATTGCGCTGACGAAGGGCCGGCTTGAGAAGAAAACCCTTGCACTTTTGAAGAAATCGGGGTATGATATTTCTGAACTGGAAAGCCCGTCGAGGAAACTGATTTTTGCGCTGCCCGGCTCCAATATTGAGGTTGTGCTGGCGAAGGCCGCCGATGTGATCACGTATGTGGAGCACGGCGTGTGCGACATGGGCGTGGTCGGCAAGGACACGATCATGGAAAAGGGCGGCTCGTTTTATGAAATGGTCGATCTGGGCTTTGGGAAATGCCGCTTTGCGGTGGCTGCGAAAAAGGGGAAGGACGTGTACGGCGGCTACAAAATGCCGGTGATCGCGACCAAGTACCCGGCTGTCACGAGGTCGTTTTTTGAGAAAAAGAACATCGATGTTGTGACTATTAAGATTGAAGGGTCGGTTGAGCTCGCACCCCTGTTGGAGCTGGCGGACGCGATTGTCGATATTGTCGAGACCGGCTCGACGCTCCGGGAAAACGGCCTTGAGGTCGTGGAGGAGGTCGCGCCGATCTCCGCGCGCGTGATCGTCAACCTTGCCTCCGCGAAATTGAAAAAGCAGCAGATCCAGCGGGTAATTGGGGAACTTGAACGCGGATTGGAGGAATGAGCAATGTTTTTGCAGACTGTTGTTGCCGATGGGCAGGCGGAGCTGCGGTTTATTGAGGAAATGAAAGCGCGTGCGGAAGAGACGCGTGGCGATATTGAAGAAACGGTGCGCCGGATCATGGACGATGTGCGCGTGCGTGGGATGGAAGCGGTCGAGGAGTATTCCAAGCGGTATGACAAGGTGAAGCCCTTTATTGTCGGGCGCGAGGTCATTGATCGCGCCTGTGCGGGCTGTGACCCCGAACTGCGGAAGACGTTGGAGCAGGCGGCGGAGAATATCCGTGATTACCACGAAAAAATGCTGGCGAAAAGCTGGCAGTATGAGCGCGCCCCGGGTGCAGTTCTGGGGCAGATGGTGCGCGGGATGCATAAGGTTGGGCTGTATGTTCCAGGCGGCACGGCCGCTTACCCGTCGTCGGTACTGATGAGCGCCATCCCGGCGAAGGTCGCGGGGGTGGAAGAGCTGGTGATTGTTACCCCGCCGACCGAAAATCTCTCGGTCGAGGTCCTGACGGCGGCGCGGATTGCGGGCGTTGATACGATTATCGCGGTTGGCGGTACACAGGCGATTGCGGCGCTGGCGTATGGCGCGGGCTTCATCCCGCGCGTTGATAAGATTGTCGGCCCTGGTAACGCCTATGTTGCGGCGGCGAAGAAGCTGGCGTTTGGCATGGTCGATATCGATATGATCGCGGGGCCGTCCGAGGTGCTGGTCATTGCTGATCATACCGCGAACCCGTCCTATGTCGCGGCGGACCTGCTCAGCCAGGCCGAGCACGACCGTCTGGCTTCCGCCGTTCTGCTGACTGACTCGATGGCGCAGGCGCAGGCCATTTCCGCGGAAATGGAGCGGCAGGCAAAGGCGCTGCCGCGTTGGGAGATCATCCGCGATTCGGTGCGCAATTATGGCTGCGCAATTGTATTTGAGGACTTGAAGGACGCCTGCCGGATGGCGAATACCGTCGCGCCCGAGCATTTGGAGATCGTGACCGCCAACCCGCGCGAACTGCTGCCGTATATTACGGATGCGGGCGCGGTGTTCCTCGGTCAGTACAGTCCGGAGCCGCTCGGCGATTATATGGCGGGCCCCAGCCACGTACTGCCGACCTCGGGGACGGCGCGGTTTTTCTCGCCGCTGTCGACCGATACCTTCCTGAAAAAGACCAGCGTGATTGAGTATTCTCGCGGGCAGCTGGAAGCGCTCTCTGGCGGCATTATCCAGCTGGCGCAGGCAGAAAAGCTGGACGCGCATGCAAATGCGGTACGCATCCGCTTCTCGGAGGAGGGCTGACCATGCGCCGGGCGGAGATTTCGCGGGAGACGCGGGAAACCAAGATCCAGCTTTCGCTGTGCCTGGAAGGCGGGGCGCGGGAGATTGATACCGGGATCGGATTTTTTGATCATATGCTGAATTCCTTTGCGGTGCACGGCGGCTTTGGGCTGACAGTGCATTGCAGGGGGGATTTGCAGGTGGATGGGCACCATACGGTAGAGGACGTTGGTATTGTGCTGGGGCAGGCGCTTGCGCAAGCGCTGGGTGATAAGCGCAGCATTGCGCGGTTTGGCTCGGCCTATGTGCCGATGGACGAGGTGCTTGGGTTCTGTGCGCTGGACTGCTCGGGCAGGCCGTTCCTGCTATTCGACGCGCCTATGCCACAGCCGGCGTGCGGGCAGTATGACACCTGCCTGACGGTGGAATTTATGCGGGCGCTTGCGGTCAACGGCGGGCTGACCCTCCATCTGCGCAGCCTGTACGGGGACAACGCGCACCATATTACGGAAGCGCTGTTTAAGGCGCTGGCGCGGGCGCTGCGGCAAGCAGTCGCGATGACCGAAAACAATGAGGTTTTAAGCGCGAAAGGGGTGCTGTAAAGTGGGCGCGCTTGACAGGGGGGCCGGCGCAGTATGACGGAAAAGATACAAGCAAGCTGTGTGCGGATAATTTCGGGATAGGCTCTAAGGCTATTGCTGAAAAAAAGGTATCATAAAGGACTGGGAAAAGATATGGGGTATATTGCAATCGTTGATTACGGTGCGGGCAACCTGATGAGCGTACATAATTCATTGGATTTCCTTGGAGCGGAAAACCGGATTGCCGCATCGCCTGAGGCCATCCAGGATGCGGCTGGCGTGATCCTTCCTGGCGTCGGGGCCTTTCCGGACGCGATGGACGCGCTGCGCGGTTCGGGGCTATTGGACGCCGTGCTGGAAGCGGGCAGAAGCAAGCCCTTCCTCGGTATCTGCCTGGGGATGCAGTTGCTGTTTGAGGAGTCCGACGAGGTGCGGCCCTGTAAAGGGCTCGGCCTTTTGCCTGGCCGCATCGAGCGGATACAGACCCCGCTCAAGCTGCCGCAGATCGGATGGAATGCGCTGGAGATCCTGCGCCGCAATGCGCTCACGGAAGGGCTTGCACCGGGCGATTATGTCTATTTTGTGCATAGCTTTATGGCAAAGCCGTCCTGCCGTGAGGATCTCTCGTGTGTGACCGATTACGGCACGGAGGTCCCGGCGATGGTGGCGCGCGGCCAGCTGTTCGGCTGCCAGTTCCATCCGGAAAAGAGCGGGGAGCCTGGGCTGTCAATATTACGGAATTTTGCGGGTTTGACGGAGGGAAAATGATGAAGGTTTTACCAGCGATCGACCTCAAAGGCGGGCAGTGCGTCCGTCTGCAAAAGGGGGACTACGGCACGGCGCAGAAGGTTGCGGAGGATGCGGTCGAAACAGCGAAGGGTTTTCTCGCAGCGGGCGCGCGGCTGATCCATATGGTTGACCTCGACGGGGCCAAAAGCGGTTCGCGCGCCAATTATGACGTGGTGCGCCGGGTGATTGACTGCACAAGCGCGGCGGTCGAGCTGGGCGGGGGCATCCGCTCGATGGAGGATTTGCGGCATGTGCTCTCACTGGGCATTTCGCGGGCGGTAATCGGTTCGGCGGCTGTCCGGAACCCGGCATTTGTCAGGGAAGCGTGCGCCGTGTTTGGCGATAAGGTCGCGGTCGGGATCGACGCGCGCGGCGGGACGGTGCGCACCGAAGGCTGGCTGCATGATTCCGGCGAGGAATATCTGGCGTTTGCGCGCCGGATGGTGGGCTATGGCGTCCAGACCATTATTTTTACCGATATTGAGAAGGATGGGATGCTCGAAGGCCCGAATTTTGAGCAGCTTGCGGCGCTGCGGGACGCGGTTTCGTGTACGATTGTCGCGTCGGGGGGCGTTTCCACGCTTGAGGATGTACGGCGGCTGAAGGCGCTGGGCATTGACGAGGCCATTGCGGGCAAGGCGGTGTACACGGGTGCGCTTGACCTTGCGGCGGCAATCCGGGAGGCGGAGTGATGCTGGCAAAACGGATTATCCCGTGCCTGGACGTGAAGGACGGGCGCGTGGTCAAGGGCGTGAATTTTGTCGGGCTGCGCGATGCAGGCGACCCGGTTGCGCTTGCGAAATTTTATTCGGCGCAGGGTGCGGACGAGATCGTGTTCCTTGATATCACCGCGACCTGCGAGAACCGTGATACGATTGCCGATGTGGTGCGCCGTACCTGCCGGGAGGTGTTTGTGCCGGTCACGGTTGGCGGCGGGATTCGCACAGTGGACGATTTCAAGGACATTTTAAGAGCAGGTGCAGATAAGGTTTCGGTCAATTCCGCAGCGGTCAAAAATCCCGATTTGGTAAATGCGGCGGCAGAGCGCTATGGTTCGCAGTGCGTAGTTGTCGCGATTGATGGGCGGCAGACCGGCAAAACGCCCTCCGGCTTTGAGGTCTACGTCGCAGGCGGGCGCACGCCGACCGGCATTGACGCAGTCGAATGGGCGCACGAGGTGTACCAGCGCGGCGCGGGCGAGATCCTGCTGACCTCGATGGACCGGGACGGTACGAAATCGGGGTTTGACCTAGCGCTGACCGAAGCGGTCTGTAAGGCGGTCGGTATCCCGGTGATTGCGTCGGGTGGCTGCGGCACGTTGGGGCACTTTTCCGAGGTGTTTGAAAAAACCGGCGCGGACGCGGCGCTTGCGGCTTCGTTGTTCCACTATGGCGAGCTGACAATCGCCGAAGTCAAAGCGCATCTTGCGGAGGAAAAAATACCGGTAAGACGGTAAAACAGGTGAATTTATGGATTTAAAACGGTTTTTTATAAAAGGTGCGCTCATCCCGGTCATTTGCCAGGATGAGCGCAGCGGTGAGGTGCTGATGCTCGGCTATGCCAATGAGGAAGCGCTCAGGCGCACGATGGAGAGCGGGACCGCGTGGTTTTTCTCGCGCAGCCGCCAGAAGTTGTGGAATAAAGGCGAGACGTCGGGGAATTTTATCCATGTCAGCCGCATTTTTTCCGATTGTGATGATGATACGCTTATTTATTCCGGCACGCCGGTGGGGCCTGTCTGCCACACGGGCAACCGGACGTGTTTTTTCACCGAATTGTGGCATAAGGAGGGCTGAGAATGAACGCATTTGAAGCAATGGCGGCGGTGATCGCGCAGCGCCGGGCCGAGCCGATGGAAGGCTCCTATACCTGCTACCTGTTTGAAAAGGGGCTGGATAAAATCCTGAAAAAGGTCGGCGAGGAGTGCGCGGAGACGATTATCGCGGCGAAAAATGGCGATAAGGCCGAGCTGGTCGGTGAAATTAACGACGTTTTCTATCATATGATGGTGATGATGGAGGTTTGCGGGGTGTCGCTCGAGGATGTGACGCGGGAAATGGACGTCCGCGCGGAAAAGATCGGCAACCTGAAGCAGTTCCATGTCTCAGATCATAATACATGAGCAAAAAGAGTATATTTCCATACGAAGGAAAACCCGCCTGAAAGGCGGGTTTTTTGTTTGTGCGGAGTGAGGTGGAAAATCCGCCGGATCATTCCCGTCCGCAGGCGGCAAAGCCGCAAATGGGCGCTTAGCCCAGCAGCAGCACGGCTGCGCCGATCACCAGCAGGACCACGCCGGTTACACGGTTCAGCGTCTTCGCCGGGGCCCGGTTGGCGATTACCGCCGCAAGGCGCGCCCAAATCAGCGTAAACAGCACGCAAAGCGCCAAAGCGGTCGGGTCGGGAAGCCCGCCGATGGTAAAATGGCTGGCAGCGCCGGTGAATGCCGTAAAGGCCATGATGAATACGCTGGTGCCGACCGCGCATTTCAGCTCATAGCCCAGCACGCTGGTCAGGACGAGCAGCATCATCATGCCGCCGCCCGCGCCGACAAAGCCGCAGATAAAACCAATGCCGACACCGCAGGCGGCCGAACGCTTCAGCCGGGTGCTGGGCGGCAGTGCGTCCATTGCTTCGCGGGTCGTCATCACCGGACGGGCAAGGAACTTTACACCAAGCAGCATCGTCATGCACACTGAAAACTTGCCCATTGTTGCATTAGGAAGCAGGCTTGCAGCAAAGCTGCCGACCATCGTGAAAAGCAGGACAAACAGCATCATGACAGATCCGTTCTTTATGTCAATGTTTTTGTTCCGGTAATAAGTATAGGCGCTGACCGCACTTGCCAGTACGTCGCTTGCCAGCCCAATACCGACTGCGGAATAGGCTGGGATATCCAAAAAAGCAATTAATAACGGGCTGATTACAGCGGCCGCGCTCATACCCGCGAACCCTGTGCCAATGCCTGCGCCCGCGCCCGCAAGCAGGCAAATGATGATTTTCGTGAATAGCTGCATGTCAAACCTCCTGCATAAATTGCCGCACATTGCCGCTGATGCGTTCCATCATGGATTGGAACTGCGCAAGGTCGGATGAGGAAAACCCGCAGAACAGGATGGCGCCGAAACGGTCCTGGGCTGCGCGCCCGTCTTCTAAGATCGGGGCAGAGGCAGGGAGCAGGCGCAGATGGAGCGTTTTCCGGTTGCCGTCCTGGTAATACGGTTCGAGCAGATCGCGGGCGGCAAGCTGCTTGAGCGCGACGGAAACATTGGATTTTGTAAGCTTCCGGAGCTTTACAATCTCTGCCGCTGTGTCAAACTGCGGGTTGTTCGCGAGGAACATCAGCACGTCAAACTCCATTTGAGTCAGCTGCCAACGCTCGCAGGCAGGCTTTGTGCAGGTGGTGTATGCCGATTTCAAAAGGCTGATATGTTCAAAAAACTGCAAGTGGCAATGCCCTCCATAATTGTTCTATTTAGAACGATTATAACGCGGAACAGCAATGCGGTCAAGTGTAGATCTTGTGAACAGAAGGGTTACAGCGGCGGCGGGGCAAGGCGGCGCGGGCCCTCGCGCTGGGTGCGGTAGGGGAGGTAATCGAGGAATTTGCGGGTTGCGGCAGAAGCCGCCTTCCGGTCGCGCAGGGCAAGCCCGAACCGCTGGTAGGCAGGGGTTTCGAGTGATTTTGCACAGATGCGGTAAGGCAGGTTTTCCAGCAGCAGTGCAGGCAGGATGCTGACCCCAAGCCCGGCTTCTGCCATTGACAGGATGGCCTGCACGTCGGAGGTTTCCAGAAGCACTTCGGGCGTTCCATATTGTGCGAAAAGCTGCATGATTCCGGAATGCCCGCCAGGCTGGTATAGCAGGAATGGCAGGCGGCACAGCGCCGCAAGCGGGACGCGCGGCTGCGCGGCAAGGGGGTGATGGGCGGGCAGGATGGCGAGCAGCTGGCTTTGCTCAAGGAACACGGTATCGAGGTCAGGATGCGCGGGCAGGTGCAGGAAGCCGCAGTCGGCAGAGCCTTCCAGCAGCCAGCGCTCCACGGTGTTCGTGTCCCCGTGAAGCAGTTCATAGCGGAGGTCTGGGCAGTCGCGCTGGAATTCACGCAGGATGTTAGGCAGCCAGTGTGTCGCGGCGGCAGGGGCCGCGGCAATCCGCACGGTGCCGGATTCCAGCCCGCGCAGCCGTGCGGCTTCCACTTCCAGCGCCTCACAGGATGCGCAGAGCTGCTGCGCATGGGGGAGCAGTACCTTGCCGTCTGCGGTCAGGCGCACCCCAGCACGGCCGCGTTCCATCAGCGAAAGCCCCCACTCGGTTTCCAGGTCATGGATCATGCGGCTGATACCCGACTGTGAGCAGGAAAGCGCTTCGGCAGCCTTTGTAAAGCTGCCAAACTCAACGGTTTTCACAAATGCGAGATATTTTTGCAGGTTCATATCCATTCAGGACGCCCCCCTCTATCCGGAATTTGCTGAATAATGTATTTTAGAATCTGGTTTTGTAATCTTAATTATAAGGGAAAACAGCGGCTTTTGCAAGAGGCTGGATGAAGGGCTGCGCGCGTTTTCAGGATTTGCTTGCATTTCCAATGCTAACGTGGTAAACTAGACAAGAAAAATAACCTGTAAAGCAGCTGAAATAAAGGAGTTATGCAAATGCTGACCTTAAAGGATTTTGAAGCCGCATCCGAACGGCTGAAAAATGTCATCCATACGATCCCGCTGTCCTCGTCGATCACGTTCTCGGGGATGACAGGCGCGGACGTGTTCCTGAAATACGAAAACCAGCAGAAAACCGGCTCGTTCAAGGTGCGCGGCGCGTATAATAAGATCATGAAGCGCTATGAAGAGGGCGGGCTTTCGTCGGTAATCGCGTCCTCGGCGGGCAACCATGCGCAGGGCGTTGCGTTCGCGGCAAGCTCGATCGGCGTGCCGTCAACCATTGTCATGCCGCGCTCTACGCCGATCGCAAAGGTTTCCGCGACCGAGGGCTACGGCGCGAACGTCGTCCTTGCGGGCTCATGCTACGACGACGCTTACGCAAAGGCGTGCGAGATTGTCGAAGAAACCGGCGCGGAGTTCATCCACCCGTTTGACGATGAGGATGTGATGGCGGGGCAGGGTACGATTGCGCTGGAAATCCTGCGCGACCTGCCGTTTGTCGATATGATTTTTGTACCTGCTGGCGGCGGCGGGCTGATCTCGGGGATTGCGGCCTGCGCCAAGCAGGTCAACCCGCGCGTGCAGATCATCGGCGTGCAGGCGGAGGGCGCCCCGGCGATCGCAAACTCCTTCCGCCGCCCGGAGATCCTTTCGAGCGAAAGCGTCCGCACGATTGCCGACGGCATCGCGGTGCGCACGCCAGGCACGAAAACGATGGAGTATATCAACCGCTATGTCGATAAGATTGTGACCGTTTCCGACGCGGAAATCGCGTCGTCGATCCTGCTGCTGTTGGAACGGTCGAAGCAGGTGGTTGAACCCGCCGGGGCGACCTCGCTGGCGGCGGTGCTCGGGAAAAAGGTGGATATTGCAGGCAAAAAGGTGGTATGCGTCCTTTCGGGCGGCAATATCGATATGTCCTTTATCCATAAGGTAGTAGAAAAGGGCCTTGTCTCGCGCAGCCGCCACGTCAAGTTTTCGACCATTATGCCGGACGTGCCAGGTTCGCTGGAACAGTTTGCACGCATTGTCGCGGAGCAGAACGCGAACGTCATCCTGTTTAACCATGACCGCGTGCAGGCAAACCTGGAAATCGGCGAAGCGATTATTTCGGTGGTCGTCGAGCTTGGCGGCAAGGAGCACGCAGACCGGCTCTATAAGGCGCTGACAGAAGGCGGATACCGCATTATCGAGGATAATCTTACAAAATAAGGCATGAAAGCCGCCCTGGAACGCTTTTACGGCGTTTGGGGCGGCTTTTTGTGCTTGCAACAGGGGATGGGATCAGCCTTCCAGAAGGAAACGTACGCCCGCTGCGGTGTTCTCGGCGCGGAGGGTGAAGCCGTGCAGTTCGCAGATGCGCTTTGCGACGGCAAGGCCGACGCCGCTGCCAGAGCTGCCGCGTGTGCGGGCGCGGTCGGTGCGGTAGAACATTTCAAAAATGCGGTCAAGGTCGGTTTCGGGGATGTGCTCGCCGTCGTTTTCGACGGTCAGCAGGAACCGGGCGTTGCTGAAAAACACACTGTCGCTTGGGCGTGTGCCGAGCGAAACGCGCACGTTCCCGCCCTTTGGGGTGAATTTGGCGGCGTTGGAAAACAGGTTATCGACCGCCCGCCGCAGCAGCGCCGCGTCGCAGCGCACGAAAAGCTGTTTGGGCAGCGCGCGTTCGAGCGTGCGCCCATCAAACAGCGGCGCGGCCTCGTTCAGCCAGCTGTCCAGCAGTTCGGCGAGGTTTTCCCGCTTGCCGTGTTCCAGCTCTTCCATACGGTCAAGACGGGTGTAATCGAGCATTTCCAATACCAGACGGTTCATTTTCCCGGCTTCGCGCTCGATGGAATCGAGATAACGCGCGTTTTCTTCCGGGTCAATGCCCTGCTGGACGGCTTCGACGTAGCCGCCAATCAGCGCGAGCGGCGTTTTCAGGTCATGGGAAGCCGCCGCAACGAAATCCTGCCGCTTGCGTTCGAGCGCGCGCTCGGTGTCCCATTTCTCCTGGAAAGCCTCTTCGGCCTTTTTGAGCGCGCGGCTGAGTTCGCCGAATTCATCCTGCCGTGTGAGTTCTGCCGCCTCAAAATGGGTTTCAGCGCTTACAACGTGTGCGGTTTCGTGAACCGCGCGCCGCAGGGGACGGCCGATCAGGGCTTCGGAGAGATGGTACACGCCGAACAGAAGCAGGACGCTGGCCGTCAGGACGGCAATTCGCTCATCGCGGGTCAGTTCCAGGGAGTGCTTTAGTGGATGCTCGAACACACGGGTGTATACATGGACGCCGGTATTGGTGAAAAAATCCCGGTAATCGCGGTCCTCGGTGATCTCCTGCCAGATGTAGGGGCCGAAAAGGCTGGCGCGGTCGGGACGGGCAAAGGCGTCCTCGCGGCTGAGGACGGGGCAGTCTGGGATCGAATCGAGGATTTCCAGCAGCAAATCCCAACTTTCCCGGGTTTCTTTTTCGGAAGAGGGCGCTTTGGAAAAGGTTGGTTCGACTAATGAAATCATATAATCGTCGCTTTCGCGCAATGACAGGCTGCTGGTTTGGGGGACATCTGGCAGAGAAAAGCGTAAGGTTTGGCCTGGGCAGCGGATTTCCAGTGAGGCAGGATAGAAGTAAAAGCCGTCGTCGCGTCCTTTGGCGTGGATTTCGATCGGGGAGTACGCCAAGTTGCAGATTTCTATCAGCGTATCCCGGTCAAAGCCGTCGAGCACCAGGAACCGGACGGTATCGCCGCTACTGTAGCCGTCAAACAGGTAATCCTTCCTTTTCTTAATCAGTTCATAGCCGATGTGGTCACGGAACAGGATATTACCGGAACCGTCCACGACGATCCCGACTGTTATCGTGTCGCTGGAAGCGTAGAGGTTCCGGAAGGTGCGATAAAGCCGCTGGTCCATTTCGGGGCCTGCCTGATAGGGTACGCCGCTTGGCGCGGAAAGGCCCACGTAGGGGTAGGCTTCCCTCTTGTGCATCCACGACGAAACCCGGACAAAACCCCAGAAGAACACGGCTGCGAACAGGGGCACCGCCAGCCAAAAGGTAAACCTTGCCGAAATATTCCGCATTTTCATGACCCACCTCCTAGCCGGTAGCCCTGCCCGTAAACCGCCTTGATATGCACGCCGCCAGTCCCGAGTGCCTTGCGCAGAGATGCGATATGGCGGTCAAGCATGCGCTCATCGCCTTCGAAATCCTCGCCCCAGACCTGCAAAATGAGCGCATCGCGGGGGACGGTCTGCCCGTGGCTGCGCATCAGGATTTCCAAAATCCGGTACTCTTTTGGGCGCAGCGCGAGCTCCTGCCCGTCCACAAAGGCACGGTGCGCAGCTGGGGAAAGGGTAATATTCCCATAACCAAGCTCACCGGGGGCCAGGCTCAGCCCATTTGCCCGCCGCATAAGCGCCTGCGCCTTTGCTACAAGGACAGGGAAGGAAAAAGGCTTCGTCATGTAATCATCCGCGCCCGCGCGGTAGCCCGTCAGCTGGTCGTATTCCTGCCCGAGCGCGGTCAGGAAGATCACAGGCGCGGAACACATTTTCCGCAGCTCGCGGCAGACAAAAATCCCATCATATTTAGGCATCATTACGTCCAAAATAATCAGGTCAAAGCTGGTTTCGCGCGCGGCAAGCAGCGCTTCCTCGCCGTCGTAGGCAGGGTGTACCTCTAGCTTTGCAGCGCGGAAAAAGTCGCAGATGAGCGCGGAGAGGGCACGGTCATCCTCTGCAAGCAGGATCGCCATTTCCCACCACTCCTTTCTATATGCTATTATAGCACAGAATTGTCCAAAAAAGTTCCAAAGGCAAGAAACCTGTAGGAATTCCCGTTCACACGTCGGCGCAGCCTTCGTCCCGCCCGCAGGCGTGATGAAGCTTTTACTCAATTTTTTCTCGAAAAAATTGCGGGTGCAGGGCAGAGCCCTGCCGCTGCCCGAGGAGGGCCGGGATTCCAAAGGGCAGAGCCCTTTGGCGCCGCCTGCGGAGGGCAATCAAGGAGGGCAATAAAAAAGAACGAAAAAAATGCTTGAAATCCGGCAAAATATATAGTACAATAATGAAGTTAAGGGCAGCTGTGCTGCCCGCGCGCAGCGCCGTACAAGGCCGCACTAGACGGGGCGGCAGCGGTGCCTTGTACCTGCAATCCGCTACAGCAGGGTGGAATCCCGGGGGCTGAGGGGGGATTTGACCCACGTTTGCAATGGCTTTGGTGGTGATGACCGATTGGTACTGCGCAACGGAGGACTGTGAACCATGTCAGGCGGGGAACCGAGCAGCATTAAACAGAACCCTCTGTGTGCCGCAGAGTTGCCGGTTGCGAGCCGCAAAGGCTGAGAGGCTGTGGGGCCTGTCCCTTCAAACCCCTGGTGTGCGGTCTTGTAGGGCGCTTCGCGCAATTGCCCAAAAGCTGAGAATTCCTCAAATCGGCTGGGCAGGGCTGGCAGTATTTGCAGATGGGCGGATCGTTGACATCTGCCCGTTTTTTTCTTTAGGAGGGACTGCGTTTTGTACCAGGCGCTTTACCGGAAATGGCGGCCGCTGACCTTCGCCGACGTGGTCGGCCAGCAGCACATTACCGATACGCTGCGCGCCCAGCTGACCGCTGGGCGGCTTTCCCATGCCTATTTGTTCACCGGGACGCGTGGGACCGGCAAAACAACCTGCGCAAAAATCCTTGCGCGCGCGGTCAACTGCGAGCACCCTAAGGACGGCGACCCGTGCGGAGAATGCCCCGCATGCCAGGGCATTTTGGAAGGCTCGGTGCTCGACGTGGTCGAGATCGACGCGGCGTCAAATAACGGCGTGGACAATATCCGCGATATCCGCGACGAGACGCGTTATACCCCGACTGCGGTCAAAAGACGCGTCTACATCATCGATGAGGTGCATATGCTCTCGATCGGCGCGTTCAACGCGCTGCTGAAAACGCTCGAGGAGCCGCCGCCGCATGTGCTGTTTATCCTTGCGACAACCGAAATCCATAAAGTCCCGCAGACCATCCTGTCCCGCTGCCAGCGGTTCGACTTCCGGCGTATCGACCCACGCGATATCGCTAAGCGGCTGCGTGAAGTAGCCGCCGCTGAGGGCATCCAGGTAACCGAAGGCGCGGCGCAGCTGATCGCACGGCTTGCAGACGGCGCTATGCGCGACGCACTTTCCATGCTTGACCGCGCGTCGGGCGCGGGAGAGGTCGACGAAGCAGCGGTTGCGGACAGCCTGGGCATCCTGGGCGCGGATGACGCGGTTGGGCTGATGGAAAGCCTGAAAGCAGGCGACGCGGCAGGCGCGGTGCGTTTGATTGGGGAATATTACCGCGCGGGGCGCGATCTCGCGGGGGTCTACGACCAGCTGCTTGGGCTGATCCGCGATATGCTGTTGGTCAGCGCGGCGGATACCGACGTTTCAGCGCTGCTCAGCCCCGCGTATTCCATTGAAACGGTCAAACGGCTGTGCGTGGATACCGTGCCCGCGACGCTGATTGCATGGTCGCATATCATCCAGGAAAGCCTGACCAGGCAGCGCACCGCATCCAACCGGCGCATTGAGGCCGAGCTGTGCGCCGTGCGGCTGTGCGGGCTGCGCGGGGATGACTATGACGACCTGACCGGGCGCGTGTCGGCGCTTGAGGAAAAGATGAAAAACGGCGTGCAGGTGGTGCAGCGCGCGGCCAGCCCGCAGGATGAACTCCCGCCCCCGCCGGGGGACGAGGACGCGCCTCCGCCGTTTACCGACGACGACGCGCCGCCGTGGGTGGACGAAGAGCGCCCGGCGATGGCACAGGCGGCAAAGCCGCCGAAACCTGCGCCGGCCTTTGAGGAGTGGACCGGATGGCCCAAGCTGCTTGAAGCACTGGAGAAAAAGGTCAGCATTGCGGTTTTAATGAACCTGCGGGTTTCCGGCAAAGCGTCGCTGACCGATTCGGCGCTGGTGATCCTGTGCGACGATGAAGTCACGCAGCAGCTCGCAAAAAGTGCGCAGCAGGCGATTGACGAAGCGGCGGCGGCGGTGCTTGGGCGTGCGGTAAAAGTCAAAATACGCCTTGTGACAGAGCAGGCGGAAAAAAACAGCGCGCTGGATGAGATCGTGGAACGCGCGCATAAACTAGATATTGAAGTCACTGAATTTTAGGAGGAAGCAACAATGGCAAAGGGTAAATTTGGCGGTATGGGCGGCATGAATATGGGCGCAATGCTCAAACAGGCGCAGAAAATGCAGAATGATATGGCGAAGCTCCAGGACGAGATTGCGGTGATGGAGACCGAAGCGACTGCGGGCGGCGGAGCGGTGACGGCGGTTGTGGTCGGCACGAGCACGGTCAAGAGCCTGACGCTGAAGCCCGAGGTCGTCGACCCAGACGATATAGAGATGCTTCAGGACCTGGTGGTCGCGGCGGTCAACGAGGCACTGCGCTCAGCGAATGAGAAGCAGGCTGAGCAGATGAAGCGGGTTACCGGCGGGATGTCGATGCCAGGGCTGTTCTAAGCAATGCAGTTTTTCGCGCCGCCGGTCGAGCGGCTGATTGAGGAGTTTGCGCGGCTGCCGGGGATCGGGCAGAAGACCGCGCAGAGGCTTGCGTTCCATGTGCTGAATTCGACGAAGGAGGACGCGGAGCGCTTTGCGGGGGCGATTTTGCAGGCCAAACAGCAGATTTTTACCTGCAAGGTCTGCCAGAACCTGACTGACAGTGAGGTGTGCCCGATTTGCTCCAACCCGACGCGGGATCGCGGGCTGATCTGCGTGGTCGCTGATCCGCGCGATGTGATCGCGTTCGAGCGCACGCGGGAGTTCAACGGGCTTTACCATGTGCTGCATGGGACGATTTCGCCGCTTAACCACGTCGGGCCTGACGATATCCGCATCCGCGAGCTGCTTCAAAGGGTCGCGGACGAGGATGTGCAGGAGGTCATTATCGCGACTAACCCGGACACGGAAGGGGAAGCGACGGCAATGTACATTTCGCGGCTGCTGCGTCCGTTCGGGATACGGGTTACGCGGCTGGCTTATGGCATCCCGGTCGGCGGGCATTTGGAATTTATCGATGAGGTGACACTCATGCGCGCGCTTGAGGGCCGCCGTGAGATTTGAAGGAACATAATGCGGACACCAGCGAATCAGAAAGGTAGGCCGGGGCGACAAGCCCCGGCTTTTCTGGCGTTCTGGGGAAGCGTCGTGCAAAGGCGGCATAGCGGCACCGCTGCCCGCATACGTTTTCCTGAGGGGGGAGCGGTATGCGCCGGAAAGCGGAACTGAAAATTTCGATTGTCGATCCGAACCCAGGGGAGCAGACCCGGCAGCTGCTCTGGCGGGTGGTGCTGGAAGCGGTTACTGCCCCGCGAGCTCCGGAACGGCATGAAACCGATACCCGCAGGCCGAAAAGATAGGGGAAATCCTATCTTTTTCTTTTATGCCGACCAAAGGGCGTTGCCCTCTGGACTCCCACCAAAGGGCGTTGCCCTCTGGACTCCCACCAAAGGACGCTGTCCTCTGGACTCCTGCAATTTTTTCGAGAAAAAATTGAGTAAAAGCTTTATCTCGCCTGCGGGCGGGACGGGAGCCGGTATGGGGTTCGCGTGGATATGGATATTCTATGATAAGGAGAAGAGGGAAATATGAGGATTGCTGCATATTGCAGGGTTTCAACCGACAGCGAACAGCAGCTGGACAGCCTGGAAAACCAGAAGGCATTCTTTACCGAGTACGCGCAGAAAAATGGACATGAACTGGCCGCACTATACGCAGACCGCGGCACTTCGGGCACCAGCCTGCGAAGACGCACAGAATTCCAGCGGCTGATGCGAGACGCGGAACGCGGGCTTTTCGAGATGGTTGTCGTAAAGGATATTTCTCGCTTTGCGCGCAATACGGTGGACTTTTTGCAGAGTATCCGCAGGCTGAAGGCGCTGAAAATCGATACGCTTTTCCTGACAGCAAATATGAAAAGCCTGGGGGAGTCGGAGTTTGTGCTGACCGTTTTCGGTGCGATGGCACAGGAAGAGAGTGCAAACCTGTCCAAGCGCGTCCGTTTTGGTAAGAAGGTCAACGCCAAAAAGGGGCGTGTGCCACAGTGCATTTTCGGCTATGACCGTCTGGACAATTTCACGCTTGCGGTCAATCAGGAGGAGGCCGAAACGGTGCGGGAGATTTACCGGCTGTATTTGGAGGAAGGGCTTGGCAGCTGGTCGGTCGCAGGGCGGCTCAATGCAGAAGGGCGGCTGACCAAATACCGGCAGGAGTGGGACTCGCGCGGCGTGCGGCGCATTCTTGAGAACCCGCTGTACTGCGGCGTGCTGGTCAACCATAAGTATGAGGTCGAGGATTACCTGACTGGGCGGTCAGTCCGTTTGCCGGAGGGGGAGAATTTTGTGCATGAGCGCCCGGAGTGGGCGGTTGTCACGCGTGAGCAGTTTGAACGGGTGCAGTGTGAGCTTGCCCGCCGCCGGAAGGGGGAGCGGCAGTCGGCGGATTCCCGGCACAGCGGGAAACATCTGTTCAGCACATTGATCAAGTGTGAAAGCTGCGGGCGGTCGTTCACACGAAAACGCTATACATATGCCAATACAAGGATATTTTGGAAGTGCTCGACCAACGAATCTTATCCGTCCGAGCGGTGCGGGAACCGGGTTACGGTGGATGAAGGCGAGCTGTTGCAGGCGCTGCGGGAATGGGCGCGCCGGCTGGCAGGGGATTGGGAGGGCTTTGTGCAGTCCATCGTTGCAGAAGCGCGCAGGCAGCTGCCGGAACAGCAGGTTTTTGACCCGGACGCGGGCGGGGGAAAACGAAAACGTCTGGAAAGCAAAAAGCAGCGCTGGCAGGAGATGTATGCAAACGACCTCATTTCGCTTGACGAGCTGAAAGCGCGGATTGGGGCCATCCAGCGGGAATTGGAACGTGAAAACACAGCTGTTATAGCGCAGGGCTCCGCCAAGGATGAAGAAACGGTTTGCCGGGAGCGGGTTGAGGATTTTTTGTCATTTAAGACTATGAAAAATGCTGGTTTGCGCAAAATTGTCGATTATATCAGCGTTGACCAGGATGGGAATGTACGGGTGTATCTGTGCAAGGCGTAAAACAGACCCAAAACGGGGCAAAAGCAGAGGTCCTCGACCCCATCATCCTCGACGCAAAAATCGTTGAACCGACTTACCACTGCGGCTGTGGCTGCTGCTGCTCGGTCTCTGAAGTGCCGTGCTGCATTACCCGCTGCTTCGGTGAGGATATCGACCTGCTGCCAGGGGATAATAACCAGTCCAATCGGCTGTTTGTGACGCTCGGGCAGTTCTCGATCATCCGCCTTGAGCGCGATATCCAGCTGCTGATGCCCGCTTACGATGTTTGCATGCCGGAGAAGGATTGCAGCAGCGCGGGCAGCGACGCAGAGGATCCGTGCGATGCGTTTGACCGGTTCGCGTTCCCGTTTGACGAGTTCTTCCCGGCGGGCGGCGACCGCAGGCCCCCGCACCACTGCGGATGCGAGGGCGGCAGCAATTCCTGCAATCCTTGTAACCCGTGCAATCCCTGCAATCCCGGCGGTTCCGGCGGTAATCCCGGCAACAACCAGAACAACAGCTGCTGCAAACGCTGCTGCTGACAAAGAAGCCGCTGCAATTTGCAGCGGCTTTTCTGTGCCTGGGAAACCCCTGTTACATCAGGTCTTCGTCGGTCACGAAATATTCGGTATCCAGCAGGGCGCAGCGGCGGTCAAGCTCGGAATTTGTGCCGAGCAGCCGGGTTGCGGCTTCGTACTCCTCGCGCGCTTTGGGATTGGAACGCCCGGTGCGGGTCGCGCGGATCAGCAGGTTTTTCGGGCTGTCCAGTGGGGAGATGTATTCAACCGCCGATACTTTATAGCCTTCCGCTTCCAGCTTGAGCACGCGCAGGCTGTCGGTCAGCACATCGTTAAAGCGGGCCTGGAATACCCCATGCCGGGTCAGCGCCTCAAGCCCCGGCAGATGATACTGGTCGAGCAGCTCTTTATGGCAGCAGGGAACGCAGGCGATATACTTTGCCCGGGCGCGGATTGCCGTAGCAAGGGCGAGATCGGTTGCGATGTCGCACGCGTGCAGCGAGATCACGGCGGTTACAGTTTTCGGCGGCTGGTAGGTGCGCAGATCGGCGCTCAAAAACTCCATGTTGTGATAACCGAGCCGCTGGGCCATTTTCCGGCTCTCTTCGACGACGTGGGGGTTGATGTCGATCCCGATGATCCGGCACTTACGGCGCAGCACTTCCCGCAGGTAATAGTTCATAACAAAGCTGAGGTAGGACTTGCCGCAGGCGCAGTCCAGCAGAACGATCTCGCTGCTTTTGTCGGATTCAAACATGGGCGCGACCAGCTCGACATAATGGTCGATCTGGTTGTATTTGCGGATCATATCGTTTTTCAGCTTGCCCTCGGCGGTCAGGATGCCGATTTCCCGCAGCAGCGGCGCGGCGCGGCTGACCTGGATGAGATACTGCCGCCCACTGTCCAGCAAGGGATTCGCCGCTGCTTTTGGGTCGGATTCAGGAGCTTTTTGCTCGCTTTGCTGCATTTTTACGCCCTTTGCATTTGCGGTAAGGGTCATGGTCATGCCGCGCTCGGTGTAGGCCAGTACGCTTTCCTCGTATTGCTCAGCCTGTGCTGCGAAAAATTCCAGCGCTTCCGCAAGGCCAATGCTGCGGGCTGTGCCCTGGAAGGTCAGCGTGTACGCTTCGCCGCTGCGCGCCAGGGACGCTTTGAATTTTTTCTTGCCGGAACGGAACAGGAAATCGATCGAAATGAAGTATTCATGGTTCTGCTCCGCACGCGCTTTCACGCCGGTAAGCATGAGCTTCAGTTTGTTTTTGTCACCCTTCTGCATGTTTGCACCTCAATCAAAAGCAGTATTTATAGTACGAATGAATCATATAGGTTTTGAAACCTCTTGGCAGGCAAATTGTCACAGCTGGAGAAGCTTTGCTCCCTGAAATTCTGAGATTTCATGCGAAACCAGCACTAAGGAACGCCCGCCGAGCCATTTTTCCAGAAAAGCCAGTGCTTTTCCGCGGTTTGCCGCATCAAGCCCGGCGAAGGGTTCGTCAAGCGCGACAATGTCGGACGGCGCGAGCAGCGCCCTTACGAGCGCGACGCGGCGTGCCATGCCGCCGCTGAGCGTTTCAGCAGATTGCGAAAGCGCTTCATCGGGGAGGAGTTCGGCGAGTGCGGCGCGGGCGCGCTGGGGGTCGGGTGGGTCGCATACCATTGTAACGTTCATGACGCTGTTTAGCTTGGAACAGAGACGGTTTTCCTGAAAACACATGGAAAAGCGTACAGATTCTGTGCCTGAGATGTGTCCCGCGTCGGGCTGCTCGAGCCCGGCCAGCAGGCGCAGCAGCGTTGTTTTGCCTGCGCCGGAGGGGCCTTGTATGAGCCAGCGTTCGCCCTTTGCGATCCGCCAGTCCAGCTGTGAGAGCACTTCGCGCCCCTGATAGCGTTTTGTGACCTGGTCAAAAATGACAGCCATAAGCGTCCTCCATCCATTGGCGGGCGCGGTCGACTGCCCATAGTACCAGCCGTTCGGTGCCCATGCTGACTGCAACAATCAGCAGTGTCCACGCGAACAAATCGCCCATATTGAGGTATAATTTCGCCAGATAAAGCTGTTCGCCGACCGAAAAGCGGGGCAGGCCGATGATTTCCCCGGCGATCCCGGCTTTCCAGCACATCCCGACCGACACGCGGCAGCTTGACAGGACAAACGGCGCAAGCTGGGGGATATAGAGGAAGCGCAGGCGGCGCGAAAAGGGCATCCGGAAGACCTGGGCCATTTCGAGCAGTCCGGGGTCGACTGCGGACAGGCCGGACAGCACGCTTTGGTAGGTGAGCGGGAACACAACGAATGCGGACAGCAGTACGGCGATCTGCTGTGAGGGGACCCATATCAGCGCAACGATCACGAAGCAGGCGACGGGCACGCTTTTCATCCCCTGTACGGCGGGGGAGAGCAGGGCGCGCAGCCAGCGGGAGCGGTAGCACAGGGCCCCGAAAACCAGGCCTGCGGCGAATGCCAGCAAGAAGCCTGCTGCGATTTGCCCGAGTGTCCCGGCGACCGAGCGCCAGCACTCGGCAGTACCGAGGAGCGCCAGCAGGCTTTTTGCTGTGCGCACCGGCCCTGCGAACAGCACCCCGGGCAGCTGGGAGGCGAGCGCCGACCACAGCAGCAGCCAAAACGCTGTGGCTGCCAGCCTGCCGGGAAGGCCCTGTGCGCGGGGCGCTCCATTTCCAGTTGGTTTTTGCATGATTTGTGCTCCTCTGCGGAAGGTTTGGTGCGGGGTGTCCTGCGCGGACGGCGCCCCTGCGCGGGGAGCGCCAAAGGGGCGCGTCCGCCCCTCTGGACTCCCGAGATGCTTCCGCATCTCCTGTGTCGCCTGCGGGCGGGACGGGGGACTGCTGTCGGGAAACTGGTCAGCAGCTTATTTCTGAATAAAAGTTTATCATATTCTAAGGGAAAAAACAATATCCGATCTGCATAGGACACCTTTGAGAAACCAGGTGACGGGATGTGAGATAAAAAATCCCCTCTGCAATATTTTGCCGCTATAATCAGGAAAATATTGCAGAGGGAAAAGGTTTGTTCGTGACGGCGCTCAAGGGAGCAGCGCTGACAAGTCGGTATCCTCGCGTACCGCAAAGCGCGGCAGGCCGCGAAGGCTTCCCACCCTGGCGGAGCCGGGATTCGTCAATACGGAGATTGGGATATCGAGCTCGTCCAGCTCGCGTTCGCACCATCGGTCGCCTGCGCCGTAGGGATAGGCAAACCATTGTACCGGTACGCCTGTGTGCGCTTCAATTACTGCGCAGGAGCGCGCAAGGTCACTGCCGACCCGTTTGTGGTATTCGCCAGGCGTCTCGGCAGGAAGCCGCTCAACCCCATTGGCCGCGTTGCGACCGGTGCGGAGGTCACCGCCGGTATCCGGGTTGTGCAGGTTATCTGTATGTGAGCCAAAAGCGGCATAGCCGCTTGCAGCCATTTCGCGAACCTCTGCCCAGCTCAGCATAAAGGCGTTTTCCTGCGGCGAGTCAAGGATATATGCGGTGTTCAGCGCGATTACCGCGCGGCAGCCAGTTTCCCGCAAGATGGGGTAAGCATATTGGTAATTTGAATGATAGCCGTCGTCGAAGCTGATCACCACGGCTTTTTCGGGGCACGGCTGCCTGCCGCTCAGGATAGCGCTCAACTCGTCGGGCAGCAGTGTTTCGTAGCCCTGCGCGTGGAGATATTCCATGTCGCGCCGGAATTTGCCTTCCGTAACCGTTAAGGAATTGGTTTCCCCGCCGTCAGTGACAAAATGATGATACATTAAAATTGTTACACGTCCGCGCTGGTGCAGCAAAGCCGCCAACAGGAGCAGCGCGGTAATGATAAAAAGCGCAAGAGCCGCGAAAGCCCGTTTCCCCCTCATATTCCCCTCTCCTTTGAGCACGGCGGAATATCGCAGCCGCCGCCCATCTCTTTTTATCATAGCCTATCTGGTTATGGATAATCAAGACGATGATTGTAAATTTTTCTGTAAGCGTATCAGGTTTGGAGGAAAATGCAGAATCCTTTCGTCCCGCCCGCAGGCGTAATGAAGTTTTTACTTGATTTTTTTACAAAAAAATCACAGGGGTCCAGGGGACAGAGTCCCCTGGCGCAGCCCGCGTAGGGCCGGGGCTCCAAGGGGCAGCGCCCCTGGCGCCCGCTGCGGAGGCGAACCCAAATTAGCCGGAGAGCTCGGCGAGCAGGCGGGGGACGGTCGTAAGTTCATGCAGCTTCGCCGCGCCAGCACCGCAGAAAATCAGGCCGCTGCCGTCGTTCGCAGCGTCAAAAAGAGCGCCGGAGATGCAGTATTTCGTTTCCGCTGGGCTGCAAGCCTCCATGCACCCGTAGCAGCGCGCCGGCGGGATGCGCCCCTGCTCCTCTGCCATTTGCAGGAACGGGTTGGAGATCGCACGCGCCGCAAGCCCGACCGGGCTTTTGATAATTCTAATATCCTCCTCACAGGCGTTTAAATACGCCTGCTTGAAGGCTGGGCACGCGTCGCATTCCTCCGTTGCCACAAAACGCGTCCCCAGCTGCACCCCAGCCGCGCCAAGCGACAGCATCCTGCATACGTCCTCATGGGCCGCAAGGCCGCCGCCCGCAATGACCGGGATGCTGACATGGTGCTCGGATTCCACCGTGTCCAGATACGCGCGCACCTCAGCTACGCAGTCTTCCAGCGCGGGATAGGTGTTCTGCACCATGTCCTGATACTTGAAACCCAGATGCCCGCCAGCAAGAGGCCCTTCCACGACAACCGCATCCGGCAGCCGCCCCTGCCGCAGCCATTTGCCGACAATCAGCCTGCATGCCCGCGCAGAGGATACAATCGGCAGGATTTTTACAGTGCTGCCCTTCGTGAGCTCGGGCAGGGAGAAGGGGAGCCCCGCGCCGGAAACAATGAAATCTGCGCCGCAGCGGACCGCCTCCCGGACATAGAGCGCATAGTTTTTCATCACCGACATGAAGTTAAAGCCGATGATGCCATGCGGGCTGCGCTCCCGAGCCTTTTGGAGTTCCTTGCCAATTGCACGGAGATTGGCCACCACAGGGTCTTTTTCAAAATCAGGCTCGCGGAAACCGATCTGCACGCCGGAGATCGTGCCAACGCCGCCCGCTGCGGCAACCGCCCCCGCAAGCCCGGAAAGCGATATGCCAACGCCCATGCCGCCCTGCACGATCGGCAGGCGGGCGGTCAGGTCACCAATATGAAGTTCAGGTAATTTCATGTAGAAGCTCCTTTGCTGTTCGTGTTGTAAAGCTAGTATAACACGATTTAATTAGCAAATCAAATTTATTTTGAAAATTTTGCATCCCGTCCCAATGCGATGGGGGAGGGGGAAGGGGAAAGTGCCGCCGCGAAAAGGCCGGGAAGACTGTAAGAGCAGGGGTTTTGTGTGCTTTGGAAGGCTATGCTTCGGCCGCTTTTGGGTTAAATGCACAAAAAGTACGATAAAATGGACTTCTAAAGCATCAACTTTAAAGGAGGGGAAAACGAGCGTTTTTGTAAACGGAAAAGAAAAAATTGCACTTTTTCCGGATTGCACCCCTTATCAGAAAAAATCGTAAACGTTTGAAATTGTGAAACCATACAAAAATTTGAAAAATGGAATAAATAGAACAAATAGATATTGTAATTTTCTGAAAAATGGATTATAATTAAAATCCCGGAAGGGAAAACGTTTACGAAGGGAAGAGATGTTATGAACTTGATGTACCTGGTTCCAGCTGCCTCGATCCTGGCGCTTGCCTTTGTGGTTTATACCGCAAAAAAAGTGCTTGGCTTTTCAAAGGGCACGCCACGGATGGCAGAACTGTCCAAAGCGATCAGCGACGGTGCATCCGCCTATCTGCGCCGGCAATATTCCGTTGTGCTGGTATTTTTCGGCGTGATGTTTGTTGTCCTGCTGGCGATGGCATTTGCAGGCTTTCTGACCTATTATGTACCCTTTGCGTTTGTGACCGGCGGTTTCTTTTCAGCACTGAGCGGTTTTATCGGCATGAAGATCGCAACCGCCGCCAACTGCCGTACCGCGCAGGCGGCGTCCGAAAGCCTGAACCGCGGGCTGCGGGTCGCGTTTTCGGCAGGGTCGGTTATGGGCTTTACGGTGGTCGGCCTTGGGCTGCTTGACCTGTCCATCTGGTATTTCCTGCTGACTGGCGTGTTCCATCTCGGCATTCAGGATACGACTTCGGCGATGCTGACCTTCGGCATGGGCGCGTCTTCCATGGCGCTGTTTGCGCGTGTCGGCGGCGGCATTTTCACCAAAGCGGCCGACGTGGGCGCGGACCTTGTCGGCAAGGTCGAAAACTCCATCCCTGAGGATGACCCGCGCAACCCGGCGACGATTGCCGATAACGTAGGCGACAATGTCGGCGACGTAGCCGGCATGGGCGCTGACCTTTACGAATCCTATGTCGGTTCGATCATTTCGGCTTCCGCACTCGGTGTTGCGGCATTTGGGGTCGACGCGGGTGTGAAGGCGGTCGCCGTACCGATGGCGCTGGCGGCGCTCGGCACGCTGGTCTCCATTATCGGCACGTTCCTGGTGCGCACCGGCGAGTCAACCGACCAGAAAAAGCTGCTCGGGGCACTGAACAAGGGCACGATGTTTAGCTCGGTTGCAATCGCGATCATCGCTTACCCGCTCGTGACAATGGTGCTGGGCAAGGAGTGCTGGGGGCTGTACCTCGCAATCCTCTCCGGACTGATTGCGGGCGTGCTGATCGGCAAGTTTACCGAATATTATACTTCTGATACATATAAACCCACCCGCCACCTTGCGAAAACCACAAAGGGAGGCACGGCGACCATTATAATCGACGGCCTGGCGCTCGGCATGATGTCCACGCTGGCCCCGGTCATTATTATCGGTATTTCCATCCTGGTTTCGTTCTTCCTCGCAGGCGGTACGGTGGACTCCCCCGCAATGGGCCTGTACGGCATTGCGCTCTCGGCAGTCGGTATGCTGTCCACGCTGGGCATCACGCTTGCGACCGATGCTTATGGCCCTGTCGCCGACAATGCGGGCGGCATTGCGCAGATGGCGGGGCTTCCCGAAATCGTGCGTGAGCGCACCGACGCGCTGGATTCGCTCGGCAACACCACCGCCGCAACCGGCAAGGGTTTTGCAATCGGCTCGGCGGCGCTGACCGCCCTTGCGCTGCTCGCTTCTTATAAGGACAAGGTAGAAACGATTACCGGCAACCCCGATATCTTCAACCTCAATATTATGAACCCCGTTGTGCTGGTCGGCCTGTTCATCGGCGCATGTATGCCTTATGTGTTTGCGTCTATCACGATGGAAGCGGTCGGGCGCGCCGCGCAGTCGATCGTAGTCGAGGTGCGCAGGCAGTTCAAGGAGATCAAAGGCATCATGGAAGGCAAGGCAACCCCTGATTATTCCCGCTGTGTCAGCATGTGCTCGGCGGCGGCGCTGCGTGAAATGGTGCTGCCGACCGTGATCGCGGTCGTGTGCCCCATCGTGGTCGGCCTGGTGCTTGGCATCAACGGCGTCGGCGGGATGCTCGCAGGCGCGACGGTTTCCGGTTTCCTGCTCGCGATTGAAATGTCCAACTCGGGCGGCGCGTGGGATAACGCGAAAAAATATATCGAAGGCGGCAAATATGGCGGCAAGGGCGGCATCAAGCATAAGTCCGCAGTTGTCGGCGACACGGTCGGCGACCCCTTTAAGGATACCGCAGGCCCGTCGATCAATATCCTGATCAAGCTGCTGACGATGGTTTCGATCGTGTTCGCGAATGTCGTCATCCAATACAGCTTCCTGAAATGACCCTTCATATTTTCTTTCCAATGGGGAAAGCGCTCCGGGAAACCGGGGCGCCTTTTCCCGTGCCGCAGGCGATGGCCTGCCGTACCGGTTACCGGCGGCAGTGCATATGGGCCGCCGCTTCCCGCCACGGGATGATACGCCCTGCGCCGTGGCTGCAAAAGACCGAGTCTGCCGTGTGTTCTACATCCCGTTCCGGGTCGTAGGCGCGGCGCGCGACGGCGGCTGCGGTATCGTGGCACGGGCGGTAGCCTGCGGGGAGCAGCGAAAGCATGCCGCGCCCGTGCGTGTAGGCGGCAAACTCCTGTGCGTAGCCGAGGGTCTCCGATAACGGTACGACAGCTTGGACGCGGGTGCGCGCGCCTTGCGGGACAGGCGGCGCGGTTTCGGCCGACATGCGCGACAGGTCGGACAGCAGCCGCCCCGCGTCTGCAGGCTCGACCAATGCGGAAAGCTGCACGCAGGGCTCAAGAAGGACGTTCTCTGCGTGCATCAGCGCGTGCCGGATGGCACGGTAGACCGATTCGCGGAAGTCGCCGCCCTCGGTGTGCTTCTCGTGGGCGCGCCCGCAGAGCAGCACGGCCCGCACGTCGGTTAGCGGGGAGCCGGTCAGCACGCCGCGGTGGATGCGCTCAAACACATGCGTCTCGATCAGCCGCTGCCAGTTGAGCGCCAGTACGTCCGTCGGGCACTCGCTCGCGAAGGAAATGCCGCTGCCGCGAGGGGCGGGCTCCAACCGCAGTCCGACCTCCGCATAGTGGCGCAGCGGCTCGAAATGGCCCCAGCCCTCCACTGGCGCGGCGATGGTCTCCAGATAAAGCACCTCTGGCGGGGCAAAGGACACCTCCATGCCAAACCGCGTACGCAGTACCTCGGTAAGCACCTCCAGCTGCACCTGCCCCATGATCCGGACGGTCAGCTGGGATAGCTGGGAGTCCCATTCGGCGGCGAGGGCCGGGTCTTCGTCTTCTAGTGTTTTGAACGCCGAAACCGCCTGCTGCGGCGGGCAGGAAAACAGCACCTTCGCTGACAGCAGCGGTTTCAGCGCACCCCCGGGCAGCGGAGGGGCCGCGCCCAGGCCGTCGCCGATACACACCTCTGGGAGCCCGGAGGCCGCGCACAGCCGCCCTGCTTCCGCAAGGGGGAGGTTTTCGCTCTTTGCGCCGCGCAGCAGCCGCAGTTCGCCAACCTTGCCGGCACCGACATGGCCGCGTGGGCGCAGCGTCCCAGCGGTAATCTTCAGCAGGGCAAGCCGCGTGCCGTCCGGCTGGCGGCGCACGCCATAGCACTGCGCGGCAAAGGGGGCGGCGGGGTCATAATGGGGCACCAGCAGCGCGTCGAGCCCGTCCAGCAGCGCTTCGACCCCCACACCCTCCCGTGCGGAGCCGCAGAAGGTTGGGAACAGGCGGCGCTGCCGCACCATTTCCCGCGCAGCGGCGATGAAAGCCGCCTGATTGTAGCCGTGTTCCAGGTAAACTTCCAGCAGCCGTTCGTCGCGTTCGGCGAGCGCTTCGGCGGCGGGTCCCAGGCCGCCGGAGAGGTCGATGCAGTCCTCTGAAAGCAGGCTGCGCACTTCGGCAAGGGCGGGGCCGGGAGCGGCGCGGTCGCATTTGTTGAGGAAAAGGAATGTAGGCACGCCCAGCGCTCCCAGCCGCTGCCAGATGGTTTCGGTATGCCCCTGCACGCCGTCGGGCGCGCTGACGACCACGACTGCCGCGTCAAGGATCGCCAGCGTGCGTTCCATTTCCGCCGCGAAATCAATGTGGCCCGGCGTGTCGACAAGCTGGTAGGTAAAGCCGCCGTGCTGGAATTCGGCCTGGCTGGCAAAAATCGTGATGCCGCGCGCCTGCTCCTGCGCGTCGGAATCGAGATAGGCCCCGGAGGGCGCGCGCAGGCTGCCGCCCTCAACGAGAAGGCGCTCGGAAAGGGTGGTTTTTCCCGCGTCAACATGTGCGAGGATGCCAATGGTACGGTATTGCATATCGTTTCCTCCTGTCAGAGCGTGGTTTGGATGGAAATTTGGATGAGGAACTGCGATTCGCCCGGGACGGCCAGACCGTCCAGCAGCAAGTCCTCGTAAAAGCAGCCAATCAACGGGACGCTGTTTTCCTGCGCGTAGTCCAATATACGCCTGTAGACTGGGGGAAGGTCTTCAAAACGCCCTTGATAGCAGGTGGTGAGATAGCGCCCGGCAGGGCGGGGGCGCGCGCCTGGCAGCAGGCCATCGAACAGCAGATAGATGTGCGAGTAAGCGTCGCAGCGCCCCGCGAGGGCTTCCGCTTGTGGGAGCAGGCCCCCGAAGCCATAGGGGCTTTTCAGCTGCCGATGGTCGGCTTCCCGGTAGAGCTGCGAGGCGGTTTGCGAAAACGCGGCGGCAGCCTGTTTGCCAGTGGCGTCGGTAGGGGTAAATGGAGTGCATAGCATGGACCGTTCCGGGGAGCTGCTCAGCGTAATGTTCCCGGGTTCCAGCTCGTGCGCCCGCTCGACGACCGCCGCCTTCTGCCGCACCCACTGCCGCATTGTGCGCAGCCGCCGCAGGCGTTCCCCGATGAGCCGGTCCTCTTCGTGCAGAAGTTCGGCAAGCGCGCCGGGGCTGCGCCGCGCAAGGTACGCGCTGATCTCGTTCAGCGGCATATCGAGCTCGCGCAGCATGAAAATCACGTCGAACTCGTCAAGCTGGGTGAGGGAATAGTAACGGTAGCCGTTTTCCAGCGTGACCTCCGGACGGAACAGGCCGATTTTATCATAATGGAATAAGGTATGCTTGGTGACTCCAGCAATCTTGGCAAATTCGCCAGTGGTCAGGTATCGTTCGCGGTTCATGAAAAAATTTTTCCTGCTTTCCTCTTGACTATCGGGTTACCCGATACCTTATCATAGCATATACAGACAGAGAAAAGCAAGGAGGAAAGCAAAAATGTCGTATTCGATCGGGCAGGATTTCAAGTTTGGGTCGCTCATCCGGTTTACCCTGCCTACTATCGTGATGATGGTCTTTTTGTCGATGTATTCGATTGTGGACGGCGTTTTTATTGCGCGGTTCCTTGGGGGCGATTCGCTTTCGGCGCAGAATATCGTATGGCCGGTCGGAAGCCTGGGGCTGGCGCTGGGGATTATGCTGGCGAGCGGGGGCAGCGCGATTGTGGCGCGTAAGCTCGGCGAGGGGCGGCAGCAGGAGGCGCAGCGTGATTTCAGCCTGATCGCGCTGGTGTCAGTGTTGACCGGGCTGGCGCTGCTGCTTGTGGGGACGGCGTTCCTGGAACCGATCTGCCGCGCGCTCGGCGCGACCGACCGGCTGCTCCAGGACGCAAAGGACTATTTGCAGGTCATGCTTTGTTTCATGCCCGAGCTGATGCTGCAATGCCTGTTCCAGACCTTTTTTGTCACAGCGGGGCACCCGGGGATCGGGCTGACGGTTACGGTGCTTGGCGGGATTACCAACGGCGTCTGCGATTACCTGCTGATCGGCCCTCTTGGGCTCGGGATGCGGGGGGCGGCAGCGGCGACTGGCTTTGGGCAGTGCATCCCGGCAGTGGTGGGGCTGGCGTATTTCACTGCTTCCAAGGGGAGCCTGCGATTTGTAAAGCCCCGTTTTTCGGCGCGGCTGCTGGGGGAAGCCTGCTTCAACGGCTCGTCAGAGATGGTGATTAACCTCTCGAATGCGGTCATTACCTTCCTGTTCAATATTATCCTGCTCGGCCTTGCGGGAGAGAAGGGCGTTGCCGCGATTACGATCATCCTGTACGGGCAGTTCCTGTTCAGCGCCGTCTTTTTCGGCTTCTCGCAGGGCGTCGCGCCGGTGTTCAGCTTCAACTATGGCAGCGGCAATGAGGTGCGCACCAAACGCATCTTTCAAATATGCCTGAAGTTCATATTAGGCGTTTCCGTGGCGATGCTGGCGCTTTCGCTGCTGCTTGCGCCGTGGGTCGTCTGGGTCTTTACACCGCGCGGGGGCGAGACATATGCCCTTACGCTGCACGGGTTCTACCTGTTTTCAACGGGCTACCTGTTTGCGGGGCTCAATATCTTTGCGTCGTCGACGTTTACCGCGTTTTCTGACGGCAAGAGCTCGGCGGTGATCTCTTTCGCGCGTACATTCGGGTTTATCCTTGTCAGCATGCTGACGCTGCCGCAGGTGCTGGGGATTGACGGCGTGTGGCTGTCCGTACCAGTCGCGGAAGCGGCGACGCTCTTCCTGTCCGTGTGGTTTTTGTACCGTTACAGGACGGCATATCACTACGGCTAAAAACAAGGGCATCGATAAAATGCCCGGAACCCATGAAAAACCGCACGAGTGGAAGGCTATTTGGGACAAAAAGTATATAAATTGATACGGTTATGTAAATTTGGCAGAACGGCTTGACTTTGGGTGCCGGTCATGATATGATAAAAAAGTTATACCGTACCCGCTCTTGTAAGAAGCAATTGTTTGCAAGAGGGGGCTGTAAGGAAGCGCTGGGCCAATCCGCATACGCTGATGGGGCCGGTTCTTCCCTAAAATTGAAACGGAGCCTGGGCACAGCGAATGGTGCTCAGGCTTTTGCCGGATTATAACGGGGTGCGGAAGTGCTCCTGAAAAGGCGATCTTTGGAGAGACAGGGAGTGGGTTGGCTTGCATGATTGGTTTTACCGGCGTACCGGTGGGTTCCGCCCGGCGCTGATGATGGTGGTCGGGTTCCTGACAGTCATTATGGCGGGGGCGGCGCTGCTGTCAACCCCGCTTGCGTCGCGCGCTGGGGTGTGGACCGACCCGCTGACCGCGCTGTTTACCGCGACAAGCGCCACATGCGTGACTGGGCTTGTGCTGGTCGATACGGCGCAGTATTGGAACGGGTTCGGGCAGCTGGTGATCCTGCTGCTGATCCAGGTCGGCGGGCTCGGGTTTATGACGATGGCGACCTTATTTTCGCTGCTGACGCGGCGCACGATCACCCTGCGCGAGCGGATGGTGCTGTCAACCGGGCTGAACCTGTCCGACCCTGCGGGCATTGTGCGGCTGACGCGGCGGGTGCTGCTCGGTACGCTCGCGTTTGAGGGCGCGGGGGCGGTGATCCTGGCGTGCCGGTTTTCGCTGGATTTTGGCATCCTGGAAGGGGTCAAGCTTGGGATTTTCCATTCTATATCGGCATTCTGCAACGCGGGCTTTGACCTGCTGGGGCGGAATCAGGCGTTCGTCTCCATGAGCGGCTATGTGGATGACCCCGTGGTCAACCTGACACTGATCGCGCTGATTGTGATTGGCGGGCTGGGCTTCTTTGTTTGGAGCGACGTATATGAAAAGAAGAAATTCCAGCGCTTTGGCCTGCATACCAAGCTGACGCTGACCATGACGGCGGCGCTCCTGCTTGGGGGCTGGGTGCTGACGATGTGGTTCGAGTGGACAAACCCCGGGACGCTGGGCGGGCTCAGCACGCCTGGGAAGGTGCTCGCGTCAGCGTTCCAGTCGGCAACGCTGCGCACGGCGGGTTTCAGCGGCATCGACCAGGGCGCGCTGACCGGCCCGAGCCAGGGGCTTGCCGTAGTGATGATGCTGATCGGCGGCTCGCCTGGTTCGACGGCGGGCGGGCTCAAGACCGTGACCGTCGCAGTGCTGCTGCTGACCGCGTGGACAGCGGTTTGCGGGCGCAGTGAGGTCATTGCCTTTGAACGCCGTATTTCATCGCGCGCGATCATGAACGCAGTGACAATGCTGGTCGTAGGCGTGGTGCTGGTATTTGCAAGCTCGGTCACCATGTCCCATATCGAGGGCCTGCCGCTGGTACCGTGTGTGTATGAAACCGCTTCGGCGTTCGGCACGGCGGGGCTCTCGATGGGGATTACGCCGCAGCTGTCCGCGTTTTCGCGCTGCCTGCTGATTGCGCTCATGTACTTTGGGCGTGTCGGTGTGCTGACACTGGGCGTGGGCGTGCTGATGCGCAAGCAGTCGCCGCCGAAGATCACCTACCCGGAGGGGCAGGTCATGGTTGGCTGAGCGGGGCAGAAGGGAAACCTCAATTCAAACATAGAGGAGACACGTACATGAAATCGTTTTTGATTATCGGGCTGGGGCGGTTTGGCCATTCGGTTGCGCGCAAGCTGTGCGAGCTTGGGAATGAAGTGCTGGTGATCGACCGTGATGCGGATGCGGTGCAGCATATCGCAGAGAATGTGACCCATGCAATCGTAGGCGACGCGACCGAAGCGGCGGTGCTGCACGCAGCGGGCGCGCGGAATTTTGACTGCGCAGTTGTAGCAGTCGCGTCCAACATTGAGAACAGCGTGCTGGCGACTGCATTATTAAAGGAAGAGGGCGTGCCGCATGTCATTGCGAAAGCACGCAGCAGCCTGCACCGGTTAGTGCTTCAGCGGGTGGGCGCAGATGAAATCGTATTCCCGGAGGAGGAAATGGGGGTGCGGCTCGCGCGGACGATGAGTATGCGCACCTTCCTCGACTATGTGAGCGTGACCGACGATTTCTCGATCGCTGAGCTGCCCGTCCCGGAAAAGTGGGTCGGCAAGACGCTGATCCAGCTGAATGTGCGCGCGAAATACGGTGCGACAGTGCTCGCAACCCGTCCGAAGGACAGCGAAAAGCTGAGCCTGCATCCCGACCCGTGCGCGCCGCTTCCGGCGGGGCTGGTGCTGGTGATGATCGGCACAAACGAGGATTTGGAGAAGATAGGGCTTCGGGCATGACGCATATTGAAAGCCGCCAAAACAGCACGCTGCGGCATCTGGCGCGGCTCGCGCGGGATAAAAAATACCGGAAAACAACCGGCGAAATGGCCTGCGAGGGCGAGAAGCTGCTGGCGGAGGCGTTTGCATCGGGCGCACGCGTAAAAACCGTGCTGCTGCGCAAGTGCGGCGAACCGGACAGCCTGTTGCGGGAGCTGCTGCTCCGCGCAGAGGAGCAAGGCGCGGCCCTGTTTTCCGCAGAGCCGCACCTGTTCGCGCTGGCAAGCGACGTGGAAACGCCGCAAAATGTGATTTTCAGCTGCGAAATCCCCATATTCAGCGGGGAACTGCCGCCAGTCAGCACAGCAATGCTGCTGGACGGCTTGCAGGACCCCGGCAACCTCGGTACAGTGATCCGGACGGCTGAAGCCTTTGGCCTGGATGCGTTGGTCCTGTGCGAAGGCTGCGTCGACCCGTCCTCGCCGAAGGTGCTGCGCGCAACAATGGGCGCGATTTTCCGCCAGCCGCTCTATAAGCTGCCTCTGGACGCAGCCGCGAAATCCCTCCGCGCACAGGGCCTGCCGTTGTACGCGGCAGCACTGCACACGGACAGCCTGCCCATCACATCACTTGATCTAAGCCGCTGTGCGGTCGTTATTGGCAGCGAAGGGCACGGCGTCCGCCCGGAAACACTGGGCATTTGTGACAAAAGCATTATTATCCCGATGGCAGGGCGCGCGGAATCCCTCAACGCGGGAGTAGCTGCATCGCTGCTGATCTGGGAAATGCAAAAAGCGCGGAGCCGCACATCATAAGTAACCGTCCCGCCCGCAGGCGATAATGAAGTTTTTACTCGATTTTTTTACAAAAAAATCGCGGGGGTCCCGGGGGCAGCGCCCCTGGGGCGCGTCCGAAGACGCGAAAACCCAAAAACAGAGGGGGAATGACAGCATGTCAGCGCGCGTATACTGGCTTTGGCTGGCGACCCGCCCGAGCGTGGGCGCAAGGGTTGCAGCCGAGCTTTTAGAGCATTTCGGCGACCCGGAAGCGATCTATGCCGCCAAACGCGGCGCGCTCCTGATGGGCTGCGGCTTGACCGCCGCCCAGGTAGACGCACTGAGCGATAAGAGCCTTGACGGAGCCGACCGGATTATGGAGGAATGTGCGAAAAAAGACATCCATATCCTCACCCTGAGCGACAGCGGATACCCGGAGCGCCTGCGCAACATTTATGACCCGCCGCTGGTGCTTTATTGGCGCGGCAGGCAGCCCCCGTGGGATTCCCGCCCCATGATTTCCATCGTCGGCACGCGCCACTGCACAACATATGGTATCCTGATGGCCGAACAGCTCGGACGCAGCCTGACCGAAAGCGGTTTTCTTGTTGTCTCCGGCATGGCGCAGGGCATTGACGGCGCGGCGAACCGCGGCGCGTTGCGCATGAAAAATACGCCGGGGACAGTGGCCGTGCTGGGCTGCGGCGTTGACGTCTGTTACCCGATCAGTAATTCCACACTGTTTGGCGACTTGATTTTTGCAGGCACGCTCCTCAGCGAATATCCGCCGGGAAGCGAGCCGGCAGGCTGGCATTTTCCGCAGCGCAACCGCATTATCAGCGGGCTTTCGGTTGCGACCGTCCTGATAGAAGCCCCGGAACGTTCGGGCGCGCTGATCACGGCGCGGCTGGCGCTGGAACAGGGGCGTGACGTTTACGCCGTGCCGGGACGGCTGGACGACCGGGAGTCGGCGGGCTGCAATGCGTTGATCCGCGACCACGAAGCAGAGCTGCTGACCGGGCCGATCCAGCTGGTGCGGGAATACAGCGGTATTTTGCGGGAGCTCCCGAATGAAGCGCGGATCGACCGTGTGTTCCGCAGCATGACTGGAAAGCCTGCAAAGGCGGCGGAGCCTCCGAAAAAGCCGAAGGGCGACCCTTGGGAGCAGATCGTGCAGGGGACGCAGCGTGCTGGCCGCCGCAGGGCGGAAAAGCCTGCGGAACGCGAAAAGGAAACGGCTGTGCCTGTGGATTCGGAAAAAACGCCGGAGGAAATCCTGAAAACAGCGCACTTGGTGCGTGGCTCGGCGCTTTTACAGCAGGAGGGAAAGCCTGCTGCACGTCCGGAGGACGGCCTGTCTTCGGAGGAACAGAAAATATTGGAGGCGGTGCGTGCGGGTGCGCAGACAACCGACCAGCTGATCGCTTCGACTGGTATCCCTGCCCCGCAGCTGCTTTCGCTTGTAACCATGTTGGAGCTTGACGGGCTGCTGTCAAACGAGGGCGGGACGATCTCCGCGCTATGAATAAGGAAAGGGCCTGCTGCACAAATTTGCAGTACGCAGCCCAGTTACGGAGCCGCCCTGCACCCAGCGCCTGCGCGGCGAGCGGCAGGGCTCTGCCCTGCACCCAGCGCCTGCGCGGCGAGCGGCAGGGCTCTGCCCTGCACCCGCGATTTTTTTGTAAAAAAATCGAGTAAAAACTTCATTCCGCCTGCGGGCGGGGCGAAGGCAGCGAACCGGATTGTTTGAGCTTTTCAGTAGATTTGTTCATGCCGCACCGGGTTGCCCGGTGTTTATATAGAGTCATTTTGGAGGAGAATTATGTCAAAACTGGTTATCGTCGAATCGCCTGCGAAGGCGAAAACGATCGGCAAATACCTCGGGCCGGATTATACGGTCAAAGCGTCAATGGGCCATCTGCGCGATCTGCCCCGCAAGACGATGGGGGTTGATCTGGAACACGATTTTACGCCCGAGTACATCCCAATCGAGGGCAAGGACAAGCTGATTTCCGAGCTGCGCAAGGCGGCGAAGGCGAGCGATTTCGTATTTCTCGCAACCGACCCGGACCGCGAGGGGGAGGCCATTTCCTGGCACATCAAAGAACTGTTTAAGCTGAAAGATTCCAATTCCAAGCGTGTAACCTTCAATGAGATTACGAAAAATGCCGTCCGCTATGGGATTGACCACCCGCGCGATATTGATATTGACCTGGTTGACGCGCAGCAGGCGCGCCGGATCTTGGACCGCATTGTGGGTTACCGTCTGTCGCCGTTTCTTTGGCGCAAGGTCAAGCGCGGGCTGTCCGCTGGGCGCGTGCAGTCGGTTGCGACCCGCCTTGTGGTTGACCGTGAGAAGGAGATCCGCGCCTTTGTGCCGGAGGAATACTGGACGATCGACGCGCAGCTGGTGACTGCGCAGGGCGGCAAATTTACCGCCCGTTACCACGGCGGGCAGAACGGAAAGGCGGAGCTCAAAACCGAGGAGCAGGCAATGGCGGTGACCGCTGCCGTTGCGGGCAACGAGTTTACGGTTGGCAGCATTAAGCGCGGGAAGAAAAAGAAATCGGTGCCTGCGCCGTTTATTACCTCGACGCTTCAGCAGGAAGCGTCGCGCAAGCTGAACATGACCCCGCGCCGCACGATGAGCGTTGCGCAGGAGCTTTACGAGGGCGTCGATGTGGAAGGGATCGGGACGACCGGCTTGATTACCTATATGCGTACCGACTCGGTGCGACTGTCTGACGAAGCCACGACCGCCGCCGCGGCGTTCATCCGCGGGCGCTACGGCGAGGAATATTATCCGGGAAAGCCGCGTGTGTTTAAGGCGAAAAACGCTGCGCAGGACGCGCACGAAGCAATCCGCCCGTCGAATGTCGCCATTCTGCCGGATGAGGTGCGTTCCTCGCTGTCGCCCGACCAGTATAAGCTTTACAAGCTGATTTGGTCGCGCTTTGTCGCCTGCCAGATGGCGGAAGCGGTTTATGATACCATTTCGGCTGATATCCTTTGTGAAGGGCATGTTTTCCGCGCGTCAGGGCATACTGTCGCGTTTGCGGGCTTTACGGTTGTGTATGAGGAGGGCACCGACGACGCGGACAAAGGGGAGGCCGGCAAGCCGCTCCCTGCGTTCAGCGAAGGGGACCGCCTGCGCGCGGAATCGGTCGACCCTGCACAGCACTTTACTCAGCCGCCCGCGCGCTATACCGAGGCGTCGCTCATCCGCACGATGGAGGAGAAGGGCATTGGCCGCCCGTCGACCTATGCGCCGACCATTGCGACCATTATCAGCCGTTCCTATGTCGTGAAGGAAAACAAGAGCCTGCGCCCGACCCCGCTCGGCGAGGGTGTGACCGGGCTGCTGGTTGATAAATTTAAGTCGGTTGCGGATTACGAGTTTACCGCGAATATGGAGCACCGGTTGGACGAGGTCGAAGCGGGCAAGCTGGACTATATCCAGCTGCTGCACGATTTTTACGGCGATTTTGAGGGCGCGCTGGAACAGGCCGAGAAGGATTTGGAAAAGACGCGCATCAAGATCGAGGATGAGGTCACCGACGTGGTCTGCGAAAAGTGCGGGCGCAACATGGTGATCAAAATTGGCCGGTTCGGCAAATTCCTTGCCTGCCCAGGCTTCCCGGAATGCTCCAACACGAAGGCGATCACCGAGGATACGGGCGCGACCTGCCCGGTCTGCGATGCAAAGGTGGTCAAAAAGAAGTCTGCTCGCGGGTATGTGTATTATTCCTGCGACAAATTTCCGGAATGCCAGTTTATGACATGGGATAAGCCGCTCAAAACCAAATGCCCGACCTGTGATTCGTCGCTGTTCCGGCATACCGACCGCGACTCGAAGGAGGTGCGTGACGTCTGCCTGCGCGAAGGCTGCGGTTATTCCGAGCTGGTGAAGGAGGGCCTGCCGCCCGAGGAGGCCGAAAAGAACCGCCAGCGCCGGGAAGCGCGCGCCGCGAAAGCCGCAGAGCGTGCGGCTGCAAAGGAAGCGGCAGAGGGGGATGGCGGGGAAAAGAAGCCCGCCCGTAAATCCGCCGCTAAGCCTGCTGCGGCCAAGAAGACGGCTGCAAAGAAGGAAACGGCAAAGAAAACAGCTGCGAAAACGACGAAAAAAATGTCGGCAGCGAAGAAGGCCGCTGGGAAAACCACTGAGCCGGCAGCGGAGGGTGAAGAATGACCACAGAACAGGTAACAGTGGTCGGCGCGGGGCTCGCGGGCTGCGAGGCGGCATGGCAGCTTGCCGAACGCGGCGTGCCGGTGCTCCTGCAGGAGATGAAGCCAAACCGCATGACCCCCGCGCACCATTCAGCCGATTTTGCCGAGCTGGTGTGCTCAAATTCGCTGCGCTCGAATGAATTGTCCAACGCGGCGGGGCTGCTGAAAGAGGAGCTGCGCCGTTTGGGCGGGCTGATTGTGCAGTGCGCGGATGAGACGCAGGTCGAAGCGGGCGGCGCGCTCGCGGTCGACCGGGAAGCCTTTGCGCGCCGTGTGACCGAACGGATTGCCGCGCATCCGCTGATCGAGGTGCGGCGCGGTGAGGCAGCCGGGGTGCCCCGTGAGGGGCGGGTGATCGTTGCGACAGGCCCGCTGACCTCAGATGCGCTTTTTGCGGATATCCACCGGCTGGTGGGCGGGGAGTTCCTGCATTTTTATGACGCTGCTGCGCCCATTGTGACGGCTGAAAGCATTGATATGTCGCAGGCGTGGTTTGCTTCGCGCTATGATAAGGGCACTGCGGATTATATCAACTGCGCAATGGATCGGGAGCAGTTTGACGCATTTTGGCAGGCGCTGACCACCGCAGAACAGGCCGAAGTGCACGGGTTCGAGGACAGCAAGGTTTTTGAGGGCTGCATGCCGATTGAGGTCAACGCGCGGCGCGGGCATGATACGCTGCTTTATGGGATTCTGAAGCCGATCGGCCTGCCGGACCCTAAGACGGGGCGCGATCCGTATGCGGTTTTGCAGCTGCGCCGCGACAATGCGCAGGGCAGCCTTTACAACCTGGTTGGTTGCCAGACCCATTTGAAATTCGGCGAGCAGAAGCGGGTATTTTCGATGATCCCGGCGCTGAAAAACGCCGAATTTGTGCGGTACGGCGTGATGCACCGCAATACCTTCCTGGATTCGCCGCGCCTGCTGGACAACACGTATGCGCTGAAAAGCGACCCGCGCATCCGCTTTGCGGGGCAGATGACGGGCGTGGAGGGTTACATCGAGTCGGACGCTTCCGGCTATCTTGCGGGCGCTGCGGCGGCATGTGAGGTGCTCGGAAAGCCGCTTCCCGCATTCCCGTCCGCGACGGCAATCGGCGCGCTGGCGGCATATATTTCTAACGGGACGGTCACGAAATTCCAGCCGATGAATATCAATTTTGGCATTATCGACCCACTGGGTTACCGAGTGCGCGGCAAGCGGGAGAAAAATATGGCGGTTTCGGCGCGTGCGCTGGAGATCGTGGACAGCATCGCAAAGGAGATGGCATAAATGAAGATCATTGTGGACGCGATGGGCGGAGACAACGCGCCGGAAGCGATTGTGCGCGGCGGGGTGCTGGCAGCGAATAAGTTCGGTGAGGACATTGTGCTTGTTGGCCAGGAGGATCGGCTGCGTGCGGTTCTCAAAGGGGATGGTACGGGAAATACGCCGCATCTTTCGATTGTGCATGCGCCTGAACTGGTGGACATGCATGACGACCCTGCAACCGTGCTGCGCAAAAAGCCGGAATCCTCGATGGCAGTGGCGTTGAAAATGGTGCAGAAGGGTGAAGGCGACGCGATCGTTTCGGCGGGCTCGACCGGGGCGCTGCTCGCCGGTGCGACACTGTTCTGTAAGCGCATCAAGGGCATCCGCCGGGGGGCGCTTGCGCCGGTCATGCCGTGCGCAGGCGGCCAGGTACTGCTGGTCGACGCGGGCGCGAATACTGAGTGTACGGCGGAATACCTGCTGCAATTTGCGTTTATGGGTTCGCTGTACATGCAGAAGATCATGGGCATAGGGAAACCGCGTGTTGGGCTGGTGAATAACGGCTCGGAGGATTCGAAGGGCGACGCGCTGCGGCTTGAGGCGTACCGGCTGCTGAAAGAGGCGGGCGATGCAGGGCGGCTGCATTTTGTTGGCAACGTGGAAGGGCGGGATGTGCCGCTCGGCGCGTGCGATGTCGCGGTATGCGATGGGTTCTCGGGCAACGTGATGCTGAAAACCATTGAGGGGACGGCCAAATTTATGTCTGCGGAGCTCAAAAAGGTCTTCCTGCGGTCGGCGGGGACGAAGCTGGGCTACCTGCTGGTGAAAGGTGGGCTGGATGATTTCCGGGGGCTGTTCGACCAGGACAAGGTCGGCGGAGCGCCCTTCCTGGGGATCTCGCATCCTGTGATCAAGGCGCATGGCTCGTCGAACGAAACGGCGGCGATGAACGCGGTGCGGCAGGCGATCGAATTCTGCCGGTCAGGGCTGATTGAAGAGATTGCGGGGCAGGTCGGCTTTATGACGGTTGGGGAAAAGTGAAAAAAATTTCCCGTCCCCTCTTGACAGATACAAAGGAAGCCACTATTATACATGGTAGAAAGGAAGCGCGGGGGGCGGCGCGCAGCCGTTTTGCCGGCCTTCCGGAAGAAGCTGCACCGCAGCATGAAGATTGACAGCTTGCAGGAGGGAATACGATGTTTGAGAGGCTTTGCAATATTTTAGCTGAGCAGTTCGGGGTAGAGCCCGAGACGATCAAACCAGAAACCACATTTGTAGAAGATCTTGGCGCGGATTCGCTGGATCTGGTTGAACTGATGATGTCCATTGAAGAGGAATTCGACGTGGGCGAAATTTCCGAGCAGGACGCGGCGAAGATCAAGACGGTCGGCGACGTCCTTGAGATCATCGGGGAGTAGGGCTGACGCTTTCCCGGGGGCCTGCGGGCTCCCGGGGCCTGAAAGCCGTTTTGCGCCTTTATGGATGCGTAGGGCTTTTGCGGAAAACCAGGATGGGGCCGTTTCCATGCGGCTTTTTCTCAATTGATTGTGAAAAGGGGAAATGTTATGCTGAAAGAAAAGATTGGGTATCGGTTCCGGAATGAAAGCCTGTTCCAGAAGGCGATGACGCACTCGTCCTATGCGAATGAGCAGCGTGCGCGCAGGCTCCAGAACAACGAACGGCTCGAGTTTCTTGGCGATTCCGTACTCGGTTTCGTGTCGGCGGATTATTTGTATAACCACTTCCCGGAGCTGCCGGAGGGCGAGCTGACCAAGCTGCGGGCGGCGGTGGTTTGTGAGCAGACGCTGTACGAGATCGCCAAGGAACTTGGCATTGATGAGGAGATCCGGCTGGGGCACGGCGAGGAGCTCGGCGGCGGGCGGCAGCGGCCGTCTATCCTGGCGGATGCGGTGGAAGCATTGCTGGGCGCGATCTACCTGGACGGGGGGATCGAGCCTGCGCGGGCGTTTGTGCTGGGTTTTGTACCGCGCAAGGCGGAAGCGGCGCGGCACGGCGGTGCGTTCAAGGATTATAAGACGATGCTTCAGGAGATTGTACAGAAAAACCGGCAGGAGACTTTGGAATACCGGCTTGCCGGTGCGGAGGGGCCTGACCACAACAAGCTGTTCACCATGCAGCTGCTTTTAAACAGCAATGTTTTCGCTGAAGGGCGTGGGAAGAGTAAGAAAGAAGCCGAGCAGATGGCCGCGAAGCAGGCATTGGAGCTGATGGGGCAGAAGTGAGCGAGGGAGGATATTATGAAGCGGTTTGAATACAAGGTTGTTGCTATCCCGACGGCTTTTGCGATTAGTACAAAGCAGTATGAAGAGGCCGCGCAGGAGTTTGAAACGCAGCTGAACGTTTTGGGTGCGGAAGGCTGGGAGTTCATACAGCGCGCGGACGGATTCTTTTTCCTGAAACGGGAAATGGGGCAGTAAAAAGCGGCCGGACAGCAGAAAAAACTCGCCAGACGGCGAGTTTTTTGCTATGTCCCGAAAATGGTTTCGATGTGTTTGCTTTCGCAGGCTGGCGGTGTGTACACCCAGCGGTCGAGATGGCCTTTGGTGAGGAAGTAGCGCGGTGCGGGCGGGTCGATTGCTGGGGGCGGGATCAGGTCGATGATGGTCAATTTAATTTTCATGCGTTCGGGGACGATGGATTTGAGGAAGACCGACACGGTCTGGCCTTCGCGAAGTCCGGCGCGGCGTTCGGCGAGGCCGGAGAGGTTGGGCATCAGCTCGATGAAGACGCCGTAATTTTCGATGGAGCGCACGACTCCGCGCACAGTTTCGCCGGGGGCGAACAGGGCGGCGTTCTCCTCCCAGGTCCCGAGCAGTTCGCGGTGGGAAAGGTTGATGCGCTTCGCGGCGCGGTCGACGCTTAGTACGACTGCGTAGATATCCTGGCCGGGGCGGAAGCGTTCGGCGGGGTGCAGGATACGGGAGACGGACAGGTGCTCGATACCGATCATGGAGACGACGCCGCAGCCGATGTCAACGAAGACGCCAAACGGTTCGATATGGGTGACGCGGGCGGGGAGGATATCGCCGGGTGCAAGTGAATCGAGCAGCATATCCTGGGCCTGTTCCAGCACGGACTTGCGGCTGAGGGTGACGGCGGGGGGCGAGACAGAGTCGTCGATGCTGGTCACGCGGAAACAGACTGGTTTCCCAACGCGGGAGAGGATGGCAATTTCGCGGGTTTCGCCGGTATCGAGACCGAGCGCGCATTCGGCGCGGGGGATGACGGCGGTCGTCCAGCCGAGCTCGATGAGCAGGTCGTGGGCGCAGCTGCACCGGCTGGCGGTGGCTTCGAGCACTGCGTCCCCGGCTTGCCGCAGCGCATCGAGGGAAGCGAGGGCGGCGCGGTTTTCCGGCAGTTCACTGCGGAAACCTTCGGGCAGGCAGTTTTCGTCTCTTTTCATATTGAAACCTCCTTAGTAAACGCAGAGGGAAATCCGCTGCTCTAATCCTATGCGGCGCTGCGGTCAAAAATGCCTTGCGCCTACGCGACGAGCGGCAGGGCTCTGCCCTGCACCCGCGCCTACGCGGCGAGCGGTCCTTACGCCGGACGGGCGGCAGGGCTCTGCCCTGCACCCGCAGGGGCTTTCGCCCCAGACCCCAGAGATGCGGAAGCATCTCTATCCCGCCTGCGGGCGGGACGGGGGCTTTAGGGTTGCGCACATCTTTTATGCTCTATGGCCAGCCCGCCATTATGACTGATGTTGTACCATTTTAGTTGACACCTCATACGCAAGGATTTAATGTATAATCAAAGAGAATTAGGGAGGCAACT
>QXXE01000271.1 GCA_009911355.1 Clostridiaceae bacterium | reverse complement strand
GAATTCGCTGCTGATTTATTGTAGAATAACACAACTTTTCGTGGGAATATCGTGCTTTCAACTCTTGATTCGCATTTATAATGTATAGGGAGCCGCCTGTTGGCGGCCCCCCTGGGTGCGAATGGAAAGGTACTGGATCAATAGCCGGTCTTGGGGAGCGGGGTGGGCTTGCCGTAGACCGTGGTCACCCAGCGGCTGATGGCCTGCACCCAGACTCCGTTGTAAGTGCCGCCCACGTCAGCGATGTTGACAAAGTGGCTGCCAGCCGTCAGACCGGCGATGGCGGTGCATTTAATCTGGGGCTTCTCCACCTGGGCGAAGCCGACCGGGGCCTGACCAAACACGAACATGATTTCGGTGACACGCTCATTGGCTGCGAGGCCCAGGGCCGCGGGGGATGCCGCCAGGGTATAGTTCTTGCTGGTGGACAGGTTATCCGCCAGCGTCCGGTACTCGCCGCCGTTCACCCGATAGGTGATCTTATAGGTGCCGGGGAAGTTGTAGGTGCCGGTGACCACTGTCTCCAGCCGTACCTGTGCGGGCAGGGTGTCCCTCCAATAGAAGTTGTCCAGCCGGACGTTGGAGGTGTTGGCGATGCCGGAGAGTACATAGTTTACCGGCTGGCCTGCCATAGCCTCCTTGGGTCCGGTCTTGGTGATGGCCACGCCGGTAGTCAGACTCTTGTTGGTCACCTCGAAGCGCACGATCTGGCCCTCATGCTCCAGGTAGGCGGTCAGCTCCTGGTCGCTCACACCGTAATTGGCCGGAGCCTGCACTTCACGAATGGTATAGCGGCCCAGAGGCAGGGGCTTGGAGGAGGCCAGACCACGGCTGTCGCTCTTGATGGTGTCCACCAGATTGCCCGCCTTGTCGTAGATCTCGAACACAGCGCCCTCCAGCAGCGTACCGGCAGGCAGGCCGTTGGTGGAATTGTAGTCGGCGGATTTCTTTGTGATCTGGATCTGAGCGGTGATGGGGATGTTCTTCCACTCGATCAGGGTGGTTTCCGCAGCGGTCACATACACGGTTTTCATCTGAGTGTCGGGGACGTAGCCCTCGTTCTCCAGCTCCCGCAGGTAGTACCGCCCGGAAGTGGTAAGCCCCTCGATGTACACGTACCCGCTGTTGTCGCTGGTGTACTGCCCGATAGGAGTGTTGGTGCTGTCGTACAGCAGGAAGGTCACCCCATAGATGCCCTTGCCGGTGACGTTGTCGGTTTTATGAATCAAAATGCCGGAGAAGGGCTTGTTTTTCACCGTCAGAGTGGTGGTTTTTCCATCTTTCACAGTGAAATAATGGGGCGTATCATCCAGCTTGAAGCCCTGCGCCGCCTCGATCTCCACGGCATAGTATTACTTCCGCAGATAAAGATAGGAAAGCAGCGGGTGATGGAAGAATCTGGACACAAGAGGCGGATGATGCTGCAA
>QXXE01000270.1 GCA_009911355.1 Clostridiaceae bacterium | reverse complement strand
ACCTGAATAATTCATACTTTTAATTAAAACCATGTGAAACTGCCTCACGGCAGCTTACAATTACTTTTTCATCTTCACCCGTTAAGTGATGAAAAAAGAACCCCTTTCTGCTATGGTTAAAGTGACTAAACCAACCAAAAGAAAGGAGTTCTTCTAATGACTAGCTTACACAAAAACCAAGTAAAATTCAATTCAAATATCACTATTTCTCATACAGGTGGTCAATTATCGAGTGATTCGGGTCTCGTCCTAGTGAAAGAGCTGATGAACACCTTCGGTTTTTCTGAACTGGCTAAGCAACACATTCACATTGAAGACGAACGAGCATATTTTACTCATGACAACTTATCCATACTTGAGCAGTTCATTATGCAATTAATTGCTGGTTACTCAGCTGATTCTGCAGCTAATCTCCTGAGACAAGATCCTGTGTTTAAAGCTGTTTTAGATAGGAAAGAACTCGCTTCTCAATCTTCACTTTCTCGATTTTTAGATCGACTATCTGAGGAGAATATCCATGAACTTCAAGCTTTGAACCAAGAACTTATTGATAAAGCACGCCTCATCCGTAATGATACGGAATTAATCATTGATTTAGATTCGACCCATTCAGATACATTTGGTCACCAAGAACAAACGGATTATAATACCCACTACCAAACCTATGGTTATCATCCATTGGTAGCTTTTGACGGATTGACTGGTGACTTCTTAAAAGCTGAACTACGTTCAGGAAATCAATATACATCAAAAGGCGTAAAGGAGTTTCTCACACCTTTATTAGAGCACTATAATCACTCTCTACCAAACACTGACATCTTGGTTCGTGGAGACAGCGGGTTCGCTACACCTGGTGTGTATGATTCGTGTGAATCAAAAAAGAGTCATTATGTTATTCGACTGAAGAATAATCGTAGACTAGGTCAAATAGCTGAGAAATCAGTACTTTATGGCGATAATCAAAAGTGGGAAGAACGAGAAGTTCAGTACTTCTCCACCACTTATCAAGCACAATCCTGGTCACAAAGTCGTCGCGTGTGTATACGCTCAACACGTGAAGCGGGCGAACTACTCTTTCGACATGAGTTTATCGTGACGAATCTATCAGAAAATGTTTCTCCTGATACCATCTTTTCTCTCTATGCCAAACGTGGCACAATGGAGAACTTCATTAAAGAAGCGAAAGCTGGCTTTTACTTTGACAAGACAGACAGTCCTCGCTTTTTGGAGAATCATGTCCGAATGATGCTCAGCTTGATAGCTTACAACTTAGTCAACTTCTTAAGAACGATTGGCTTTGAGGAAGTCCAAAAGGGAATGACCATTCATTCTATTCGATTGAAGTTTCTGAAAGTTGCTGGGAAATTAGTCCAAACGGGTAGACGAGTCTATCTCAAATTATCTAGTTATCATGTGTATCAGAATGAATT
>QXXE01000269.1 GCA_009911355.1 Clostridiaceae bacterium | reverse complement strand
AATGTGTACCTCTTCTCTTGTGATTTTGATTATATCTCATTTGCCACTCCCGTTACAACTTTAGTATAGCACTTCACTCATGGCACTTGTTGTACTTCTTCGCAAGCCCCCGAAACATTGTAGCATAGTTCACATTCGTTTTCGGGCAGCCGTCCCGGTTGAGGAAAAGGAAATTGCTGTAACCGTCAATGGTGATCTGCTTCGTTCCCTTGCGGTTCTCCAACACGCGCCCCAACGCTTCATACACTTTTTCACTCATTGGAATTTGTCTGATACCGCTTTGCGTTTTTGGCTTCTCTATGTAGTAGCCTGTTTCCGCGCTCCGTAAAAGCTGGTGGTCTACATTGATTATCCTGTTTTCAAAATCAAGGTCGGTTTCAGTTAGTCCGCAGAGTTCGGAAATCCTAAGCCCCGTCCCCAACAGTATGATAACTTCATCACGGTATTTCTGATAGACGCTATCAATTTGCATAAAGGATAAAAGGCTTTCTTCCTGTTCCGCTGTGAGGGGTACTTTCGGCTCTGTGTCGTCCTCGATCACGGTGTTTAGCTGGAAGTCAAAGGGGTTCTTCCTTATACAATCGTCCTGTATCGCCGTGTAGAACGCGGCTTTTAAGGAACGCTTGTCGTTGCTTATGGTCTTGTAGGATATTCCCTTTTCTTTCATGCGCAACACCCATTCTTTCGCGTCGGACAGCTTCACACTATCAATGGGGCAGGAACCAAGTTTATCCGCTTCCAGCAGCTTCATCAGCCGTTCGCGCCCCTTTGTGGTGTTATGCCTTACATTCCCCCGGTGGCGGTTCTGCTTTGCGTATAACTCGCAGACAGTCATTTTCTTTCCGATTGTGTCTATCCCGTCGTCAAGGTCTTTCTGTATTTCTTTTTCCTTTTCTCTAAGGGATATGTCGTCACGCTTCCCGGCTGGTGTCTTGTCCGTAGGCACTAACTTCCACGCATAGACAAATTGCACTTTACCAAAAGTATCGGTATATTTGTAAGCATATCTCCCGTCTTTTCTCTGGCTCTCTCCCGAACGCAAAATGCGGTTTTTATTATCACGTCTTTTCTCCGACATTGTTTTTGCTCCTTTCCGTGTCGGAAAGAGCCTTGATATGCCTACATTTATTATAGCACATTCAAGGCTCCTTTTCATTATCTTTTTCGCTAAATTGCGTCCAGTGTGTCAATGATTTTTTCAAACTGTTTCCTCTTGATCTGAATACGGTTGCCGTTCAAGATCACCCAGCCCGCCGTGGGATTTTCCTCTGCAAGTTTCCGCAGCTTGTTTTCTCCAATGCGGAAATATTTTGACGCTTCCTCAATCGTAAGCGTGTACTTTTCCCAAATAGGCACATCAGCATTGTTCATTCTATAAATCCCCCTTTCAAAAATGGGTAAAAGGTTAATAGTGAAAAGGGGCTGTGATCGGACGGTTAATAGCGTAACC
>QXXE01000268.1 GCA_009911355.1 Clostridiaceae bacterium | reverse complement strand
TTTCTCAGTATAGCAGTTTTTTCGCCTTTTGGGTTACCCCACGTTTACAATTTGTTTACTCATTCAAATACCCTGCTCCCCGGAGCTTTTGGCATTGACAATGCCGATCAACTCTCCCTGTGCATTGAACAGACCGCCGCCGGAGTTCCCAGGGCTGACCGCCGCATTCGTTTGGAGAACATCCAAAGAGACTGTGCGGCTATTGATTCCTAAACCATAGGGACTGGTACTGTTTTCCATAGAAATTGAAATTGTCCGCGATGTGGCGCTGATGATGCCGTCCGTAATACTTCCGCCGAGTGTTCCGCCGGGGTTACCCACGGCATAGACAGTCTCCGCCAGTTGAATGTTATCGCTGTCCCCCAGCACCGCCGCTTGAAGTCCTTCGGCCACAATTTTCAGCACAGCAATGTCCCCATCTTCATAGTTTCCTACCACAGAGGCCGTAAATTCCGCACCGTCAAAGGTAGTGACATTTATTGAATTGGCCCCGGAAACAACATGGGCGCAAGTCAGGATATAACCATCCTCGCTAATAATTACGCCGCTCCCTGCACCGCTGGAAATCTGCGGGCCGAACCAAAAATGGTTTACCGTCATTTTTTCTGTGGTGATGGACACCACCGTTGGACTGATGGCCTTTGCCACTTCTACTGCCGGAATTACGCTGCCCTCTGCATCGGACATGGAAACTTTCTGGATGACAACCTTTTCTTCTATCTGCGAATTTGCCAGATAGGAGCCGAGATAGCCGCAGGCCAGCGCAATCACAGCCGCCAGCAGCAGGGTCCAAAGCGTATGGTGGGATTTCTTCCTGGGAGACGGAACGGTGTTTTCGTTATGTATATTGAAATCGTCCACTATATTCATCCTTTCCTGATAGTGCTTTCAGCAAATCGACAGCAAGCGGGGGACATCCAGCCCAAGAACCAGCTCATCCCGGTTATCACATGAATACACACTGGATAAACTGCCTGGACAATGGGCCGGGTCTTTGATACGAACAGAGCGTTTCAACGCCTAAGGCAGCTTCGACTAAAAAGCAAATCCCGGTGTTTTCAATCATGAGCAGGCATTGGCTGGATGACTCGCTGCTTGTTGTGCGCTGAAAACCAAGCAGGCACCCCAAATCGACTATGCTGATATTTTTTCCATGTAACGGATACACTCCGATTATGTGATCGGGGGAACGCGCTGCCGTGGTCGGCCTTCTCACCAGAGGTTCTATCCATGTAATTCATTGAATGGGAATGGAATAAAGATCACCGCCTTTGCAGATACGAAAAAGCACGCTGCGCTGGCGTTCCCCTTCCTCATACATGGTCTGTCCCCATATCGACTGATGCAAGAATCAATTCCACACAGCGGTCGATCCCCAGCTTGCTGCTGTTCAGACAGAGGTCATAATTTGCCGCCATCCCCCACGCCTGATCGGTGATATTACTTTCGAGAAAAAAACTAGGAAAAGCGGAGCAACTATGGTATAATAGGTTGTATGGAATATATAG
>QXXE01000267.1 GCA_009911355.1 Clostridiaceae bacterium | reverse complement strand
GAAAGATGGGTGAGAATCCCATCCACCGATTGACTAAGGTTTCCAGAGGAAGGCTCGTCCGCTCTGGGTTAGTCGGGACCTAAGCCGAGGCCGATAGGCGTAGGCGATGGATAACAGGTAGATATTCCTGTACCACCTATGATTGTTTGAACGATGGGGGGACGCAGTAGGATAGGCGAAGCGTGCTGTTGGAGTGCACGTCCAAGCAATAAGACTGAGTGTTAGGCAAATCCGGCACTCGTAAGGTTGAGTTGTGATGGGGAGTTGGATCATGTATCCGACGAGTCGTTGATTTCACACTGCCAAGAAAAGCCTCTAGTTAGAAAATAGGTGCCCGTACCGCAAACCGACACAGGTAGTCAAGATGAGAATTCTAAGGTGAGCGAGCGAACTCTCGTTAAGGAACTCGGCAAAATGACCCCGTAACTTCGGGAGAAGGGGTGCTCTTTAGGGTTAACGCCCAGGAGAGCCGCAGTGAATAGGCCCAAGCGACTGTTTATCAAAAACACAGGTCTCTGCTAAACCGTAAGGTGATGTATAGGGGCTGACGCCTGCCCGGTGCTGGAAGGTTAAGAGGAGTGGTTAGCTTCTGCGAAGCTACGAATCGAAGCCCCAGTAAACGGCGGCCGTAACTATAACGGTCCTAAGGTAGCGAAATTCCTTGTCGGGTAAGTTCCGACCCGCACGAAAGGCGTAACGATTTGGGCACTGTCTCAACGAGAGACTCGGTGAAATCATAGTACCTGTGAAGATGCAGGTTACCCGCGACAGGACGGAAAGACCCCGTGGAGCTTTACTGTAGCCTGATATTGAAATTCGGCACAGCTTGTACAGGATAGGTAGGAGCCTTAGAAGCGTGAGCGCCAGCTTACGTGGAGGCGCTGGTGGGATACTACCCTAGCTGTGTTGGATTTCTAACCCGCGCCATTGATCATGGCGGGAGACAGTGTCAGGCGGGCAGTTTGACTGGGGCGGTCGCCTCCTAAAGTGTAACGGAGGCGCTCAAAGGTTCCCTCAGAATGGTTGGAAATCATTCATAGAGTGTAAAGGCATAAGGGAGCTTGACTGCGAGACCTACAAGTCGAGCAGGGTCGAAAGACGGACTTAGTGATCCGGTGGTTCCGCATGGAAGGGCCATCGCTCAACGGATAAAAGCTACCCCGGGGATAACAGGCTTATCTCCCCCAAGAGTTCACATCGACGGGGAGGTTTGGCACCTCGATGTCGGCTCATCGCATCCTGGGGCTGTAGTCGGTCCCAAGGGTTGGGCTGTTCGCCCATTAAAGCGGTACGCGAGCTGGGTTCAGAACGTCGTGAGACAGTTCGGTCCCTATCCGTCGTGGGCGTAGGAAATTTGAGAGGAGCTGTCCTTAGTACGAGAGGACCGGGATGGACATACCTCTGGTGTACCAGTTGTCGTGCCAACGGCATCGCTGGGTAGCTATGTATGGACGGGATAAGTGCTGAAAGCATCTAAGCATGAAGCCCCCCTCAAGATGAGATTTCCCA
>QXXE01000266.1 GCA_009911355.1 Clostridiaceae bacterium | reverse complement strand
AATACCGCCGCCGTGGCTTTCGTAGGCTGCGCGCATATTGTCCAGCTTTTCTGAAACAGTGGCCTTTGCCGCATCCAGTACTGCTCCGGCGGCTCCGGCTGCGGCCCCCAGCGCCCCTTTGACAAAGTCGATGCCCGCGCCAACCGCGCCCTTTACGGTGTTGATCACTGAGATTACGCCGTTGCGGAACCACTCGCATTTGTTCCACAGCAGCACCAGCACGGCGATTACGGCGACAATTCCGATCACGACCCATGTCACGGGGTTCGCGAGCAGCGCTGCGCCGAACGAAACAACGCTTGAGATCATACCGCCAATCGCGCTGATAAACGGTGCGGCAACGCTCCGGATTGTCGAAACAACCGTGCCGCCCGCTGTGCGGATCACGGAAAAACCGCTCCGTATCCCGTCCCCTGCGTACATCCCGTATAGCCGTATGGTTTCCAGCGTTGAGGGGATATTTTTGACCGACCTGATAAAACTGCCGCCGAGCGACGCGGCTTTTGTAAAGCCGATGCCAAGCCCGCCGACCACAGTGAGTGCCATACCACCGACCGCAAGGAAACTGCCAAGCCCGAGCACAATGGTCATCAGCACGCCGACAAGCTCCTGGTTTTCGTCGATCCATGCGCCTACTTTGGTAAGGGCCTGTTCGCCGTAACTCATGAAGTCGTTAACCGCAGGGAGCACCGAATTGCCAATCGATTCCGCAACATTATGTAACCGTTGCTGCAAACGCTCAAAGCGTTCCGGCTCGGTCTCCTGCATCGCGCCCGCCATCTGGGCGGCGACGCCCGTGCCCTGTCCCATCGCGTCGTACAGGCTTAAAATATTGTCCTGCAAATCGCCGGTTTTGGAGTACATCAAATCAATGAGCGCGACGGCTTCCGTATCGCCGAACGCCTTTTGCAGCTCCATTTTTTCGGCGGCGTCCATCGTTTCGCCGAACTTCCCGCGCAGCTGCGCGAGGATTTCCGGCATGGATAAAAGCTGGTTGTTCGCGTCGAGGAAGGACAGGCCGAGCGCTTCGCCGCCCTTTGCCGCCGTGCGCAGGAACGCTTTGTATTTCGTGCCCGCTTCCGAGCCGCTCATCGTGGCTTGCAGCATGCCCAGTATGGCAAGCTGTTCCTCAAGTGGCACGTTGGCGGTCGTAGCCGACGCGCCTAATGTCTGGATGCCCTGCGCCATGCCGGAGCCCGACGTTTTGAACGCCCGGACGCTTTCCGCAATGCCTGCCGAGAACATCTCGCCGAACTGGATATCGTTCAGGTCATCGTAGTACCCTTTATAAATGCCATAGCCGGTCGCGAACAGCGAGGTCATTTCGCCCGCCGTTGCTTTGGTTGCTTTCGCGGTCAGGGCAGCAAGGCTGGTAAACTCGGCGACGCCCTCGTCGGACAGCGATGCAATACCGCTTTTGATATCGTAGGCTGCACTGATAAAATCGGCCTTCGACGTGCCGCTCCACTGGTCGGAGAAGCTGCGGGCGGCGGTTTCCAACGCGTCCAGGTCGCG
>QXXE01000265.1 GCA_009911355.1 Clostridiaceae bacterium | reverse complement strand
AATACCGCCGCCGTGGCTTTCGTAGGCTGCGCGCATATTGTCCAGCTTTTCTGAAACAGTGGCCTTTGCCGCATCCAATACTGCTCCGGCGGCTCCGGCTGCGGCCCCCAGCGCCCCTTTGACAAAGTCGATGCCCGCACCAACCGCGCCCTTTACGGTGTTGATCACTGAGATTACGCCGTTGCGGAACCACTCGCATTTGTTCCACAACAGCACCAGCACGGCGATTACGGCGACAATTCCGATCACGACCCATGTCACGGGGTTCGCGAGCAGCGCCGCTCCGAACGAAACAACGCTTGAAAGCATACCGCCGATTGCGCTGATAAACGGTGCGGCAACGCTCCGGATTGTCGAAACAACCGTGCCGCCCGCTGTGCGGATCACGGAAAAACCGCTCCGTATCCCGTCCCCGGCGTACATCCCGTATAGCCGTATGGTTTCCAGCGTTGAGGGGATATTTTTGACCGATCGGATAAAGTTACCGCCAAACGACGCGGCTTTCGTGAAGCCGATCCCGATGCCGCCGACCACCGTAAGCGCCGTACCGCCGACCGCAAGGAAGCTGCCGAGCCCGAGCACAATGGTCATGAAGACGCTCACAAGCTGCTGATTTTCGTCAATCCAGGCACTCACCTTTGTAAGCGCCTGTTCGCCGTAACTCATGAAATCATTGACCGCAGGCAGTACCGAACCTCCGATCGCCTCCGCTACGTTATGTAACCGCTGCTGCAAACGCTCGAAGCGTTCGGGCTCGGTCTCCTGCATCGCGCCCGCCATCTCGGCGGCGACGCCCGTGCCCTGGCCCATCGCGTCGTACAGGCTTAAAATATTGTCCTGCAAATCGCCGGTTTTGGAGTACATCAAATCAATGAGCGCGACGGCTTCCGTATCGCCGAACGCCTTTTGCAGCTCCATTTTTTCGGCGGCGTCCATCGTTTCGCCGAACTTCCCGCGCAGCTGCGCGAGGATTTCCGGCATGGAAAGCAGTTGGTTGTTTGCGTCGAGGAAGGACAGGCCGAGCGCTTCGCCGCCCTTTGCCGCCGTGCGCAGGAACGCCTTGTATTTTGTGCCTGCTTCCGAACCGCCCATCGTGGCTTGCAGCATCCCCAGCACCGCGAGCTGTTCTTCCAGCGGGACCTGCGCCGCAGTTGCCGACGCGCCCAGGGTCTGGATGCCCTGCGCCATGCCGGAGCCCGACGTTTTGAACGCCCGGACGCTTTCCGCAATGCCTGCCGAGAACATCTCGCCGAACTGGATATCGCTCAGGTCATCGTAGTACCCTTTATAAATGCCGTAGCCGGTTGCAAACAGCGAGGTCATTTCCCCCGCCGTTGCCTTGGTCGCCTTCGCGGTCAGGGCCGCGAGGCTGGTGTACTCGGCGACGCCCTCGTCGGACAGCGATGCAATGCCGCTTTTGATATCGTAGGCCGCACTAATAAAATCGGCCTTCGACGTGCCGCTCCACTGGTCGGAGAAGCTGCGGGCGGCGGTTTCCAACGCGTCCAGGTCGCG
>QXXE01000264.1 GCA_009911355.1 Clostridiaceae bacterium | reverse complement strand
CGACCTGCCGCCAGATTATGGGAAATGGGGCAGCGTGCACCAGAGATTTATTCGATGGCGCAAGAAGGGGATTTGGGGAAACCTGCTGGAAACGCTGATTGACGAACCGGATTATGAATGGCTGATGATCGACGCAAGCCATATCAAGGTGCACCCCCATGCCGCAGGGGCAAAGGGAGGAAACCAGGAGATGTCGAAAACAAAAGGGGGCTCAATACCAAAATACATCTGGCCGTGGATGGGAATGGTATGCCAGTCCGAATCGTTGTTACAGAAGGTACCAGAGCGGATTGTAAAGAAGCTGTCCACCTGATTGAGGGGATCTCCGCGGAAGCCCTGCTGGCCGATCGGGGCTATGATACAAATGAAATTCTGGCCTATGCCGTTTCGGCTGGTATGGAACCCGTCATTCCGTCCAAAAAGAACCGTAAGGAGTCCCGTCAATACGACAAATATCTCTATAGGCTGCGACATCTGGTTGAAAATTGTTTCCTCGCTCTGAAACGCTGGAGGGGATTGCTACCCGCTATGCAAAAACTTTAGATGCTTTTACTGCTGCGGTACACGTTCGTTGTATCGCTATTTGGATTGCCATCCTTGCTTAACTCATGTAGACACTATCTAGAGCAATCAGCGAAAAACGATTCACAAACAGCGGGAAGAAAAGGTATAATGAGTCCGAGGTGAAAAAGGATGTTAAGCATTGAAACCCGAGAGCGGCTTGTGAGGGGATATGAACGAACCCATGACGCTAAGATGATAGCACAGGCATAGCGGTGTAAACACGAACCTGATACGACGGTATGGTCGTTCTGCGGGAAAGACCCGAGTGGTGGATCATGCTCCGTTCAGCACCCCCAAAAGCACAACGATCCTGTCTGCAATCTGTCAGGATGGTCAATTTGCCTGTATGACGTTTGAAGGAGGCACGACAAAAGAACGCTTTAAAGAATACCTGGAAACCGTCCTTCTGCCGTCGATTCATGAGGGGGACTATGTCATTATGGACAATCTCAGAACGTACCATTGCAATTTTGTGGGCGAACTGATTCGGGCAAAAGGTGCAATACCTCTCTATCTGCCGCCATATAGCCCGGATCTGAATCCCATTGAGAAGATGTGGGCAAAGTTGAAATCCATCCTGCGTAAATGGCGTATTCGCATCAAGGATAAGCTGACTCCCGCGATTCTTCAGGCTCTGAGAGCCCCGAAAAATTTGTGTAAAAGAGAATAAAAGACAGCCTTTGAGTCAAGAATCGGAACAGAAAAAACTTGATTGAAAGGATGTAATATTATGGAGAAGACACCGAAGGAAATGCTGAAGGCCTACGTGGACAGCCAGAAATTCAGCAGCACCACAGAAATCATGGATGCGATGAAGGAAATATTCTGGGACGTTTTGCAACAGGTAATGGAGAGCGAGCTGGACACAGAACTGGGGTACGAAAAAAGTTAGCGGATGTCGGATTCTGGTGTCGAAAATAAGCCCCGAAACTACCGAAACGGATATTCAAAGAAGACTGTGAAAACC
>QXXE01000027.1 GCA_009911355.1 Clostridiaceae bacterium | reverse complement strand
CTATCAGCTCTTTTCTCGTCTCGCCGCTGCCGTCTCTATATCTTGTACCCTGCTGAGTTAAACCGATAAGCATATAACGAAAAACTTTGCCCATTGCCTCATACCTTCTGTCCTCCATTTTTCCGTTTCCATTATTCTACCACCGCATTTCTGGAAGGTCAAGCTAGACAGCCCGTTTCATCAGGGTATTTGAATGAGTAAACAAACTTTGAACAAAATCGGCATAGGGCAATAAATGGGCATATATCTAACGCTAAATTTAACTTTAATTTGCGCAAAATGAACATTGCTTTTGAATTTTTTTTGCAACAACCGCAACAAACGCAGCCCTGTTCATCCCTTTTTTACAGAAAGTTTACTCGTTCAACGACCCTGCCCGTTTCATAGCTGCAAAACCGTTGAATTACCCGCTCATACGTGTTATACTAAAGAAAAAATTCTTCCTCAACAGGAGGTCTCCCCATGTCCCTTTCCACCTATCGGAAGGCGCTGCGGCTTGGCCTGAAAGACCGCAAGTCAGCTGACTCCGATACCCTTGCCACGCTTGATGAAAACAAACTTGACCTCGCCTACCGCGAACCGCTGGGCCTGCTTGATATCCCAATGGACCTGATCGCTGGCACGCTGACAGAAGGCCGCGCTGTATCCTTTTCCCCGAACTTCTTCCCAATCATGGAAGAATCCAGTGAATTTGCCACCAAATGGGCTGCCCTGAGCGAAACCCATCTGCGCGAGGGCATCCGCGACCCGATCAAGGCGGTTGAATATCTGGGGCGCTATTATGTGGTTGAGGGCAACAAGCGTGTCAGCGTCCTGAAATTCTTCGGCGCTGTAAGCATCCCGGGCTCGGTCACACGCTATGTGCCGAAACGCACACCAGAAACCGAAGCCTATTATGAATACCTTGATTTTTACCGCGCGACTGGCATCAACTATGTGATTTTCGACCGCACTGGCGGCTATCCCGAGCTTTTAAAAGCGGTTGCCCATGACCCCGCCGCCCCGTGGAGCGCCGACGACCTGCAAGCCTTCCGCACCCTGTATTACATGTTCCGTGAAGCCTACCTGCGGCAGGGCGGCTTGCCGGACCGCGTCGCGGAAGCGCTTCTGGTATATCTGGACGTATTCGGCTATCAGGAATCCCTGCGCAAGCTGCCGCGCGAATTGGACAGCGAGCTTTCACGCCTGCGGCTGGAGCTTCTCAACCGCCAGGAACGCGCAGGGGTTGCCCTGCTCACCGACGACGACGCAAAAATCCCGCTGCTGCACTTCTCCGGCGAGGTGATCGCAGCGTTTATCAACGACCGCACTGCCCATGAATCGGCATGGGCCTATGCGCACGAGCTCGGACGGCGCGACCTCGAGGCCGCGCTTCAGGTCGAAACCCGCTCTTACGAAGGGATCTCTGCTGCGAACGCTGCCGATGCCATTGAACAGGCGGTAAGCAGCGGCGCAAACGTTGTCTTCCTCACGAGCCCGCAGCTTTGGCAGGCAGGTGTCAAAGCCGCTCTCGCCTATCCGCAGGTAAAATTCCTGAACTGTTCGCTCGGCATGGATTATCCATCCGTGCGCTCTTATTACGCCCGCACCTACGAAGCCCAATACCTGCTCGGCGCGGTTGCTGGGGCGCTGACCGAAAACGGAAGGATCAACTATATTGCCGACGTGCCCCTTTACGGCACAACCGCCGATATCAACGCATTCGCCCTCGGCGCACGCTTTGTAAACCCTCGCGCGGAAGTTTCCCTCGAATGGTCGCAAATGGAAGCCACAGGCAGCCGCAGCCGCCTGTCCGACGCAGGCGTGACCTATATCGCCGAAATGGACCGCCTGTCCCCCTATGACGCGCAGGCCCGCCAACCCGGGCTCTACCTTGCCGGTGGGGCGCACAACATCGGGATGCCGCTGTGCCACTGGGGTGAAATCTATATCAAGATCGTGCGCCGTATCCTGGACGGGAGCTGGAAAAACGATTCGCGCGGCGCAAGCGCGGTCAACTATTGGTGGGGGCTGGACAGCGGTGCGGTGAATATTGTCCTGTCCCGCCGCGTACCGCAGGGGACACGCCAGCTTACCGACCTCCTGCGCGACGCGCTTTGCAGCGGGCGGCTGAGCCCATTTTCCGGCGAAATCCGCACCCAAGGCGGGAAAACGCTGCGCTTCGCGGGCCCCCTCCCGAAGCGCAGCATTGCAGCGATGGACTGGCTGGCAGAGAATGTGTCGGGACGAATCCCCACCTATGAAGAGCTGACCGACAGCGGGCGGGAGCTGGTCAACGTGCAGGGGCTTGGGCGCGGAATATGAAAATACTGGCTCTCGCTGACGAGGAATCGCCATATTTCTGGGACTATTTCACCCCCGACCGGCTGGCCGGGGTAGACCTCGTATTATCCTGCGGCGATCTGAACTCGCAGTACCTTTCGTTCCTTGCAACCTATTCCCATGCCCCCATCCTGTATGTCCATGGCAACCACGATGACTGCTATGAAAAAACGCCGCCGGAGGGCTGCATCTGCATTGAAAACCGGCTTTTTATCCATCACGGCGTCAGGGTGTTCGGGCTGGGCGGCTCGATGCGCTATAAGCCGGGCCGCCACCAATATACGCAGCGTGAAATGTCACTCCGGGCGCTGCGGATGCTCCCAAAACTTGCATGGCACGGCGGCTTTGACATCCTGCTGGCCCATGCGCCCGCATTTGGCATCGGGGACGGCGCCGATTTGCCGCATCAGGGGTTTCACGCCTTCCGCAAGCTGCTTGACCGCTGGGAGCCTTCCTGCTTCGTCCATGGGCATATGCACCTCAGCTATGGCGGCAGCGCCAAGCGGGAGTGCTTTTACAACAGCACACGCGTAATCAACGCCTACGACCATTACTTTTTTGATATTCAGAGCCCTTAGCAGCACCTGATTAGAAACAACCGGGGCGGCACAGCTTTGCCTGTACCGCCCCGGTTGATCCTTTTCAGCCTTTTACTGCATCACCGCGCCAAGATGCGACGGCCCAACCAGGCGCGCATAACGCCCGAGCCAGCCTGTCGTAATATTCGGCGCACGCAGTGTAAACGCTGCACGGCGCGCCGCAAGCTCCTCTTCGGACAGCTTCACATTGATGCTGCTCGCCGGGATGTCGATCTCGATGATATCGCCCTCCTGCACAAGCGCAATATTGCCGCCGGAAGCAGCCTCCGGGGATACATGCCCGATGGACGCGCCGCGCGACGCGCCGGAGAAGCGCCCGTCGGTGATGAGCGCCACGTCCTTGTCCAGCTTCATGCCCGCAAGCGCCGAAGTCGGGTTGAGCATCTCACGCATGCCAGGGCCGCCCTTCGGCCCCTCATAGCGGATCACAACCACGTCGCCCTTCTTGATTTTGCCGCCGTAAATATCGGCAATCGCGTCTTCTTCGCAGTCATACACGCGCGCGGGACCCGAATGCACCATCATTTCCGGCGCAACCGCCGAGCGCTTGACCACGCAGCCCTCCTGCGCGAGATTGCCCCAGAGCACCGCAATGCCGCCATTCTCCGAGTACGGGTTTTCGATCGGGCGGATGACCTCCGGGTTCCGGTTAGCAACGCCCTTCAGGTTCTCGCCGACTGTCGCGCCGGTCGCCGTGATCAGTCCCAGGTCAAGGAAATCACGTTTCGCAAGCTCGCTCATGACCGCCGGGATGCCCCCTGCCGCATACAGCTGCTCAATATGGTGCGGGCCCGCAGGCGCAAGGTGGCACAGGTTCGGGATCTTCGCAGACAACTCATTGATGAGCGACAATTCGAGCGGGATCTCCGCCTCATGCGCCAGCGCCAGCAGGTGCAGCACCGAATTGGTCGAGCAGCCCAGCGCCATTTCACAGGTCAGCGCGTTGCGGAAAGCCGCCGGGGTCAGGATATCGCGCGGCTTGATGTCCTTTTCGATCAGTTCCATAATCTTCATGCCCGCGTGCTTTGCCAGATGGATGCGCGCTGCTGTAACCGCAGGGGTCGTGCCGTTCCCCGGCAGCGCCATGCCAATCGCTTCGGACAGGCAGTTCATCGAATTTGCTGTGTACATGCCCGCGCACGATCCGCAGCCCGGGCAGGAATTGCACTCAGCTTCATAGAAGGTTTCGTCGTCCATCATACCTGCCTTGTAAGCGCCGACCGCCTCAAAGGTCTTGGACAGTGAAACCTCTTCACCGCCGAAATGGCCCGCCATCATCGGCCCGCCGGATACCAGGATAGACGGGATATTGAGCCGTGCAGCCGCCATCAGCATCCCAGGTACGATTTTGTCACAGTTCGGGATCAATACAAGGCCGTCCAGCTGATGGGCGTTTGCAAGCGTTTCCACGGAATCGGCGATCAGCTCGCGCGACGCAAGCGAGTATTTCATGCCGATATGGCCCATCGCAATGCCGTCGCACACGCCAATTGCGGGAACGAGCACCGGCGTGCCGCCCGCCATGCTGACGCCCGCCTTGACTGCATCCGCAATCTTATCGAGGTTGATGTGCCCCGGGATGATCTCGCTGTAAGCCGAGACTACGCCGATCATGGGCCGGGAAAGCTCCTCATCGGTGTAGCCGCAGGCACGCAGCAGCGAACGGTTTGGCATCCGTTCAGGGCCTTTTACAATGTTATCACTTCTTCTGGGCATGGAAATTCCTCCTTCAATATGTCCCTTTTTCAAATTTCTATCAAAATTACTGGCCTGTACCGGGCAGTAAAACAAGAACCAAAACTGCCGTCCAGCGGATATTTTCATTCCTTTTGCCGTATCCGTCCCATCGTCCCGAATAGCATGCGGGATCAATCCCTCAGCAGCGAACATTCTGTCCTATTTCGAAATATGCGGCCCGCTTCCTGTTTCATCCGCCCGACATCATGCCGCTGATGACAAGGCACAGCCCGACAAGCCCAATCAGCAGACCGATATAGAAAAAGACTGCATCTGGTACTGCAAAGAGGTTTGCAAACAACAAAAGCGCGAAGCCAAGCGTTTTCCGCTTCATGAATATCCTCCACAAAATGCGTCTAGCTGCCGGATTCCCCTTTAAAGCACAAAATCAATCCGGCCAGGCTTACAACAAACGACAGCACCGGGATTAAGACCCTCCCAAAGTCGCCGCCAAGCACCGGCAGCCATGGGTCAATAATCGTGTAGATTGCCAGCTGAATCCCAATTAAAATCAGTGCAATGCCCTGTAGCTGTTTTTTCATAATGCCTCCTCACAATTGGCCTGCGTCCGGCAACCCCATTTGGGCGCAGGCCCTTGGCAGGTTCCATAAAGCTGCTTTTTTAAGGGTACGTCTTCCGGGACGGCGCCCTTAAAAAAGCAGGGGAAGGCGCAAAGCCCTCCCCCACCAGAAAAACGATATCAGGCCCCGCCGACCATCACACCAATATTGCCGTGCAGCGCAAGCCGGAGCAGGCCGCAGACAAACAAATGCAGCGGATAATAGGCGTAAAAAAACCATTTCATACCCTTCCAGCGCCCGCGCTCGCCGTTATAGCGCCGCAGAAGCGGGATGGTCAGGACGACGCCAAATTGCAGCACACCGTAAACCGGGTCGATAAACGCGGCGTAAACGGCAGCATACATGGCAACGCAGGCGATCATACCACCCATCTGGCGCTTGAAATTGCCCCGGTTCCCGCCGATTTGCAGGATCGCGAGCACTGCGATACAGCTCCAATCAGCACAGAAGGTCAGCGCGCAGATGCCCAAAATGAGCAGCGTTTTCTGCCACCCAGGCAGGCGCGAGCTCTCCTGAATGCCCAGCGCTGCAACACCCCAAAACAGGGGCCAAAGCACGCTGGTCTGATTAAAAACCGAGGTCTGAAACGGAAGAAAAGGGATGCCGAACGCGAAGTTATAAGCAAAGTGCCCAATCACTGCAAAAACCAGCAGCCGCGCGGCATACTTTCTCCGGTCATGGGTATAGTGGTACCCTTCCGCAACAAAAAACCAGAAAATCGGCGCTGCCAGCCTGCCGATAAGATGCAGCAGCGCAATCCACCACACGGCGGGATAGCCCGGGAACACGACCGAAACCACGTGGTCAATTGTCATCGCTGCCAGCGCGGCCGCTTTCAGCTGGTTCCCGTTCAGTGCCGCTTGCTTCATTGCCGCCATCCCCTTTTTCTGCAAAAGCCTTATTTCTTCAGCCAGCTCATCAGGCCGCGCAGCCGCTTGCCGGTCTCTTCCAGCTCACTTTCAGCCTCTACCTGACGGGTTGCAAGGAAGCGCGCACGTCCGCCCGCACGGTTCTCCTGAATCCATTCGGAAGCGAAGGTGCCGTCTTGGATCTCGCGGAGGATCTTCTTCATCTCCTTACGGGTTTCCTCGGTAATAATCCGCTTGCCAGTGCGGTAGTCGCCGTACTCCGCGGTATCAGAGATCGAGTAGCGCATCTTGGCAAAGCCGCCCTCGTTAATAAGGTCAACGATCAGCTTCATCTCATGCACGCACTCAAAATATGCGTTTTCCGGCGCATAGCCTGCTTCAACCAGGGTCTCAAAGCCCGCCTTCATCAGCTCGCACACGCCGCCGCAGAGAACTGCCTGTTCGCCGAACAGGTCGGTCTCGGTCTCCGCGCGGAAGGTGGATTCCAGGATGCCCGCACGGCCGCCGCCGATGCCCGCTGCATACGCAAGCGCGGTATCCATCGCCTTGCCGGTCGCGTCCTGATGGACACAGACGAGGTCCGGCACGCCCGCGCCCTCAACGAACTGCGAACGGACGGTATGGCCGGGGCCCTTCGGCGCGATCATGATCACGTCCACATCTGCGGGCGGGATGATCTGCTTGAAGTGGATGTTAAAGCCGTGCGCAAACGCAAGGGTATTGCCCGGCTTGAGATTGGGCTCGATGACGTCCTTGTAAATATCCGCCTGCTTCTCGTCAGGTACCAGCATCATGATGATGTCGCCCTTCGCAGCAGCTTCCGCCGGGGTGAGGACTTCAAGGCCGTAAGCCGCCGCCTTCTCCGCGTGGCGGGAGCCCGGGCGCAGGCCGACAACAACGTTCACGCCGGAATCCTTGAGGTTCATCGCGTGCGCGTGGCCCTGCGAGCCGAAACCGATGATGGCAACCGTTTTGCCGTCGAGCAGGGACAGGTTGCAGTCGGAATCATAGTACATCTTAACCATTTTTTGTTTCCTCCTAAGAAGTAAATATATAGTTTTTTGAAAACCCGAAAGAATGGAAGCGGCGTGTTATCTCGTCATAGCCGTCACGCCGGAACGGCACATCTCAATGATGGTGTAATTCGAGATTACCGTTAAAAACGCGTCAATGCGGCTGGGTACCTCGGTTAGTTCAACAATGATTGCGTTTTTAACCGATTCCACAACATTGGCGTTGTAGACCTCCGCGACCTCGCGGATGCTGTCCCGGATCAGGGCGTCCTCCGCCAGCACCTTCACGAACACCAGCTCGCGGCAATAGCACTCGTCTTCCCACAGGTGCTCGATCCAAAGCGTTTCCTCCAGCTTTGAGACCTGCTTGATGATCTGGTCGAGGGTCTTTTCGTCGCCGCGCGTGATGATGGTAATGCGTGAAATCTCCGTGTTGTTAGTTGGCGACACCGTCAGCGAATCAATATTGAAGCCGCGCCGCCCAAACAGGCTTGAAATACGCGCCAGTACGCCGGCGTTATTCCTGACCAGCACCGAAAGGATGTATTTTTCCATGTCTGCCTCCTTTAATCCGCGATAATATCGTCGATCGAGCCGTTCGGCGGGATCATGGGAAGCACACGCTCGTCACGGTCGATTACGCAATCGATAATGGTCGGCCCCTTGTGGGACAATGCCGCAGAGAGCGCCGCCTTAAATTCCGCAGGGGTCGTGCAGCGGAAGCCCTGTGCGCCGAACGCTTCGGCAAGCTTGACGTAATTGGTTTTGCGGTCAAGCGTCGTGTGCGAATAGCGCTGCCCATAGAAAATGGTCTGCCACTGGCGCACCATGCCAAGTACGCTGTTGTTCATGATAACCGTTACGACAGGGACCTCGTAGGTTACCGTCGTGCACAGCTCATTGAGGTTCATATGGAAGGAGCCGTCTCCGGTGATATGTACGACCGGTTTGTCCGGGCAGCCGAATTTCGCGCCGATCGCCGCGCCGTAGCCGTAGCCCATCGTCCCCAGCCCGCCGGAGGTGAGGAATTGGCGCGGCTTTATGCGCCCACAGTATTGCGCCGCCCACATCTGGTGCTGGCCGACGTCGGTCGCAAAGATGGCTTCTGGGCCCGCAACCTCGGAAATGATCTTAATGACGCGTTCCGGGCGCAGTCGGGTCTCGCTGTCCTTCGGGCGGTAATCCAGGCGCTGCCGCCAGTCGGTAATCTTGGTCATCCATTCGGCGTGGCGTGCTTCGTGGATATACGGCAGGATCTCCCGCAGGAATGTTTTTGCGTCGGAAACGAGCGAATCATCGGTCAGGATGTTTTTATTGATCTCTGCCGCGTCGATATCGACATGGATAATGCGCGCATCGGGCGCAAAACGGTTGGTATCGGTGGCGACGCGGTCGGAGAAGCGCGCTCCGATAGACAGCAGCACATCCGAACGGTCTACTGCCCGCCCTGCGGACACCTTGCCGTGCATCCCGATCATGCCGAGGTTCAGCGGATCGTCCGGCGGCAGCGTACCCGCCGCCATCATGGTCCAGGTTGCGGGGATCTCCGCCTTCTTCATCAGCCGCCGCAGGTCGTCCGCCGCGCCTGAGCAAACCACACCGCCGCCGAAATAGATGACCGGGCGCTCTGCCTGGTTGATAACCTCCGCAATCCGCTTCAAATCGCTTTCCCGCAGGTCGAAGCTTTGATCGATTTCAAGACGCGGCTTGTTCTGGAACTCGCAGACCGCTGCCGTCACATCCTTCGGGATGTCGACCAGCACAGGGCCGGGACGGCCCGTATTGGCAATGCGGAACGCGTCGCGCAGTACATCGGCGAGCTCCTCCACATGCCGGACCACGAAATTATGCTTGGTGATGGGCATGGTAATGCCCGCGATATAAACCTCCTGGAACGAGTCTTTGCCAATCAGCGACGTGCCGACATTGCCGGTAATCGCAACCATCGGGACCGAATCCATATAGGCAGTGGCAATGCCGGTAACCAGGTTGGTCGCACCCGGCCCGGATGTCGCAATGACAACGCCGGTCTTCCCTGTTGCGCGTGCATAGCCGTCGGCTGCGTGGGACGCGCCCTGCTCATGCGCGGTCAGCACATGGCGGATGCGGTCGCTGTTCAGGTACAGCGCGTCATAAATGTTCAAAACCGCGCCGCCCGGATAGCCAAAGACCGTGTCGACGCCCTGCTCGATCAGGACTTCGATCAGGATTTGTGAACCGTTACATTTCATGCTGAACTTCCTTCCTGTACGCCGCACCAGGGACGGGCGCCCCTGCGGGCTAAAAATAAAAACGCCCTTATCTCGTTCAAGAGACAAAGGCAAACTGCTCTGCGGTACCACTCTCGTTGCCGCCTGGAAAAGCGGCCACTCTGCTGCGCCGTGCGCACGGCGCAAACCCTGATAACGGCGGGCATCCCGTCCGAGCCTACTAAAAAAATGCTTGTTCGGTCGGCTGCTCTCGGGAGGACGTTCACCGCTCCCCTCCGCTGCCGCCTCGCACCAATCCGGCGGCTCTCTGCAAGGCATTGGAAAGGGTTACTGTTCCCGGTCACTGCATTTGCTGTATGTACTTACATATTATAAAGTTTTAACGCAGAAAAGTCAACAGTTTATTTTTGGATTTTTTCACAAAGTATTTCATTGTATAAACCTTTGGAAATATGTAAAACTATGTAAACCCAAAATAGGAGGCATTGAAGCATGGCGGTATCGTTTATCCGGACCTTGATTTTATATGTGGTTGTTGTCGCGGCGCTTCGGATTATGGGCAAGCGGCAGATCGGCGAACTGGAACCTTCGGAGCTGGTGGTAACCATTCTGGTATCCGAGCTGGCTGCAATCCCGATGCAGGACCTGGGGATTCCGCTGTTTGCGGGGGTAATCCCAATTGTGACCCTGATCTCGCTGGAAATCGTGGTGAGTTTCCTATGCTTGAAAAGCCGGCGGCTGCGGCGGATGCTGAACGGGCGGGCGGCGATCATCATCCGGGGCGGCAAGCTGGACCGCCGGAAGATGCGGCAGATGCGGCTGACGACTGATGAGGTTATGGAGGCGCTGCGGCAGCAGAATATCCACTCGGTAGCGGAGCTGAAATATGGGCTGATCGAGCCAAACGGGCAGCTGAGCTATGTTTACAAGCCGGAATACCAGCCGGTCAACGCGCAGATGCTGGGGCTTCAGCCGAAGGACGCGGGGCTTCCGCTGATTGTGATCTCGGACGGGCAGTTGGTCGAGGCGAACCTGCGCCATCTGGGCAAAACGCGTGAAGAAGTCGAAAAGCGGGTGCAAAAAGCGCATATCGGGGGCATCGAAGAGGTGTTCCTGATGACTCTGGATGACTGTGGAAACGAATTTATCCAGAAGAAGGAGGGGTAAGCGATGAAACGGCTGGTCACGGCTGTTGTACTACTGGCAGTGCTGGTTGGGGTCTGTATCGGATGCCGCTGGGAGCTGGCGCGGCTGGCGGACGCGCTGAGCGCGGAGGTCGAGACGTTTTCCATGCTGACGTGGGAAGGCAACATCACGCAGGCGCAGGAAACCCTGCTTGCTGCACGGGAGGGCTGGCGCTCGAACCGGACGCTGCTGGGCGCAGTGCTGCCGCATACGGAGCTGGACGAAATCGAGCGGCTGTTTGAAGCGGCGTTGCAGGCTGCGGAAAACGGCGACTTGTCCGAATGCCGGATGCAGGCGGCAGAGCTCCGGGCGCTGCTGCGCCACTTGCCCGAGCGCGAAGAGCCCAGCCTTGCGAACATCTTTTGAGGGTTCCGCCCTCTGCGGAGGGCGGCCAGGCGCGCGGCCCTGGACCCCGCCAGAGGGTCTCAGACCCTCTGGACTCCCTTTCACCGCCTGCGGGCGGGGCTTTGCGCCCACTGACTGGGAGCCGCTTGATCCGTGCATGCCGTCCTTGACATGCTTTGGAAATTTCGCTATAATTAGGGCAAGCGCTACTGGGGCTGACGCTTTGATATGCTGTGGGAAGCTCTTAAAAATAGTGCGGATTAAGCTATGCCGCTTTTTCGGCTGCAAACGACATCGGGAGGGTGAAATATGGGGTTTTGGTTTTTTATGCTGCTCAGTGTGCTTTTGATCCCTGGGATGCTTCTGCTGTTCGGATGGATGTTCCGGGCCCACGCCCCCCAGACCATGAACTATGTGTTTGGCTACCGCACCCGGCGCTCCATGCGCAACGCCGACACCTGGCAGTTTGCGCAGGCTGAATTCGCCCGCCTGTCGTGGCGCTGGGGGCGGGTGGAGCTGCCCGTCGGAATTCTTGCTATGTTGCCGCTCCTTGGGAAAAACGCCGGTCTGGTCGGGGTTGCTGGCAGTATTCTCTGCGGCGTGTTCTGCATTCCAATTTTTGTGATCATCTGGCAGGTCGAACACGCGCTGAAAGCTTCCTTTGATGAAAACGGCAAGCGGAAAATGATCTGAAAAGAGGGATATTATAAACCGCTTGAAATAGTACATGATGTCAGAAAACGCACGTTTGTTCGATGACGCCGCAGCCGAATCACAGAGAATGGCAGCCGATAACATCGGCAAAATCAAAGCGCTTGGGCGGTTTGTGTAGGGCTATGACGATTTGTTCTGGAATGGCTTCCGACAGCTCATCGTTTACCGCGGCCTGATAGCAAAATTCAGTTAAAATGAGATGCTGAAAGAAAATCTTTTCGATACTTATAAATACATCGTGGCGGAGTGCGCCGTACAAGATAAGATCTGGGGAATCGGCCTGTCCATCAAAGACGAACGGCGGCTTGACCCCGGCCAGTGGCAGGGACAAAACCTGCTCGGTTTTACATTGATGGATGTGCGAAAAGCGCTTCAGATCGAAAAAAACGCCCTGTAAGGGGCGTTTTTTTAGGCAGTAGGTTCAAAATCCCCGCTTTTTCAAATCATGTACCAGCTGAACATAATACTCGCGGACGTCGAAACCCTTCAAATTCTCCCGAAGCAGGTCAACAACATCCCCATGCGAAACGCCTTTGCGGTACGGCGTTTCAATCAGCCCCCGGTAATCACCCCAGACTGCCGAATCCACCGCAACCAGCCCATCATTGTCACCGTCAAGACGCCTGATCAGCAAATAACAAAGGTTCATTGGGAAAATCGCGCTTCGTGCGCTGCGCAGCCGGGACATTACACTTTGATAATAAACGCCGGGACTGTCTGGGGTTTCCCGGTTAAATTCCGCGCAGCGTGCGGCTGTCAGATCCCGTACCCCCTTCTCAAAATCCGGGTCAATGTCACCAAGCTTGCGGAAAAGCGCATTGTATCGCCCAGCCAGAAAACCAATCACCCCTTCTGGTAGGACACGAAGCAAAAGATCAACAAAATTGCAGCCCCAATGCGGCGTATTCACCGTCGTCAGGGACGCAACATATTGATCCATACCGTAATGCGTAATGGCATAACGGGAGTCCAGACCGCCTTTTGAGTGAGCGATAATATTGACTTTCTCACAGTTTTCAAGCTTAATCACCCGAAGGATTTGCTGGCAAAGCTCCTCTGCGCTGCGTGCAACCGCATCTGCCGACTGCTGCTTTCCAAAATAGACCCGCGCGCCGTTTTTCTTCAATTCGGAGGTGATACGCCCCCAATAATCGAGCAGCTGCCAATCCCGGAAGAAAATGCCGTGCACCAGGAGGATCGGATAACGTGTGTTGCACAATTCAGAGGATTTCCGGATCTCGTCCCGCTCCAGGCAGGCGAGTTCAAAGCGGTATTCCCTTCTTGCAGCTGCGCCAATCTGAACAATCAGATAAAAATTAACGCCAGGCAGCCACCAGAAAATCAGCAGCAGTACCCTCCGCAATATCCCTGCTTGCTTGGAGCAGAAAAAAATGCACAGCATCCCGCTCAGCAGGACAGCAAACAAGACCAGCAGCGAGCACAACAAATTTAGCCAAAATATCAGTGATTTGACTGCAAAAATATGTATCCAGATACCGCATTCGACCAGGAACGAAAACGCAAACACATACAGCATTTCACATCCGCTGTGTAAGATACGCAGCCTGCGGGTAGCCCACCGGTCATGAGGATATGGCAGCACCTCCAAAACCGCAGCGGCCAGCAGCACAAACACACTCCTAAAACCTATAGAATGAAACAGCCATATCATATTGGCAAACAGCAAAACCGGCACACAGCGCAGTAACCGCTTGATAAGCTGCACAGGAATCCCCCTCTCGTCTGTCACTGACTCAGTAATAGGCCCGCCATAAGTATAAAACTCCCGGATAAAATCCGGGAGTCTGGTGGTGGACACTGGGGGGCTCGAACCCTCGACCTTCCGCACGTCAAGCGGATGCTCTTCCAGCTGAGCTAAGTGTCCAAATCAGGCGGCAAACTGCCGCCACTATTTACATTTTAGTGCCTTACTCGACGGCTTCCGGGGATTCCTCAGCAATCATCTGATCCAAATTGCCTTCGGAAACCATCTCCTCATCCTCAAGGCCGGAAAGATCAAATTCAAGCTCTTCGCCGCAGGCGGGACACACCGTGCTCCCCTCTGCAAGCATATCATCATCCATATAGATTACTTCATCACAAGTAGGACAAATCACCTGATAAAGCAAATCATCGGAATCAAATTCATCCTCGTCCAGAAATTCCTCTTCTACAGCGCTGAGTTCCTCATAGACGTCGTCAAGCTCTTCCGCAAGCTCTGCATTCTGCTGCTGCAATTCCACAACAGCGTCCGCCAGCTCCTCCATCACAGAGATTACAGCTGTCCAAAGCCTGCCTTCTTTTTTATCGGCATCAAGTTCCATGCCATTAATCAGGCCCTTCAGATATACCACGCGTTCTGTCACAGTCATCTTCATACCTCCTGAATAATGTCGAAGGAATATTGTTTTTTAGCCCTTTGCGCGCTCCAAGTATTCACCCGTGCGAGTGTCGATCTTGATGCGGTCGCCCGTCTCGATAAAGAGCGGGACAGATACGGTCGCGCCGGTCTCCACAGTCGCAGGCTTGAGCGTATTGGTTGCCGTGTTCCCCTTGAAGCCCGGATCAGTTTCCGTAATCTCCAGCTCTACAAAAAGCGGGGGCTCTACAGCAAACACGCTGCCCTTATAGGAAAGAACCTTGCAGTTCATATTTTCCGTTACAAAACGGAAATCATCCCCAAGTGTCGACTTGTTAATCGGCAGCTGCTCATAGGATTCAGTATCCATGAAATAATAGAGGTCGCCGTCTGCATAGAGATACTGCATTTCCTTGCGCTCTACATAAGCAGGCTCGTACTTATCGGAAGGGTTGAACGAACGCTCGGTAACCGCGCCGGTGATCACGTTTTTCATTTTTACGCGTACAAACGCTGCACCTTTGCCCGGCTTCACGTGCTGAAACTCAACAACCTGAAGAACCTGGCCGTCCATTTCAAATGTAACGCCATTGCGAAACTCGCCAGCAGAAATCATACGATACTAACCTCCAAAGTGAAGTGCTGTTCATTCAGCTTTTTCATTCTACAATATTTTCCCGGAATATGCAAGCCTTTTTTCAAAAAAATTTTAAATTTTTTTCAGGACGCCTCTGTCCGCTCATAGCCAGCCGTCTCGGCTTCCACTGAAATTTGGTCACTATCCAGCTGTTCGACCGCTTTTTGAACAGTTTCCGCAACAAAATCATCCAGATTGCCCTCTCCCGCTTCTTCGGTTGTCAGCCCGTCCAGCGCGTCCTCCATGTACATCCGGAAGGTCTCCAGCATCATAACGACCTGCGCCTGTGTCACCTCTTCGCCTAAAACTTCCCAATTCACTGTGCAATGCATGCCGAGCTCTTTTTCCAGAGAAACAAACAATGTCCCGCCGGACGCGATCCCGCGGGATGCGGAAACTTCCTGCGTCCCGCTTGTCCCCCTTGTAAGAAATTCCTGCGCAGGGGATGTCCCCCCGCCGCAGCCGCTCAGCAGTACCGCCAGCATCAATGCTGCTATCCATTTTCGGCGCTGTATTCTCAAATCCTTCCCAACCTTTCCCTTCCAGCAAAATTCAGCGCGGGGCCAACACAGCAGCCCCGCCTTTTCTGCCAGTATACCATATTTTCCGCGCCCTGTCATGCATTTCTACAAAAAAGCGGCGCAGCCCCGATTGGGGCCGCGCCAGAAAGGATTGTTTACGGGCATCTGGCCCGTACAGATGGGTTTAGCAGCAGCAGCAATTGCAGCAATTGCAGCAGTTGCAGCCCGGGTTCGTGGTCACGCCGCCGACGCCGGTGTTGTTGCCACCATTGCAGCAACAGCAGCAGCAGCCGTTGCTATCGGTCACGCCGCCGACACCGGAATTATTGCCGTTGCAGCAGCAGACCCAAATGAGGACGATCGCGATGATGATCCACCAAGCGTTGTCAGACCAGCCATTGAAAGAGTTACACATGATTGTTTGCCTCCTAAGTTTGATTTCACATCATACTATGGAAGCGCGCCGGGGTTGGTGCATACTTCCCGCCGTTTTTTCAGCAGGCTATTTTCTTCTGGCAGGTCAGCGGGCAGCGCCCAACGCTTCGCCGCGCAGCCCATCCCGGTATACCTCTGTCAGCCGCACATGGCACAGGGTGTTTTTGCTGCCCTCCCCGGCGGGCACATACACGGGGAATGCATATGGCGGGTGCCCGCTCCACAGCCCCTCCCCTGCCGGGTGCTCCAACAGCACGGGGACCTCCCGTCCGACAAACCCCTGCCGGTAGCGCTCGCTAAGGGCTTTCACAGCCGCTTTGGCACGTACCGCCCGTTCCTCCTTGACCTGCGCTGGCAGCTGCTCTTCCATTTTTGCAGCAACCGTCCCTTCGCGCACCGAATATGGGAATACATGCACCGCGGCAAACCCGCATTCGTCAAGAAACGCCAGCGTCTGCATAAATTCGTCTTCGGTTTCTCCAGGGAACCCTACAATTAAATGGTTGTTAGCGAGCAGCCAGGAAACGCTTCGCGCAGCCGTGCCGCGTTCTCCCTATATAATATAGTGCTGTACCGACGGTGCATCCGCTTCAGCACAGCGTCACAGCCGCTTTGGAGCGAAAGATGGAAATGCGGCGCAAGGTTCGGGAAGCCTTTCAGCCGTCCGCAAAAGCTTTCATCCGCAATGCGCGGCTCAAGCGAGCCCAGACGGAACCGCACCTCCGGATTTTCCGCCAGCATCCGGCACAAAAGGTCTGTAAGCCCGATTTTCTCCTGCAAATCGATCCCGTAAGAGGCGATTTCGATCCCGGTTACAACGATTTCCCGCACCCCGGATGCGGCAAGCCGCCGCGCTTCTTCCAGGGCTGCCGCAGGCGGCATGGAGCGCACATGCCCGCGTACATACGGGATAATGCAATAAGTACAGTAATGATCGCAACCGTCCTGGATTTTAAGCAGCGCCCTTGTCCGTCCAGCGGGAACGCCCGCCCGCAGCAGTTCAAATGTGTTGGCGTTTTCCAGCCCCAGCCTGCCGCCGCGCTGTCCCTCGCGCACCGCTTTTTCGCACAATTCGATCACAGCCGCACGGTCAGACGTGCCGCAGACAAGATCTGCCTCTTCCATCGCGCCCAGCCGCTCCGGGTCGAGCTGTGCAAAACAGCCGCATACTGCCAGCACCGCATCCGGATTATCCCTGCGCAGCCGGTGGACCGCCCGGATATTTTTATGCTCGCTCACCGATGTGACCGCGCAGGTGTTCAATACCGCCGCATCTGCACCTGCCGCTACGATCTCGTGCCCGCGCTCCCGCGCAAGCTGCTCCAACGCCTGCGTCTCAAAAAGGTTTACCTTACACCCCAAAGCCGCAAAACAGAATTTCATTTCCCGCACCGCCGTTTCCGCAAGATTTTCTTCCAATATTATAACGGAAAAGCTATTTCCATGCAACTACGACGAAAAAAATTCATTTATTCACGGCTGTTTTCCTGCCCATTGTCGTTTTTGCCCAGTGTTTCCACAAAAAAAACCTAAAATCTTTATTTGACAAACGGCGCAGGATGTGGTATGCTGTAACCGGAATGTAACCAGAAAGCTGTAACGGTATTGTAACCCCAGCTTCTGTTCCGCAAGTTGAAAGGAGTTCCCCATATGGCAGAAAAAGAAACTGTCCTGCAATATAAAGGGCATCCGCTGATGCGCAAGGAAAATATCATCTATTACGGCAGCATGAGTGATAAATATATTATTATGATGCAGATCCTCGAAACAAAAACCATGAAGGATCTTTCGGTCGCGACACGCGTCGCTGTGCAGCTCCAACAGACCTCCCCAAACGTCTCCCAACGTGAGAAAATCGTCAAGAAGACCGAAAAGGACGGGCTGTGGAATGCGATGGACATTGCTTCCATCTGGCTGAACCGCGCCCTGAACGGCAAATAACCGCCTGTCAGGCGAGCAAACCTACCCTCGATACGCGAAAGGAGTCCTTATCACAATTATGGTTATCCGGAAAATCTGCAAGGCATTCCGCCTTTCCACAGCAGTTGCTGTGCTGGCCCTTTGTATGGCCGCCAATGCATCCGCAGTTGGGACGGGCCAGACGACCGCTTCCCAGCTGAATATCCGCACCGAGCCCTTCGGGCCGGTCATCACCACCGTACCGGAAGGCACAAAGCTCGCCATCCTCGCAAGCAGTGACGGCTGGGCGCAGGTATCGGTCAATGGGATGCTCGGCTACGCCAGCATGGATTATATTGTTGACGCGGCTGACAGCGATTTCAGCGTTGGTAGCGGCATGATCAGTGCCGACGACGTCAATTTCCGTTCCGCGCCTTCCACCTCTGCGGCGGTTATCGGCCGGTTCCAAAGCGGGACAAGCGTTGTTGTGAGCGGCATCTCTGACGGCTGGTTCAAGGTTTCCTATAACGGCAAAACCGGCTTTGTCCATCCGGATTATCTGGCAATGACAGGCGAAACCGTCCCGCTGACCGCCCTTCCCTCCATTATCAACACCAGCATCAGCCCCACGCGGCAGGCGGTGCTTGAATTTGCGGCACGCTATCTCGGCACGCCTTACAAATATGGCGGCGCGTCGCCTGACGGGTTCGACTGCTCCGGGTTTACATATTTCGTTTACCAGAATGTTGTCCGCGACATCCCCCGCACGGCGACCGACCAGCGCAACGCGGCGCAGGAGCTGACAATGGACGAGCTTCTCCCGGGTGACCTGGTATTCTTCCGGAATTCCGGTTCCGGCAGCGGCGTTGGCCACGCAGGTATCTATGTCGGGGAAGGACAGTTTATCCACTCCCCGAACAGCGGCGATTACGTCAGCTACGATACCCTTTGGAGCGGCAGCTACAATAAAAATTTCATTTGCGGCGGACGTTTTCTCAACGATTGATCGTCTGGGCCGGCAGGATGATTCCCTGCCGGCCTTTTTTACCGCTTTGATCCCCAGACACGAAAAAACCACCGGTAATCCCCCGGTGGTTTCAGCATTGTACAGGCAAACTGCCCAAAAGCATTCAAAGCGCAAATGCGATCTGGTCCTCTGAAATCCGGATGCTCGAGAAGCGGATCCCCCGCCCTGCAAGCGCTTCATTCGCCGCGAGGGAAAGCTGGTCGGAGAGCAGTCCGGAAAGCTCTGACGGCAGGCCATAGCCGCCCGCCTCCACCGTCTCGACCGCAAGGCGCAGCTCGCCGGTATCGCGTTCGCAGCCCGCGCTTAGCACAGCCCGCAGAGCACAGCGTTCCGGCATCAGCAGGAACAGCGTCCTGGGAGCCCCTGTTACAAGCGCCTGCAATTTTTCCTTCTCCAGATTCCCGGAAGCCTCTAATGTCCCATCCGCGCAGGGATGCAGCCGGATATCCCCTACCGGCACTTCCTCCGGCAGCGCCGCCCTCAAAAGCGTCGTAAGCTCCGCGCCCGAAAGCGTGATCTCCGCAGCTTCCGGCTGAAGCTCCGCGCCTGCGGACGCATTTTCCACCGCTGCGTGCGGCTGATGCAGCCCAACCGGCTCATACAGCGCCATCCGACCAAGAAGCACCGCGCTCGAAACCACGCAAGCACCCAGGATCACCGTATATAAAACACTCCGTTCCTGCTCCATCCTGCATTCCTCCAACCTTTTCCGCATAACCGCCCCACGCAGACGCGGGACGTTTTCCCGGGCGGGAAGCATGCCCTATCAGCCTGCAGCTCCCCCTGCCCTGCAACAGTTTATGCATAAAAATGGACATTCATGCCACTGTCACCGAATTCCCCCTGCTGCATAGTCTGAATTAGGAGCCCGCTCAAGGCTTCCCTTCTCTCCCGCATCCAGCGGGCTTCGCAAACCATCAGTGGAGGTAAATCTTATGTCAGAAAGAGTCATGCCCGGACCCGTCGGCGCAAATGCCTGCGTTCGGGAAGCGGTGTGCATCCACACCAAAAAGGTCTATGATTCCTGTAAAAGCAAGGAGTGTATGCGTGATATCCGGGTATATCTGACCCGCCAATCACAGCAGTACATCGACGCACATCCCGACGTGTCAGTCAAGCCCCGGGAAGCGGAGCTCCTTTTTGTACAGATCGATGTAGAAAAAGTCGCCTTCAACCGCGGCTTCTACTCGGTTGACGTGCGCTTCTTCTACCGCATTGAATGCGACGCATACGGTACGCTGGGGCGCACGGAAATGCTGCGCGGCTTCGCAGTTGCCGACAAGCGGGTGATCCTCTTCGGCAGCGAGGGCGGCGCGCGCATCTTCTCTTCCCGGTACGTCTCGAACGATCCGGACATCCAGCTTGCCGAACGCGCCAACAGGCCCGAGGCAGTCGTTGAGGCTTTTGCCGCAAAACCGGCAAAAGCCTTTCTACAGAAAACGGTATTTTTTAGCATCCGGGAAATCCTGGTGGCCCATACACCGCCAGCATATCCGCACCTCACCACTGTATATTTTTGACATCCCACTGCAAAACGCACCCTATCCCATCGCAATTCCTTGCAGTTTTGGCGCATATCTCCAAATTTCGCCCTCTCCGGAGGGGGCTATTTTGCCTTCTTTGAAAAATCCTGACAGACAGCGCAAAAAAATAGCGTTAGGGGTTACAAAACCGGCGTTGTTGTGGTATAATAGCAAAGTATGAGTAACAGGAGGCGAACGGCTGTGCCCAAAGAAATGACCGTCTGCCCGCACTGCGGCGAAAAAAGCGCGCGGCGGGTGCTGACCAACCTGAACGTGGATAAAGAGCCCGGGCTTCGGGAAGCGGTGCAGGATCTTTCCTGCTTCCGCTGGATGTGCCCAAACTGTGGGGTATCCTCGCTGGTCGTCGACCCCTGTTTATATCATGATATGACAAACCAGTTTATGGTTTGGCTCTCCCCTGAAGGCAGGCCGCAGGAGGTGGGCGGCTTTGACCCGCTGGCAGGCTACACGCTTCGCTATGTGGACGACCTGAACGCTTTCCGGGAGAAAATCAACGTACTCGAACGCGGACTGGACGACCGCGCAGTCGAGTTAATGAAATTGCTGCTGCTGTTCCAGCTACACCGAGATCTGGATGTCGTGGAGCTGCTTTTCCATGCGCTGGACGAGCAGGACGGAACGTTTACCTTTGTTGCAGTTCTCTCAGACGGCGCCGAGCAATATATCTCCATGCCAGGCGACACCTACCGGCGGCTCGCAGCCGATGTAAACGAGCGTCTTTTCACAAACAACCGTGAATTCCAAAAAATCAACCTCGATTGGGCAAAGGAAGCACTGGAACTGCTGCACAGCTGAACGTACCTGCCCCCCGCCGGCAGGCGGTGAAAGGGAGTCCAGAGGGGCCAGCCCCTCTGGCGCCGCCCGCGCAGGGCCGGGGTCTGGGGCAGCGCCCCGGTGCCCTCCGCGCATCACCCCAAAAGCACCTGCACCAATACGCCGCCCGCCGCTGCGAGTACCCACGTCAGCGCAATAATGCCGCAAGCGGCCCGCCGGCGGCTGCGGTCGCTGCACAGTACCATATACCCAAACCCTGCGCCAGTCGAAAGGCCCGCAACCATGCTGCCGAAGCCGATCGCCCCACTGCTGTAAAGCTCAGCCAGCAGTACAGAAACCGCACAGCTTGGAATCAGCCCAAGCGTGGCGCAAAGGATGGGCTGCAATGTGCTCCCGGAGAGCAGAAGCGCAGAAATACGCTCCTCCCCAACAAAAAACACCGCGCAATTAAACACCACCAGCACAACAAGCAGCAGGAACGCCGTCTTAACAGTCCGCCCAAGCACCGACAGGATCAGCCCGCCGCCGCAGCAGCACGCACAGCCGTCCTCCCCATCTTTCACATCAGTATGGGGCTGGAAGCCGGGCTGCCGCCGGAGCACGGTCATCCGCAGCAGGTACCCCCCTGCCGCCGCCAGCACCAGCTTGACCACCAGAAGCCGTATGGCATCCTCGCCCCTGCCGCTGCTGAACAGCACAGGCAGCGCCTCATCCGAGGTCGCAAGGAAAACGGCAACCAGTGTTGCCGGCGCAAGGCAGTCATCCAAAAACAGCGCGGAAGCCGCCGCCGAAAAACCACACTGCGGCACCAGGCCCGCAAGCGCCCCGCATAATGGCCCAAACCGCGCCGCCCGGCTCAACAGCGCGGGCGTGGTACGCATCCGGTGCTCAACCCAATACAGCAGCGCATAGACAAGCGCCAGGACCGGCAGCGTCTTCGCAAGATCCAGCGCGCTGTCCAATAAAACGTCCAACAAAAGAATCACCTCTTCAAAAAAATGCCGCTTTCGCGGCCCTGGGATTATCCCGGCAACAATTGTAGAATGATTCTCATTATATCACCCCACAGCAGGATGCGCAAGGGGCAGTACAAACAAATCACAACAGCCTGAGCAGCTGTGTTTTTTCCCTGCCCGTCAACAAATTCCCCACCTCACCAGCCCGGTCCTGCTTCCCCATTACCGAATATTGAATCAGGAGTTAATATGAAATTCAGCGAATTAGGAATCCATACGCCTATTTTGAAGGCGCTTGCCGAAGCGGGCTATGAAGCCCCCACCCCGATTCAGGAAAAAGCCCTGCCGCCCGTCCTCGCGGGCCGCGACCTGCTGGGCTGCGCACAAACCGGCACCGGCAAGACCGCCGCGTTTGCCGTCCCCATCCTCCAGCGGCTGAGCTGTTCGGAGGGCCGCGGCCTGCGCGCCCTGATCCTCACCCCAACGCGCGAGCTCGCACTGCAAATTTATGAAAACGTATGCCAATATGCCCGCTACCTCCCCTGCACAGCGGCGGTGATCTTCGGCGGCGTCAGCCAGATCCCCCAAGTCGAGGCCATCCAGCGCGGCGTTGACATCCTGATCGCGACCCCCGGGCGGCTTTGGGACCTCATGGGCCAAAAGGTCCTCGACCTTGGCAGGGTCGAATGCTTTGTCCTCGACGAAGCCGACCGGATGCTCGATATGGGCTTCATCAATGACGTGAAAAAAATCGTGAAATGCATCCCGCAAAAGCGCCAGACCCTTCTGTTTTCGGCCACCATGCCGAAGGAAATCGCGGCGCTTGCCGACAGCTTGCTGCATCGTCCGGTGCGCATTTCCATCACCCCAGCGGCAACACCGGTCGAGCTCATCGAGCAAAAGGTCTATTTTGTAGAACGTGCTGACAAACGTGAACTTTTAAGGACGCTGCTGCTGGGGCTCGGCCAGCCGCAAACCCTTGTTTTTACCCGCACCAAGCATGGCGCAGACCGCGTCGCACGCGACCTGAACCGTGCAGGCATCTCCGCACGCGCCCTCCACGGCGACAAATCGCAGGGGGCGCGGCAGGCCGCACTGCGCGATTTCAAGGACTACCGTATCGCCGTGCTGGTTGCAACCGATATCGCCGCGCGCGGACTGGACATCTCCGAACTGCCACTTGTCGTGAACTTTGAGCTGCCGAACATCCCGGAAACCTATGTACACCGCATCGGGCGTACCGGGCGCGCAGGGCAGTCCGGCATGGCGGTATCCTTCTGCGACTCCACCGAACGCCCCTACCTTGCCGATATCGAAAAACTCACACGGCGAAACATCCCCGTAGAGGAAACGCCGCATCTGGACGGAAGGCCCCCGTTGGAGGCACAGCCCCGGCAGGCCGTCGCACGCCACCGCCGCGCCGCCGTCCCCACCCCCTCAGAACCGCCCATCCTGGCAGTCCCTGAAGCGCCGGAGCCGCGGATCCGTACCGCGCGCCGCCGTGCAGAACCTGCCGCGCCGCAGGCACAGCAGAAAAAGCGCGCACCGGCACGACGCCGGGCGCAGGAGCCTGCTGCGGTACCGGAAGCGCCCGTAGCCCGTCCCCGCGCCGCAAGGCGGCCCGCCGCGCCGCCTGCCGCAGAAGCGCCGCGCGCAAAAAAAACTGCACGGCCGTCAGGGAACCATCCTGCCGCTGCGCCGTCTAAAGGGCAAAAGCGTCCCCCACGCGCGAGGAAGCCGCGCCGCGACAGCTACGAGGACAACACCCGCGTAGACATCGCAACGCCCGCGAACCCCAGCCGCATTTCCGCCGAGACCGCCGCGCGCATCCGCGCAAAGGTCGAAGCCAAGCTGGCGGAACGCGCCCATGCAGGTGCCAGCAACACCCGCCGCGCTGGGCCGCACCCGCCCAAACGGGCTCCCCGCGGGCGGAAACGCGTATGACACGCATCCGCAGGGCCGCGGCCTTTTCCCGAAGCAAAGATTCTGAGAGGTAAGAGCGATGAACCGCAAGCTGAAACGGACAGCCCTCGGCATTACCGTAGCATTCCTGCTCGGGCTGACCACCCTATATCCATTTTTACTCTATACGCACAACGGCTTTATTTCCCGCTGGCGCAACATCTATATTGAGACTGCTATGAGCACCATGACCCATCAGTGGCTTGCAACCTGGTTTATCCCGGGTGAAATCATTGATGAGGTCATGGCAGTCCGCTATATTTCCGACGAAAAGCAGCAGGACGCGGAGACAAACTGGAACACGATCGACCTGAGCGCCGTCCAGCAGGTAACCGATCATAAGGTTGATCAGGCGGACGCATTTTTTACGCATTATCCCGAGATCGACCGCGAGACCTTTGAAAGCTATGTCACCGCGCATCCGGAAGTGCTGGAAAACGGCTATGAGGGGATTGACCTCGACCTCTGCGACGAGGGCAAGAGCACCATCCTGACAACCGAAGGCGACCCAATCCTTGCAATCAATGCCGAACACCAGATTATGATTGTCGACGTCCGGCGCAGCGACTGGGTAGGCCGGATGGCGGTTGTGAAGGATTCAAGCCGTGTCCATGTCGGCGTTTCCAGCAATATCGGCAGCATCGGAGAAAATGTCAATGTGATCGCGGAACGCTATGACGCAATCCTTGCAGTCAACGCTTCCGGCTTTCAGGATCCGGAGGGCATGGGCAACGGCGGTTCCCCCTACGGCTTTGTAAAGACCTTTGGCGAACGCAAGCACCGTGCCGAGGGGCACAGCAACTGGAAAATTGTCGGCTACGACGAGGAAAACCGCCTGCAAATCGGCAAGTTTTCCGATACCGATTTCCTGCGCGACGCGATCGAGTTCCATCCGTCCCTTGTGATCAACGGCGAAAGCATGATCGAAGGCACCGGCGGCTGGGGGCTGAACCCGCGCACCTTTATCGGGCAGACGCAGGATCTGACCACACTGATCTGTGTGATCGATGGGCGCAGGCCGGGGCATTCGCTCGGCGCTGTGCTCAGCGACTGCTCCGAGCTGATGCTGCAATACGGCGCATACCAGGCGCAGAATCTTGACGGCGGCTCCTCTTCCGTCATGTACTATAACGGCAGGGTCATTACAAAGCCGTCCAACCTCATCCAGAACGGCATTGGCCGCAAAATCCCGGACGCATTCATCGTAACATAAATGCCAATACATAACCGGCAGGAACGCTCCCCGTCCCTGCCGGTCGTGTTTTCCGGTGCAGCTTTCCTGTGATCAGCCCTCCCAGGTGTGCGCCAGGATATCCTTGAGCACCAGCATCGCGTCAAGGCTGCTGTACCCCTGTTCCCGTTCCAGCTTCGCAAGCAGCCCTTGCAGCGCATCTGCGTAAGCGCCGGTGTCAACCTCCTGCTGATAGGCTGTCAAAACCGGGTACTTCTCTGCCCAAAGCTTCGTCCAGTCGATTTTCTTTGACGTTTCCTCGCTTGTATTTACGATCATCTGCTCGATTTCCTCCACCTCCGTATCAAATTCCACCAGTTCATCCAGTGTCAGCCCATACATCCGCGAAAGCTTTTTGCACTGCAAAATATCTGGTACGGTTTCGCCGGTTTCCCACTTGGAAATGGTCTGGCGGCTGACCCCCAGCCGGCCGGCGGCTTCTTCCTGGGAAATCCCTTTGCGCTTGCGCGCCTGCATCAAACTGCTTCCAAAATTCATTTTTCTGCCTCCTCATGAATGTTATGGGCTTATTATAAGGGAATCTGCGGCAAAAGTCTACCAAGGGACCCCGGCATTTCCGCCCGTTTTCTTGACAGGGCTATCCCCGCTGTCCCGTGGCAAAAGCGGACGGAAACGCATCGCCCACAACGCTGTCCCGGCAAACCGTATTTTCTTGCCTTTTCGCGCCGTATGTGGTACGATAAGACCAGACCACGCAAAAGGAGAACAATTATGAAACGAATTTTCGCGCTGCTGTTCAGCATTGCGCTGATGCTGTCCCTCCTGCCGGGCTGCGGCCTGCTGGCGGAAACCGAACTTGCCGACCCGGAGCCCGAAGCCGGGCAGCCGGAGGACGCCGAAGCGCCGCCGGAGCCCGAAGGCTCAAAGGCGGTCACACTGGTTTTTGCCTATGAGCAGGATGACGGGCATACAGACCTGCTGGAAGCCGCTTCCCAGATTGCCGATTCCAAAGGGTACACGCTGTCCACCGTGGAATCCCTGGGCAATCATGAACTGCAAAACCGCTTTATCGGGCTGGCGAGGGAGGCCGGCGAGCAGGCAATCCTGATTGAGCTTGCCGACCCGGCCCGGGCAGCGGAAGCAGTGGAGGCGGCCGGGGAAATGGCAGTTGTTTTTGTGAATACCGCACCGGACAGCAATTCGGTATTGGGCAAGCGGGCTGTCTTTGTCGGCAACCCGGAGGGCGAAGGCGAACTGTACCTGCGTCTGACCGGGCGCACCGCCATGCGCGCGGCGGACAATCTGATCCGCGGCGTTGCGACGGACGAGGAAACCGAGCTGAAATTATCCGGCCATAAGATCAGCATTCCGGCAGACGGCGTCCTGGAGCCCTGACCGTTCCGGCCTGTCCCGGTCATTTCGCCGAACCCGCCCCTTTTTTCCCCTCTTCCCCTGTCTTTTCCGCTGATTTTGCCCATTCCCCCTGAAAAGCCATACCTTACCGCTTGCAAAAAGGGGCGAAATATACTATACTGGTTCCATACCCATGCGGCGGCGCACAGCGGCCCGCCGCGCCGCCAACGCAATGTAGGAGTGAAATTCATGGAAGCAACGATACGTCAGCTGCCTGTCCTGCCCTTGCGTGGACTTACCGCGTTCCCGGAAATGCTGATCCATTTCGACGTGGGGCGCGTCATGTCCATCAAGGCGCTGGAAGCGGCGATGAAAGACGGTCAGACCATTTTCCTGACCGCGCAAAAAGACCTCAAAACCGATGTGCCGGAAGCATCAGGACTGTTTGAAATGGGCACGGTATGCAAGATCAAGCAGATCCTCCGTATGCCGGGTGACAATATCCGCGTGCTTGTCGAGGGCCAGACCCGCGCGCGTGCGCTTGAGTTTATCGAGACCGGGGAGCACTGCCTGTTCGCGCGGGTTGAAGTGCTCGAGGATCAGGATGCAAACGCGACCGCCCGCCGGGTACAGGCGCTTGTCCGTACCGTACAGGACCGTTTTGACCAGTATGCCGACCTCGCCCCGCGCTTGTCAAACGATGTCGTGATGGAAGTTGCGGAGGGTGGCCGTCCCGGCTATCTCGCCGATTTTATCGCGCAGAATATCAATGTAGAGTTTGAAGTCAAGCAGGAGATTTTGGAGGAGCTCAATGTAATCCGCCGCTTGATGATGGTCATCCGGCTGTTAAGCGACGAAACCGAGATCCTGCGCATTGAAAACGATATCCAGGACCAGCTGAAAAACCAGCTGGATAAAAACCAGCGCGAATATTACCTGCGTGAGCAGATCAAGGTGATCCAGACCGAGCTGGGCGAGCAGGACACAGTTGCCGAATGCGCCGAATACCGCGACCGCATTGAGGATCTTTCGCTGTCGGACGAAGCGGTAGAGCGGCTGAACAAGGAAGTCGCCCGGCTGGAAAAGATGAGCAGCATGTCAGCGGAAGCAGGCGTGATCCGTACATACCTGGAAACGGTATTGGAACTGCCGTGGAATACCATGACGCGGGACAAGACCGACCTTGCGCGTGCAAAAAAGGTGCTTGACCGCGACCATTACGGCTTGGAAAAGGTCAAGGAGCGCATGTTGGAATTTCTTGCAGTCCGTGCACTCGCGCCCGATGTAAAGGGCCAGGTGCTGTGCCTGGTGGGCCCGCCAGGCGTAGGCAAGACCTCGATCGCGCGGTCGGTTGCGGAAGCGATGGGGCGCAAATATGCGCGCATTTCGCTGGGCGGCGTGCGGGATGAGGCGGATATCCGCGGGCACCGCAAGACCTATATCGGCTCCATGCCGGGGCGGATTATGGCCGGGCTTCGCCAGGCTGGCAGCCGCAACCCGCTGCTGCTGCTGGACGAGATTGACAAGATGGGCAATGATTTCCGGGGCGACCCGGCTTCGGCAATGCTGGAAGTCTTGGACACCGAGCAGAATATTGCTTTCCGCGACCATTATATTGAGCTGCCGTTTGACCTGTCAAGCGTGCTGTTCGTGACGACGGCAAACGACCTGAGCACAGTGCCGCGCCCACTGCTCGACCGTATGGAGGTCATCGAGCTGTCCTCCTACACGGAGGAGGAGAAGGTACAGATTGCAAAGCGGCATCTCCTGCCCAAGCAGTTAAAAAAGCACGGGCTGCAAAAAAACAACCTGTCCATTTCCGACACGATGCTCCGGGATATGATTGAAGGATATACCCGTGAGGCGGGCGTGCGCAAGCTGGAGCAAGTGTTGGCAAAGCTTTGCCGCAAGGCTGCGAAGGCGATTGCGGATGGGGATACAAAGAAGCTTTCTGTCACTTCAAAAAATCTGGAAGACCTGCTTGGGGTCAAGCGTTATAAAAAGGATGTATTTGGCAAGCGTGACGAGATCGGCATCGTCAATGGGCTTGCGTGGACGAGCGTAGGCGGCGAAATGCTTCAAGTCGAGGTTGCTGCTGTGCAGGGCTCTGGCAAGATTGAGATTACGGGCAATCTGGGCAATGTGATGCAGGAATCGGCAAAGGCGGCTGTAACCTTTGTCCGTTCCCGCGCCAAGCAGCTGGAAATTGACCCGATGTTTTACAAGAATGTCGACCTGCACATCCATTTCCCGGAAGCTGCGATTCCGAAGGACGGCCCTTCTGCGGGCGTTACGATGGCGACGGCGATCATCTCTGCGCTGACCGGCGCGCCGGTCCGGCACGATGTTGCCATGACAGGCGAGGTCACGCTGCGCGGGCGCGTCCTGCCGATCGGCGGGCTGAAGGAAAAGACGATGGCGGCGTTCCGTGCGGGGATGCACACGGTGATTATCCCTTCGGAGAACAAGCCTGATCTCAATGAAATCGAACCGATTGTGCGGGAAAACCTGAATTTTGTCCCGGCTGAGCACATGGACCTGGTGATGGAGACGGCGCTTGACCTTGCGCACCGCGATCCACCGCACTTCGCTGCTGCGGAGGAGCCCCGTCCCAACAGCAACATCCCTGCGAAGCCCGAAGAGAACAAACGTATTTCTGTGCAGTAGTGGTTCTTTTCCTGGCCCCTCTCCGATGGGCGTCCTCGCCGGACGGGCCTCCTGCGCGGAGGGCGGCGGGGCTCCGCCCCTGCACCCCGCTGGGGCTTTCCGCCCCAGACCCCGAGATGCTGACGCATCTCTCACTCGCCTGCGGGCGGGACGGGGGCTTGTCCCCTGTCCGCCATGCCAGCAGCAGCCCAGCCCGCCATAACGTCAGCGGGCTGGGCGGTTCCCTTTTGGCATACAGTCCCACTGATTGCTTCCCCGCCCAAAAGTCTCTGGCAGGACGCCGCCATCGGCTTTTGGGCTTTTACAAAATGTCTGGAACTTGGTAAAGTCAGGATTGAAAGTCTCATTCACAGCAGAAAGGACAGCAAAAATGCTCAACCTTCACAAAGCGGAATTTCTGCGTTCGGCGGTCAAGGTATCCGATTTTCCGCAGGACGGCCGCCCACAGATCGTTTTTGCGGGCAAGTCGAACGTCGGCAAATCGTCGGTGATCAACCGGCTTCTGAACCGGCGCTCCTTTGCGCGCGTGAGCGCCCAGCCGGGCAAAACGATCCATATCAATTATTTCAGTATTGATGAAAAAATTTATTTGGTTGACCTGCCGGGTTATGGCTATGCGCGCGTCTCAAAGGCCGAGCGTGACCGCTGGGGGCGGCTGATGGATACCTATTTTGCGTCTGGCCTGATGACGCTTGGTATCCAGATTGTAGATATCCGCCACGCGCCGACCGCGGATGACCAGACAATGTCCCGTTGGTTCCTGCAAACCGGCGTTCCGCTGGTCGTCCTTGCTAACAAGCTGGATAAGATTAAAAAAAGCCAGCGGGAAGCTAATCTTGCGCGGATTCGCGAAGTGCTGTGCCTGCCGGACAGCTGCCGCATCATCCCGTTTTCTGCCGAAAAGGGCGACGGGCGCGATGAGGTTCTTGCTCTGCTGGAAGCCTGCTCCGCCCCGCATCCTGCCGGCCCTGAAATGCCTGCATCTGAGGGAGGAATGACCCTGTCATGAGAAACTTTTTCCTGCGCCTGATGGCTGGGCGCTATGGGATTGACCAGCTCCATAATGCGCTGCTTGTGCTCTGCTTTGCGCTGCTGCTCCTTTCACGGCTGCTGCACATTGCCTGGCTGGATATCCTTTCTTTGCTTTTACTGCTGCTTTGTTATTTCCGCTGCTTTTCGCGCAATATAAATGCCCGTTACCGCGAAAACCAGAAATTCCTCGCGGCCGTGCAGCCTCTCCGCAAATGGTTCGGCGGGCTACGCCAGCGCTTCCGCGACCGCAAAACCCACCGCTATTTCTCCTGCCCGACCTGCGGCATGACCCTGCGCGTCCCCAAGGGCAAGGGCAAAATCAGCATTTCCTGTCCCAAATGCAGGACTCAATTCATTAAAAAGACATAATCCGACCCGGATTTTTGAAAAAAACAGATATTTAGCATGAAAAACTGTTGCGTTTTTCCACCATTTTAGTATAATAGAAGCAAGGGCATCGCTGCCCACTATTTGGAAGGAGAGAAAAACGATGACTGTTGAACAACTGGTCGGCAAGGTCTATGAAACATTATCCCAAAAAGATCTCTCGGCCGCAGGCGACAAGCTCGCCATCCAGGTCAACCTTACCGGCAAAAACAGCGGCGTCTTCTATATTGAAGTCCTGAACGGCGTACTGTCGGTCATGCCCTATGAGTACAACGACCGCGACGCCCTCATCTCGATCGCAATGACCAATTTCGAGAAGCTGCTCACCGGCAAGCTCGATCCGCGTATTGCTTACGCCACTGGCAAGCTGAAAGCGGAAGGCAATCTGGGTAAAGTACTTTCGCTTGCCGAAATCCTCAAGTAACCCAAGCGCATAATGAAAACATAGGCACAAAAAAACGCACTGCTGAAGTGCGTTTTTTTGTGTCCAGAAAAGGGGGCGCAGTCACACGGTTTTTACAGCGTGATCTGTGACTCCGGCAAGTCCTCTTCCCGCAGGATCGAACCGATCGATGGGATCGAACGGCAGCGGTAACGCCCGTTGTCACTCAGTCCTGCGTCCTCCATCCGGCATGCCCGTAGGATGGTGTGCTTGCCGCGCAGCACCATCACCTGTACGCCCTGCGTAGAGCGCGTTGTCTTCACATCCAGCGCCGCCGCCCGGAAGGTCATCGCCCGGTTCGCGCTGGAAAATACCGTGATCTCCGTTTCGTCATCCACAAGGAAGAAGCCGACTGCCTTCGATTTCTCAGAGTATGCCCCTGTCAGCCTGCGCCGGTTGGTTTTTGTCATAAAGCTTTCCAGCGAGAACCTCGCCGCTTTGCCATTCTCGAATACGACCACCATCGTCGCCTTGTAGTCCCCTGGCAGGAACGCAAACACAGGGGTTTCCCCTTCTTCCATTCCAAGCTTCTGCGGCAGGTAATCCCCCAGGACCGACGCTTTCGTATCGTCGAAATCATGCAGCCGCGCTTTATAGGCCTGCTGCTTGTCGGTCAGGAAAATGATCTCTTCCTTATTTGTGGTCTCGGTGTTCCATACCACCGCGTCCCCATCCTTGAGCTTATGTTCTGCCGACATGCGCCAGGATTGCGGCGTGATTTTCTTGAAATACCCCTCGCGCGTCAGGAAAACCAGCACCGGGTAATCGGCGATATGGTCATCCTCCTCAAAGGTCTGCACCTCTTCCGCCGAAACAATGCGGCTGCGCCGCTCCGCAGGGTAGTTTTTAATGACCGCTTCCAGCTCTTTGATGATAATATTCCGGATTTTCGTCTTGCTGCCGACAATCTCTGTCAGCCGCGCGATCTCCTTCTCAAGCGCTTCGGTCTCCTGGATACGCTTCAGGATGTACTCTTTGTTGATATTGCGCAGCCGGATATCCGCGATATAATCTGCCTGTATCTGGTCAATCCCAAACCCGATCATCAGGTTGGGCACGACCTCCGCATCCTCCTCTGTTTCACGGATAATCTGGATTGCGCGGTCAATATCGAGCAGGATCTTGGACAAGCCCTGTAACAAATGCAGCTTGTCCTTTTTCTTGTTGAGGTCAAAATAGACCCGCCGCCGCACACATTCGGTGCGCCATGCGGTCCATTCGTCCAGCAGCTCGCGCACGCCCAGCACACGCGGCATCCCGCCGACCAGCACATTAAAATTGCACGGGAAGGAATCCATCAGCGGGGTCATTTTGAACAGCTTGTCCATCAGCTTGTCCGGGTCGGTCCCCCGCTTGAGGTCGATCGCGATTTTCAGTCCGGACAGGTCGGTCTCATCGCGCACATCGGCGATTTCCCGTATCTTACCCGACTTGACAAGCTCCGCGACCTTATCGATAATCTGCTCGATTGTCGTGGTATATGGGATTTCTGTAACTTCAATCAGATTGTCCTTTTTCTGATAGTCCCATTTTGAGCGCACCTTAAACGAGCCGCGCCCTGTTGCATAGATTTGCCGCATTTCCTTCTCATTCCAGATGATATCCCCGCCGGTCGGGAAATCTGGTGCTGGAAGGGTGCTCAAAACGTCGTGGTTTTCGTTCTTAATGCATGCAATCGCTGTGCGGCAGACTTCGTGGAGGTTGAACCCGCAAAAATTGCTTGCCATACCGACCGCAATGCCGGTATTCGCCGATACGAGGATATTCGGGAAGGTTGTCGGCAGGAGGGTCGGCTCCTTCATGCTGCCGTCGTAGTTATCTACAAAATCGACTGCGTCACAATCGATATCACGGAACAGCTCCGCGCATACCGTGTCCAGCTTTGCTTCGGTATAGCGCGACGCGGCATAAGCCATATCGCGGGAATAAACCTTGCCGAAATTGCCCTTGGAATCGACAAACGGCACCAGCAGCGACTCATTGCCCCGCGTCAGGCGCACCATTGTTTCATAAATCGGGCCGTCGCCATGCGGGTTGAGTTTCATGGTCGTGCCCACAATATTTGCCGATTTTGTGCGGTTGCCGCGCAGCAGGCCCATATTGTACATCGTATAAAGCAGCTTGCGGTGGGAGGGCTTAAAGCCGTCAATCTCCGGGATCGCGCGCGAAACAATTACGCTCATTGCATAGGGCATATAGTTTTCGCGCAGCGTGTCCGTAATCCGGGCGTTTAACGGTTCCAGCGGTGGGCGCTGCTCTCGACTGGGCTCCAGTTCCTTTTTCTTTTTCGCCAACTTGCTCATGGCCTCCTTAAATGACGGGTTATCGGCACATTCCAAAACCCGATATTACGCAATTTTGACCGGCGCGCGGCGGGCGCCTGCCAGTAAGGTTCCCTCACCCATCAAAAGCGGTACAGCCGGAATGCCGCAAATCCTGGAAGCGGCAGCGGCCGGGAACCGCACCTGTCCTTCTTCAAAAAAAGCAGTGCAGAACAGCCGCGCCCCAAGCTGATACCAGGTATTCCAGCGGTTCATGAAAGGTCTGCCATTTCGAGGTACAGATGCCCGTTTTCCGCGATATATTCCTTGCGCCCTTCGAGGTTGTCCCCAAGCAGCAGCTCGAACATTTCGGCGGTTTCCTTCGCCTCACAAGGCTGCATCCGGATCAGGCGGCGAGTCGCCGGGTTCATCGTGGTTTCCCACATCATCTCGGCTTCATTTTCGCCAAGCCCTTTGGACCGCTGGATCTGCAGCTTTTTGCCCTCCAGCTTTTTCAGGATTTTTGCCTTTTCATTTTCATCAAACGCAAAATAGGACTTATCTTTACAGGTAATCTCATAAAGCGGGGATTCTGCAATGTACACATACCCCTTTTCGATCAGCGTCGGGACGAGGCGGTACAGCATTGTCAGGATCAACGTGCGGATCTGGTAGCCGTCCACGTCCGCATCCGTGCAGATAATAATCTTATTCCAGCGCAGCGCTTCCAGATCAAACGCGCTGATGTCCTTCGTCTTTCCCTTCACCTCTACGCCGCAGCCCAGCACTTTCAGCAAGTCGGTAATGATATCGCTTTTGAACACGCGGTCATAGCCCGCTTTCAGACAGTTCAAAATTTTGCCGCGCACCGGCATAATGGCCTGGAACTCCGAATCGCGCCCCTGCTTGACCGACCCCAGCGCGGAGTCGCCCTCCACGATATAGAGCTCGCGGCGGGAAACGTCCTTTGTGCGGCAATCGACAAACTTTGCCACGCGGTTTGCAAGATCAAGATTCCCCGAAAGCTTCTTTCGGATATTCAGGCGCGCGCGCTCGGCCTGCTCGCGGCTGCGTTTGTTGACCAGCACCTGCTCGGCAATGCGGTCTGCCTCCGCTTTGTTCTCGATAAAGTAAATTTCCAGCCCTTGCTTCAGGAAATCGGTCATTGCTTCCTGAATAAAACGGTTGGTAATCGCTTTTTTGGTCTGGTTTTCATAGGAGGTTTGCGTGGAAAAACAGTTGGTCACCAGAATCAGCGCGTCGCTGACATCCTGAAACGAGATTTTGCTTTCGTTTTTTTGGTATTTCCCGATCTGCTTCAGATAGCCGTCGATCGCCGACACAAACGCCGACCGCACCGCCTTATCCGGCGCGCCGCCGTATTCCAGCCATGAGGAATTGTGATAATACTCAATCCGCGCAGCGGCAGCCGAAAAGCAAAATGCGCATGTCAGCCGCGCCTTATACTCCGGCTTGTCAGCGCGGTCCCGGCCCTTCCGTTCAGACTGCAAAAAGCGCACGCTTGTCAGCGGGTTCTCCCCCGCGAGCTCCTGCACATAATCGACAATGCCGTTTTCATAGAAGAATTCCGTTGTTTCAAATTTGCCGCCCTGCTGGTTCCGGAACACAAAGCGCAGCTTCTGGTTGACTACGGCCTGCCGCTTGAGTACATCGAGATAGTATTCCACCGGGATATTGATGTCGGTGAAAACCTCAAGGTCGGGCCGCCAATGAATACAGGTACCCGTCTTTTTCGCAGCGGCAGGCTTCTTTATGTAGCCTTCCTTCGACCGGGTTTTGTTCTCCCCCTTCTCGAAATGCATCTGATACTCAAACCCATCGCGGCGCACCGTCACGTCCATATATTCCGAAGAATATTGGGTCGCGCAAGTGCCGAGGCCGTTCAGCCCAAGCGAAAACTCATAGTTTTCCCCTTCGTTGGTATGATACTTGCCGCCCGCGTACATTTCACAGAAAACAAGCTCCCAGTTGTAGCGGTTTTCAGCGGTATTAAATTCAACCGGCACGCCGCGCCCGCAGTCCTCCACTTCGATGGAGCCGTCCTCGAACCGCGTCACCGTGATCACATCGCCGAAGCCTTCTCGCGCTTCGTCGATCGAGTTGGACAGGATTTCAAATACGGCGTGCTGGCAGCCCTCCAGCCCGTCCGAGCCGAAAATCACCCCCGGTCGCTTGCGCACACGGTCAGCGCCCTTGAGCGAGGAGATACTGTCGTTGCCATATTGGGTCTTCGTGGTCTTCAATTCTTACACTCCCTGTTTTACAGTATCTTTTATTATACCCAAAACCATGCATTCCGTCAAGTTTTTCGCAATTCTCTTCCAATTTGATGGGGCAATTTGTCCCTACCTGCCAAATTATCTGATAGATTTTCAGGTTTTTTAGGGGTTCCTGTCAAAATCTGACGGCTTGCGCGCACAAATCAGCGAAGCATGCAGCTGGTGTAAAGGGATTTCGCAGCATTCCCCTTTCCACTCAGAATTGCCCATCTGAGGGCCGCTGGCACATCGTTCCAGCGGCTTCTCTGCGTCAAGCGGCACTCCCCTACTGCCGCCGGATGCCGGGGCGGAGCAGCTTCTTTTTCAGCAACTTCCAGTCGAACGGGATCAGCGGGTACAAATAGCACTGGCCGTCAAAGGTCTTATTCGAAACCAGGATCACGAAAATCGCAGCGAGCCCACCCAGCAGCCCCCACAGCCCAAACACCGCCGTCAGCACCAGAAGCCCCAGCCGCATAAATTTCATGGCATATCCCAGCTCCCAGCTCGGCTGGTTATAGCCGCCCAGCGCAACCAGCGCCATATAAAGCATGGTTTCCGCAGAAAACCACCCCGACTGCACCGCAAAATCACCCACGACAATCCCGGCAATCAGCGACAGCGCAGTTGTCAGCATAGACGGCGTGGCCAATGCCGCAAGCTTGAGGCCGTCAATCCCGACTTCCAAAATCAGCAGCTGCCAGAAAATCGGCACGGCAGGCAGCTCCCCCGGCAGCAGGAACGTCAGCGACGGCGGGAGCCAGGACGGGTTTTGGGTCAGCAGGAGCCAAACCGGCGTGAGCAGCAGCATCAGAAGCAGAACAAAATACCGTGTCAGGCGCAGATAAGTGCCGGTAATCGGCGGGAAATAGAAATCGTTCGCCTCTTCCATCACATCGAAAATGGTAGTGGGCAGCGTCATGCATGCAGGCGCATTATCGACCAGGATAATAATATCGCCCTCCAAAATCTGCGCGGCAGCGGTGTCCGGGCGTTCGGTATACTTGAATTTCGGGAACGGGTTGAACCATTTATGTTCAAACAGGACTTCTGACAGGCTTTCCTGATTCATTGTGAGCGCGCTGACGTTCGCGTTTTCCAATCTGTCACGGATTTTGTCAAGCAGCGCCTGGTCGGCAGCCCCTTCCAGATAGCACAGAGTCACATCGGTTTGCGAAAGCCTGCCGACCGCATGGTATTCCATACGCAGCTGCGGGGAACGGATGCGCCTGCGGATCAGCGCGCAGTTGAGCACCATCGTTTCTACAAAGCCGTCATGCGACCCCCGGAGGACCTTGTCTTTTTCCGGCTCGGCGGTATCGCGCTGCGGATAGGTGCGGATATCCAGCAGGATGGCTGCGCCGAACCCGTCAAGCAGCAGGCAGGTCTGCCCGGAAAGCACTGCCGTCAGCACGTTTTTCTCGTCCCGTTCCAGCGCAGCCTCGCAGTAAGGCACAGCGCGTGAAAGGAATGCCTCCGGGCTTGCAAACGCGGGGTCACTTTCCGACAGGGCGTAGAAAAATTCGAGCAGCTTTTCAAACAGCTCGTCCTTTACAAATCCGTCAATCAGGTAAAATGCGCCTTCCCGCCCGCCAAGCTGGACAGGGCGGCGGATAAGGTCAAAGCTTTCCTCGATATGGAGGGCGGCGCTGAGTGAGTGGTCGCTCTCTCTGAAATCCCGGGTCATTTGAAATCCCCCTTCCAAAGCAATTTCCGGTAGTATGCGCAAAAACTCCCGCTTCATGCGTCAACGGGTTTTTCTGTCTTTCCTTTCCCTATGGATCGTGGTATACTGATTCTTAGAGCCTATCCCATAATGAGACGTGCGCAGATTGCGCCGCCAGATTTTTCGTCAGGCGAAGCCGATTTCCCGCAGCAATCCTTTGTGGATTTCAAGGGGAAGCGGCGCAGCATGACGGAAAAGATACAAGCAAGCTGTGTGCGGATCATTTCGGGATCGGCTCTTAATAATAGAGGAAGGATGATAGAACATGTACGAGCTGATTGAACTCAGCGAACAGGCTGCATATTTAAACTGCCCTGCAAAAATCGGCGTCTACCGCTGCGCCCCTGATGCAGTCTACCTGATTGACAGCGGCAGCGACAAGGATGCGGGCCGCAAAATACGCCAGATTCTGGACAAACAACACTGGACGCTGAAAGGCATCCTGAACACCCATTCCAATGCCGACCACATCGGCGGGAACCGCTATCTGCAAACCCAGACCGGTTGTAAAATTTTTGCGGGCGGTATGGAGGCGGCATTTACAGAATCCCCCATCCTGGAACCCTCGTTCCTGTACGGCGGCTATCCCTGCAAAGAGCTGCGGCACAAATTCCTGATGGCACAGCCGAGCGAAACGGCCGGCTTTTCCGACCCGGATTTCCCGCGGGAGGTCGAGGTGATCCCCCTGCCCGGGCATTTCCTGGACATGGTTGGTTTCCGGCTGCCCGACGGCACGGTTTTCCTTGCCGACTGCGTCAGCAGCGCTGCTACACTTGAAAAATATGCGGTATCGTTTATCTATGACGTCGAAGCCTACTTGCAGACCCTTGACCTCGTAGATGCGATGGACGCGCGCATGTTTGTCCCCTCTCACGCCGATGCTGCATCGGATATCCGCGCACTCGTACAGCTGAACCGCGAAAAAGTGTACGAAATCGCTGCACTCCTTTTAGATCTCTGCCGCGAACCGCAGCCCTTTGAAGAAATCCTCCGTGGGATTTTCCTCTCTTACCATCTCGCGATCAATTTCGAGCAGTACGCGCTGGTTGGCAGCACGATACGCTCCTACCTCTCCTGGCTGCACGATCAGGGACGGCTGGCAGTGGAATTTGCAGACGGCAGGCTCCTTTGGTTTACCAGCATAAATGGTTGAAGATCGCGCCTGATACTGTTTTAATCTATGCTTTATGCATGTTTCCCATAAAATGCACAGTTTTCCGGCACCATATCTGATATGGCTGCCCCTGTGCGGAAAATTGGGATACCGCATTAAAATTTCTACAAACATCGACTTTCATTCTCCCCGAATTTTACACACAATCACCAAAATTTGTCGATTGTTAACAAACCATTTACAAAATAACTGTAAATTTTTCCTATTGCGTTCCTCTGAAAAGACTGGTATGATAATACCATAAATTAGAAATTGTTCTGGACAGGCAATTACTTCAGCAATCAAGATCAAATTTCGGGATGCCCGGTTTTACCAGTCAAAGCGGAATTTGGTTTTTGGTTTGTTTAGGTTTATAAAATACCCCTTTTGCACATGCTTGAAGCTGGGGATAGCGCCTATCCAATAAGACAAGCGTGGAAAGGACATACTATGTTTGCGAAATTAAAAGAAAAACTGGGGCTTGGCGAAGCCCTGATCGAAGTGCCCGCGCCATCTTCCGGGAAAGCGGTCCCGCTCTCCGAGGTCAACGACCCGACTTTCAGCCAGGAGATCCTGGGCAAAGGCGCGGCTGTGCAGCCGAGCGAGGGGCGCATCGTTAGCCCTGTTGACGGCACGGTCGAGCTGATGTTCGACACCGGGCACGCGGTCAGCCTGCATTCCGCGAGCGGCGCGGATATCCTGATCCATGTTGGGCTTGATACCGTGCAGCTGGCCGGCAAGCATTTCACCGTTCACAAGAAAAACGGGGACCCGGTCAAAAAGGGCGACCTGCTGATTGAATTTGACATCCCGGCGATCCAGGCTGCGGGCTACGATACGGTCACCCCGGTCATTATCTGCAATACCGAAGCTTTTTCTTCGGTTACCGCCGCTACCGGTTCGGATGTTACGGCGCTCAGCCCGCTGCTGACCCTGAAAAAATAAACGGATAGAAAGGATTACAGTTTTACTATGAAACAGCTTGAATTTACGATCGTCGACCCCCTTGGCATCCACGCGCGCCCGGCTGGCCAGCTTTGCAAAGCGGTCGGCACGATGGGCAGCGCTGTCAAACTCGCTGCCGGAGAAAAGGAAGTCGACGCGCGCCGGATTATGTCGGTCATGGGGCTCGGCATCAAGGGCGGCGCAACCGTCCGGTTTACGCTGGAAGGTGAAAGCGAAGAGGCGGATGCGGAGAAGCTTGCGGCTACTCTTCAGGAAATCGGCCTGGTGTAAGGGCCTGCAAAACGTTATTGATCCGCCTGTTCGGGAATGCAGGCGTTCAATAAAAGCCTGGAATGCGTTCGTCTGTGCCCGCTGCGGCACGGTGGCAGCGCACAAAGGCGCCGCCAGTATGGGGAATGTCCGAGGTCCCCAGCCTGGCGCAAGCATATCTGCAAAGATATGGAAGTTACAGACAGAAGGAGTGGGTAAACATTATGATGAAGTTTATGCAGAAACTCGGTAAGTCCCTGATGCTCCCGGTCGCAGTGCTCCCGATTGCTGGTATCCTGTCCGGTATCGGCTATTGGATGTGCCCTTCGACCATGCAGGGCGGCGAAGTTGCCGGTCTGGTGCAGATGATCGGCTTCTTCCTCGTACAAGCGTCGCTTGCGTTGGTTGACGGCGCGATGATGGCGCTGCTGTTCGCGGTCGGCGTTGCGGTCGGCATGGCAGACGACCATGATGGCACGGCGGGCCTTGCCGGCCTGGTTTCCTGGCTGATGATGACCAAGCTGCTCAGTACGGGCGTTGTCACCACCTTGATCCCCAGCATTGCGGACGACGCAACCAAAGTCCTTGCGTTCGATAAGGTCCAGAATGCCTTTATCGGCATCCTCGCAGGCTTGATCGGTTCGTATTGCTACAACAAGTTCAAGAATACCAAGCTGCCGGACTGGCTTGCATTCTTCTCCGGCAAACGTTGCGTCGCCATCGTAACGGCGGTTGTTTCGATCGTTGCTTCGGCAATCCTGCTGTTCGTTTGGCCGATCCTGTTCGGCGTACTCGTATCCATTGGTAATGCGATCCTCGGCATGGAAGCGGTTGGCGCAGGTATCTATGCGTTCCTGAACCGTCTGCTCATCCCGACCGGCCTGCACCATGCGCTGAACAACGTATTCTGGTTCCCGACCATCGGTATTGGCGACCTGACCCATTTCTGGGCTGGCGAGACCGCTGCTGATGTTGGCTGGAGCCTCGGCATGTATATGTCCGGCTTCTTCCCCTGCATGATGTTCGGTATCCCGGGTGCGGCGCTTGCGATCGTGCATTGTGCCAAGCCTGAAAAGCGGCAAGTTGCAATCGGCCTGGTTGTTTCGGCAGCGATCTGTGCGTTCGTTTGCGGCGTTACGGAGCCGTTTGAATTCGGCTTTATGTTCCTTGCGCCGATCCTGTATGTGGCTTACGCACTGCTTTATGGCATCTTCACCTTTGTGACCGTTCTGGTTGGCTTCCGCGGCGGCTTCGCGTTCTCGGCGGGCGCAACCGACCTTGTTTTCTCCGCTTCGCTTCCGGCAGCGGCAAAGACCCTGCTGATCATCCCGCTGGGCATCGCGGCATTTGCGGTGTTCTATATCGTATTCCGCGTGATGATTACCGCGCTCAACCTCAAGACCCCGGGCCGTGAGGATGACGACGAAGAGGATGAAAAGAAGATCGTGCTTGCAAACAACGACTTCACCTCGATTGCGAAGATTGTCCTGGAGGGCCTCGGCGGCAAGGACAACATCACCTCGGTAGACAACTGCATCACCCGCCTGCGCCTTGAGATCAAGGACTACACGCTGGTTGATGAAAAGAAGATTAAGTCCGCTGGCGTTGCAGGCGTTATCCGCCCGAGCAAGACTGCGGTACAGGTCATCGTGGGCACGCAGGTGCAGCACGTTGCCGATGAATTTAAGAAACTGATGTAATCCCGCTTGCGGGCATGGACATCCTGGGGCGGATCGCTTATCCGCCCCTTTTCCCAACGGGGGGCTCCGCGCCTGCGGGCGCGCCCCTCGCCGGGGAAGCGTCCTGCGCGGACAGCGCCAAAGGGGCTAGCCCCTTTGGAATCCCTTTCTCCGCCTGCGGGCGGGACGGGGGTCCGCTGATGTCTTCCGGAAATCTAAATTAGGCAAAGGAGCTATGTTTTTATGAAAATCATCCAGGCGAAAGATTACAACGACCTCAGCCGCAAAGCTGCCAACATCATTTCCGCACAGGTCATTTTGAAGCCTGACTGCGTGCTGGGCCTTGCGACGGGTTCCTCCCCCGAGGGCACGTATAAGCAGCTGATTGAATGGTATAAAAAAGGCGATATTGATTTTTCTGAGGTCAAAACCGTCAACCTTGATGAGTACCGCGGCCTGCCCAAGAGCGACCCGCAGAGCTATGACTACTTCATGCACAGCCACTTTTTCGATCATGTCAACATCAAGCCCGAAAATATCAACCTGCCCGATGGCATGGCAGCCGACCCGGACGCGGAATGCGCACGTTATGACGGCGTTGTACGCAGCCTTGGCGGCGTAGACCTTCAGCTGCTTGGCTGCGGGCGCAACGGGCATATCGGTTTCAACGAGCCTGCCGACTGCTTCGCCAAAGGGACCCACTGTGTCAACCTGACTGAAAGCACGATCGAAGCGAACAAGCGCTTTTTCGCTTCCGCTGATGACGTACCGCGTCAGGCGCTTTCGATGGGCATCCAGACCATCATGCTTGCCCGCCGCATCTTAATCATTATTTCGGGCGAAGACAAGGCGGAAGCGGTTAAAAATGGCTTTTTCGGCCCCATTACCCCGCAGGTTCCCGCGTCAATTTTGCAGCTGCATCCTGACGTGGTTGTCATTGCGGACGAAGCTGCCTTGAGCCTGTGCGGGCTGAGGTGATCTTATGGTCATCCGAAATGCCAATGCTTTCCAGCCCGACGGTACCTTCCGCGTTACCGATATTTTCCTTGCGGACGGTAAATTTGTAAAATCGTCGGCGGGGGAAACGGTTGATGCGGACGGGTTATTTGCAATCCCGGGCCTGGTCGACCTGCATTTCCACGGCTGCGTTGGTTACGACTTCTGCGACGGCTCCCAGGAAGCAATTTCTGCAATCGCAAAATATGAGGCTTCCGTAGGGGTTGGCGCCATCTGCCCCGCTACCATGACCTATCCCGAAGACAAGATTGGCCAGATTGCGGACGCCGCAGCAGCCTACCACACAGAGGAAGACGGCGCCGAGCTTGTAGGCATCAATATGGAAGGCCCCTTTATTGCCGCCGCTAAGAAGGGCGCGCAGAATGCCGCATACCTCCACGCGCCCGATGCGGAAATGTTCCGCCGCCTGCAACAGCGCGCGGGCGGGCTCTTCAAGCTGTGCGACATCGCCCCCGAAGTGGAAGGCGGGCTGGACTGCATCCAGTCGCTTGCAGGAGAGGTTCGTGTTTCCCTCGCGCATACTGCATCCGATTATGATACCGCAAAGGCTGCGTTTGAAGCCGGTGCAAAACAGGTTACCCATCTGTATAATGCCATGCAGCCCTATTCGCACCGCGCCCCTGGGCTGATTGGCGCGGCATGCGACTTTGCCGAATCGGTAGAGCTCATTGCCGATGGCGTTCACGTCCATCCCGCAGCGGTGCGGCTTACCTTCCGCGCGTTTGGCGACCATCGTATCATCCTCATCAGCGACAGCATGATGGCGACTGGTATGCCTGACGGTGAGTATTCCCTCGGCGGGCAGGCTGTGCATGTAAGCGGCAACCTTGCAACACTTGCCGATGGGACAATTGCGGGCTCTGCAACCAACCTTCTTGATTGTATGCGTACTGCTGTGCGGAAAATGGGCGTACCTCTCGGTTCGGCGGTCAAAGCCGCAAGCACCAACCCGGCAAAAGCGCTCGGCCTGTATGACCGGTTCGGCAGCATCGAGCCTGGGAAAACTGCAAACCTGCTCCTTCTGGATGAATCGCTCGAGGTAAAAAGCATTTTCCTGCGCGGGAAGCGCATTTAATCAATGGAATCTTGTTGTATTTTCATTCCAAAGCGTAAAAAAACGTGCCATTGGCACGTTTTTTTGTGTATTGACTTGGGTCTGTATCTTACAGCGCCGTTTGGAGTTCGCGCCCTTCAAATGCAACGCGCTTTTTGACATCCTCCATTGTCGCCGCAAACTGCTCCATGTCCAGCGACTGCGCACCGTCGCACAGCGCGCATTTCGGGTTGTTGTGCACCTCGATCATCAGGCCGTCCGCACCGATCGCAATCGCCGCCCGCGACAGCGGCGCAACCATATCCCGCCGCCCTGCCGCATGGCTTGGATCAATCATAATCGGCAGATGCGAGTGCTTCTTCACCAGCGGCACCGCCGAAACGTCCAGATTATTGCGGATCATCGGCTCAAAGGTGCGGATACCGCGCTCGCACAGGATTACCTGGTCGTTGCCGCCCGCATAAATATACTCCGCTGCCATCAGGAATTCTTCCATCGTCGCAGACAAGCCGCGTTTCATCAAAACCGGCTTTTTGCTGCGTCCAAGCTCTTTTAACAGCATAAAATTCTGCATGTTCCGCGCGCCCAGCTGGATAATGTCAACATCGGCGAACAGGTCAAGGTGCTTTTCGCTCATGATCTCGGTCACGATCGGCAGGCCGGTCTGGCGCTTCGCTTCCAGCAGCAGCCTGAGCCCCTCGGCCTCCATGCCCTGGAACGAGTACGGCGAAGTGCGCGGCTTAAACGCCCCGCCCCGCAGGAACGACGCGCCCGCTTTTTTGACCGCTTCTGCAACCATTAAAATCTGGTCTTCGCTTTCCACCGAGCAAGGGCCTGCAAACACGTTGAAATACCCTGCGCCGATCTTGCGCCCCGCGACTTCAAGGATCGTATCGTCCGGGTGCATTTTGCGGTTGACCGCCTTGTAAGGCTCGGTCACGCGGCGCACATATTCTACCGCGTCATATGCCAGAAGGGTCCGTTCATCCACACGGGAGGTGTCCCCCATCAGCCCTAAAATGGTCGTGGAAGCGCCGTCCGAGCGGTGGATCGCCAGCCCCATATCCTCAATGCGGTGTACCAGGCGTTCTACCTGCTCTTTGGAAACGTTTTGCTTGATAACAACAATCATGGTTCGCGGTTTACTCCTTTAGCGTGAAAAAATATTTTTTACCGCTATCCATTATACCAGCTTTTTTGAAAAAGGAAAGCTTTTTTTGCAATTTTTTTCATTCAGCAGCAATCCCATGTGTACATCACATCGCTGAAATCCAGCTGCTCCAGCTTTTCGCGGTTGATGAAGAAGTTCCCAACCCCCGCGTCGCCCCACATCACATAGTCGTCCCGGCCTTCCCCGTCCGTATCGATTTGCAGCAGCAGCGTATCATAGGGGCCGCCCGGATCACGCGGGTCGTACTGCGTAAAGTACGGATGCCCCAGCATCCAATGCTTCCCTCCGGGTATATTGTCCCACAAGTAATCCCGGTCTTCCTTATTCAGCGCATCATATGACGTTTTGCCGCCAAATTCCACGCCAAGCGAACGCGCCAGCTCTTTTAGGAGCGGTTCGGCCTGCTCGTCAGCGAGCGTCATATAGCTGACCGCCTTTTCAACCTTTACCGCAAGCTCCCGGTAGACTGGCGTATAAATTTTCTCTTCCCCCGTGCCGTCCAGGAAGCCCAGCGCCGCAACCTGTTCGCGCGTTACGCTTTCGTCGACCGTTCCATGATAGATCACGCGAAAATTTTTATCCTCGTCCTCGCCATCAAAACATGCACCGAAAACATCATCATCCGAGCGGATAAAAAATTGCAGCATCCCATGCGTCGGCAGCGGCGCAGCGGTTCCCGCGCGGTCAAAATTGATCTGCGCCAACAGGAGCATCGGCTTCCCTTCCCCATCCACCGGGACCGGCTTCGACAAATCCCAGTAAGGCAGGCCGCTGAGCTTGCTGCCGCAAAGGTCGGGCTGCACATCCGGCTGGATGGTCAGCGAATACGCGTCCTGCGCGGTGCGTTCCTTGAAAAGCTCGACCAATTTTTTTATCATTTCGCTTGCCTCCTTGCCCTTCGCCTGCTGCAAGGGCTCCTGCGCCGCGCTTGCCTTTGGGCTCCCCGTTGGGGCGCGCTTGGCTTCCTCCGGGAGGGCCGCAGGCTGCGCAGACGGCTCCGATGGCAGGAATTTTTCCCATTTCTTCTCGACCGGCTTCACAATTTCCGCTTTCACTGGACGCTCGGCAATGATGCGCACTTTGCCGGCCAGTTCTGCGCGGCTGATCACATCGGTACAGTTGATCACTTCGGTATGGATCAGCTGCGAAAGCGGCGGCAGAACAGCGCTTTGCAGCGCAGGCAAATCCAAAAGCAATCTGCAATCAGTAAAATTGGTTGCGCTTAAATCGAGTTTTTTCAGCTTTTTGCAGTTTTTCAGGAACGAAAAATCGTTTATGTAAATTTGCCCATATACCCGGGTCGTCGAAGAAATGAGCAGCGTGTGCAGGTTCGGCATCTCGCCAAGCAGCTCAAACGCGCCCGGCTTCGTTTTCAGCCAGCTTGCAACATTGATATAGTAGGGGTCGACCGGACGGTCAAATTTAACCAGCTTTTTCACTCGTTTCAGATCGTACAGGACCGTCGGTATCCCAACAGCGTCGCGCACCGCGCCCAGCAGAAAATGGTCAATGTATTTCGTTTCCACGCGCTCCCCTCCTCAGCAGCAGTCCCAATTATAAAGCACACGGCTGAAATCGCAGTTTTCGAGATCTTCACGCCGGATGAAGAAATTTGCGACCCCACAGTCCCCCCAGAGTACGTCATATTCCCGCTCTTCCTCGTTGTAAACCGAGTCAATTTGCAGAAGCAGCGTATCAAATTCTTCCAGCGGGCCGCCCGGTTCGCGCGGATCTTCCTGTGTGAAGGAAGGCCAGCCAAGCAGCCAGTGCCCACCGTTCATTGCGCCGTCAGAACCGTCCGAAAGGGTTTCAAACAGGTCGTTATACTCGTCCTCATCAAGATAGTCATAGGAATACCGCCCCGTGATATCCTCGCCAGTCACGGTCTTGACCGCGTCGCGAAATACCTCTTCAATTGAGAACGCACGGTCGTTGATGCAGCTTAGCTGCGGCTCAACACGGACGGCACGCTCCACGAAAACCGGCGACTGGCCGCAAGGCTTCTCCGGCGCCCCCAATGCCAGCACCGCTTCACGGGTCACGCTGCCGTCAATCTCCGGATGGTACACAATGCGCAAATCCCCCTGACCGATCTGCTCAAACCGGCACCCAAACATTTCATCCTCCTGCGGGATAAAAAATTGCAGCATACCGGTTTCCGGATACGGTTTTCCAACCCTGAGCGACGAAAGGTTCAGCTGTGCCAGCAGCTGCATCGGCTGGCCGGTGATATCCTGCGGGTAATCCTTGGACAAATCCCAATAAGGCAGGCCACCAAATTTACTATCAAAAATATCAGGTTTACGATCTGCTTCAATGTACAGCCGGTACGCCGGAACCCCTGTCCGGGCGCGCAGCTCGTCCGCCAGCTTTTGAAGCGATTCCCCAAGCTGGCGCGGCTCAGGCGCGGGCACAGGCTCTACCTGAACGGGCACAACCGGCTGCGCAGGCTGCCCTATAGGCTTGTCCAAAAAGCTGATTTTTACCTTTGCCAGCCCATCCAGCGCTTCGAGATTGGTAAGCTGGCTGCGGTGCGGCAGGCGCGCAATCCGCAGCGCCGGGAGACCTGTAAGCAGCGAACAATCGGTAAAATTCGTGCCGCTGACATCCAACTGTTTCAGCTTCAGGCACTTTTTCAGGAAAGAAAAATCATTTATGCAGAAGCAGCCGCCCGGTATGCGCCCCTTCGGGAACAGCAGCGTGTGCAGATTTGGCATTTCGGCAATCAGGCTGAATTCCCCTTCAACCGTTTCCATCCAGTCCCGGGGATGTACTGTATTCGTCCAAAGGTCAGAAATTGCGGTAAAATTATCCAGAACCCGCACTTTTCTCAAGTCATAGGGCACATTAGGGAACCCAACCGAGTTTTGAATCGCCCCCAGCAGCCGGCAGTCAAGCTTGCGCACCTCCATGTCACTTTTCCTCCTCTTTATGAAGCAAATCGTACAAAAAGCCAGGCAAAATGCTGTCTTCCCGCTCCTGCGCACGGCGGGCCGCTTCGCGTTCGGCCTCGCGCATTTCCTTGCGGGCTTCTTCGACCCGGTCAATGAATTCATCCCAACGCCCTTCATCCAGCAGCCGCGCGGGGCAGATTTTCCCGGACGGCGAAAAATGCTGATGGGTCTGGATATCATTCTTGCGAAGATTGTATTCCAGCATCAGCTTTGCGGTCAGCTGAACGGTGTTTTCAAGCGTTTCTTCATAATTCCCATCCTCATTGACGCACATTTCTATCCCAATACCGTTCAGGTTCCCGCCGTGGGGATTCAGCTTATCGGACGCGTGATAGGCAGCTTCATCATCCGGAAGATGATGATAAATCTGATGGTCGTCAACGGTATAATGCCACGAGCGCGGGTCGTCGCCCTCCCCGAGCCCTGACAGGAAGTCGGCATGCGCTTCCGCGCCCGCGCCTGCGCGGAAATTGTCGGTTTCATGGATCACTACCCATTCAACGAGCCGTTTGTTCCCTGGCCTGGCAGGGCTGTCCAACGGGATGTACTGCTCATAAATCGGGATATCGCCTATATATTCCAGCTCAACCGGGTCGGTCACACGCGATTTCCACCAGCTCACAGCCGACCAAACCGCCCAAACGATTACGGCGAGCAGGAAAACCGCCAGCACAGCGACCAAAAGCACCCGAAGGTTGCGCGTCCGGCGTTTTTTAGACTTCCCACCACTTTTTTTCTGACTCCCAGAATAAAACCCCATCAATTTCAATGCTATCCGTCTCCTTTTTTTCATCTTATGAACGGAAAATCTCTCTTTATACATTTTACTACGGATGAGGTCTGCAAACAACCGCCAAATTGTGAACTTTTACGCAACCCCGCAGGCGCGCTTGCGAAAATCAAGGTCGGGCAGCGGCATATCTACCCGTATGAGATTAAGCTGCTTTCCGAAATTTACCGCGCGCCGCTCTCCGCGCCATTCCCATAAAGCTATTCTTTTAACTTTTCTTTGCAGTAGAAGGCCCGCCGAAAACGGCGGGCCTTTCCTTCCTCTTTTACTCATCCTGAAATCCAAACCATGTGATATTCTCACCGGTCGACTTTAGCTGCATTGCGCCATATTGATACATTTTTCTTGAAATATAGCGCATCATCGTCTCTAAAAGTTTTATAATCAGCAATACATCCTTATCTCCGCCAGATCTCCGCAGCCGCTCTCTTAAGCGGGTCTGTGCAAAATATATTTCTTCATATAAACGGTCACAATAAGAGCCCTCCTCGAATTCTGAAACAACATTTTCTGCAATGACAGGATCAACATCCGACTCTCGCAAAAATCCTATCATATAATCATAAATATCATCAATAAAATCTGTCCTCATCTTTTCATTCCCCGGCAATCATTCGGTTTTTTTACGACTTACCTCTATTACAATAAGAATTACGGTGAGAGGCACGGTAACCAACCGTGTCTTTTTCCGCATTGTTGCCAAAGCTGTTAGA
>QXXE01000263.1 GCA_009911355.1 Clostridiaceae bacterium | reverse complement strand
GGACGTTTGCCGGGAAGCTGGTTGCGGCCTCAGGAACCTTTGCCGGTTCTCTGCACGCCGCGAAGATTTACGGCGATTTGGTTGCGGATGACGAGAATGGCGGTTGGCTGCGTGGCTGCGGCATCAGCGTTGGCGGAGATGACTGGAAGACTGGGATCGGCAATTTCTATGTCGACTGGGACGGCAATGTCACAATGAAAGGCAGCATCAAAATGGCAGGGAACATTACCTGGTCTACCGGCAATAGCCCCTGCCAGGTGCTGTATGCCCGTTCATCGATGAGTGCGCCGTCCGGAAGCTATAATGATTATCCATCCAGTAGTTCGTCTGGGTGGCACAGGAATATCAGCAGCAGCGATTACTATGCTTCCTATACATATGACGGTGGGAATTCGTGGACCACACCGATCCAGATTCGCGGCGTGGACGGTCAAAATGGAGCCGATGGGGTTGACGGGGACGACGCCAACGTCACCAGGCAAAATATTTACCGCGCGATGCTGAAAGCCACGGATAGCGACGGGCTTTACAGCGTTGATGGAGCTTTGCTGATCCGGGCGTCGGCAATCCAGACGGGGACGATTGACGCAGGAAGCGTTTATCTTGCCAATAATTTTGGCGGTTTTCGCTGCGCACTTGGTTCTGACGGGACGTATTTGACAACCGGGGCAATGATGTATGGTTCGGATGATAATTATTATGTGATTGCAACTAACAGCGGCGTCCGCATGTCCGCCCCCAATCATGATATTTACGTAGCGTCAAGCGGCTGCTATTCGAGTGAGGAGTTCACCCGAAGTTCCGACCGCCGGATTAAAAACAGCATTAGCTATGACATGGGCAAGTATCACTCGTTTTTCATGGGGCTGAAACCCGTTGCGTTTCGGATGAACAAAGGTAGAAGCGGAAGATTCCACCTTGGTTTCATTGCGCAGGAGGTCGAAGATGCGATTCTTGCTTCCGGCTTGGGAACCGCCGATTTTGCCGGTTTTGTGCGGTCAGCTGGACCTGACGATGTGCATGGCGACTATGAAGACCAGTGCTACCTTCGTTACGAAAACTTCATCGCCCTGAACACATCCATGATACAGTATGCATTACAGGAAATCGACCGGCTGCACTGTGAAATCGAGAAATTGCAGTCAAAAGGAGGTCTGTCATGAAGAAAACCTTAAGTAATGCGCGGATGGCCGAGATGCTGCATCAGCTTCGCCCGCTCCTCTCCCGGCGGGACAAACTCGGCTATGCCGCAGCACGGAATTATCGTATCCTCTCCGATTCGCTCACAGAATACGAGGTGTTTCGGCGCGAATTGATTGAGAAGTATGGTGAATCAGGCGCAGATGAAAACGGCGCCCCTACATTCTCAATTCAAATCGGTAGCCCGAACTTTAAGTTGTTTTGCGACGAATTGGCCCCTATTAGCAAGACAGAGCATGGGGTTGAGCTGATGACAGCAAAATACAGCGATGCTGTTGGCAACCTGAGCGGTGAGGAAATCCTCGGGGTCGATTGGATGCTGGAAGATTAGGGGTGATTTGA
>QXXE01000262.1 GCA_009911355.1 Clostridiaceae bacterium | reverse complement strand
GTTCACATATAATATCCGGTGTACAAACGAAATATTGTTCTTCCTTCAATTATAAAACATCTCCAAACCCGAATTCTATCAATTTGTCCTTTATAGCATCGTTCTGCGATCTCAAATAGTTTATTACATAATCTCTTAAGCAGGTCTTTCGTAGACCCAATTTTAAGGCTATTTTTAGTCGAAAAAGAATAAGGGCACTCTTACGCAGTGGCAGCACTACAATCGGGGGACGATCCCAAAACAGTACAGTAAAATCTCAGGCATCATACGGCGGCATTTACGCTGGATAACTACGGACACGTAACGGAGACCATGCGCAGAAGAGCGCAGAACGGATGGAAAACTTTATAAAAAGCGTTTCCAGCCTGTAAAGGGTATAATAAAGGGTATTCGAAAATCCAACACATCGATTTTTAAACTTAATTTGAAGATAAATGACCTTAAAATAAAAAAGACCCCAAAACCAAACTGTTTTAGGATCTTTAATTGGTCGAGGTGACAGGATTCGAACCTGCGGCCTCTTCGTCCCGAACGAAGCGCTCTACCAAGCTGAGCCACACCTCGAAGTGATTTTCACAGCTTTTATAGTATACCAAATCTCATTCATCTTGTCAAGCAGAAAAAATGCAAAACAACAAAAATTTTTTTGCAGGATTATCAAACATACCGAATAAATGGATTTATCGAAGATGATCTTCCGAGCCCGAAGGCGCATCGGAATCTGTGGGTAGCTTTTAGAGGGACAGAGCGTTTATCCCTCCAGAAGTCTTATGGCAATACCGTATAATGCAAGACCCAGTGGTAATGGTAAAGTATCTGCTGCTGAGATTCCTGTACGGCATCCCTTCGGAACGGCAGATCGAGGCGCGGTGCGCAGACAGCAATGCGTTTCGCTGGTATCTTGGCATCGACTTGGATGAACGGGTACCGGATCACAGCACAATCAGCCAATTGCGGCGGCGCAAGCCCGCGTTTCGGAAGGTGTTTCGGCGTCTGTTCGAGGAAGTAGTACGTCAGTGTGTGGAGAAAGGCCTGGTGAGCGGAAGACTGGCGGTGACCGATTCCACTCACGTAAAGGCCAACGCATCCAAATCGTCCGGGCTGGAAATTGATGTGCAGGAAGAAGTGGGGAACTATTGGGAACGGTTGGACGCTTACGAAGAGGAGGGTCTGGAAGAACTGAAACGGCGGACGGGGAAACGCCGTGCAAAGCGGGCAAAGCAGATCAAAAAAACAAGTGCCGCTCTCATAAGAAGGTAAGCAGCACCGATCCAGAGGCGGGAGTGCGACACGAAGTCGCGTAACAAATTGCCTAAGAAGCTGCCCTATCCATTTGGGGTAATCCTACCACAGCCTGCGTCGCTGGTAACGGCGGGGTGGGAAGCCTGTGGGACAACGTGGGAAAGCTGCGAGCCTAACGCGGCCGTACTGCCAGGATAAGTGCGTCATGGAGAACGTAAAGTGAATCATCACAAGGGTCGTTACAGGGAATAGGCGAAATGATATTGTCAATATTGGTTGACACTTTTTTTACAAGGATATCAATGCCTAAGCAGCATCCAGAGATTCATAGT
>QXXE01000261.1 GCA_009911355.1 Clostridiaceae bacterium | reverse complement strand
TCCGAAGGCGATTCCTCTGGCGAGAAATTGGTATCGCGTTTTGCACGCATTACGATGCCGTCTGTCCAAACCATGCATTCACCTGCTTTGTAGAGGTCGTGTGCGCCAGTCGGGGCGATCCACGAAAGCGCGGTTTCAGGCGTTGTCCCATGATAAGGAGCCCAGAGAGCGGGAACCTGCGATGGGTTCCAATTCGAATTCCCCGTACTGTCGTGTTCCTGGCAGCAACGATAAGGCACACCATCCTCGGTACGCACGTCGCCTACGGCAAACGCGCCGGGAGCCCATTCCTCAGCGAGGGCGCGGCAGCGGATTACGTCGTCAGCAGGCATTGCCGCTGCGGTGCTGCGGAACATCGACCGTGCCATGACCGCGACACCCTGCTTTTCCAGCGCTGCCTGCTGCCACGCCCGTTCCCGTTCGGCTTCCCGCTCCGCACGTTCCTGCGCTTTGCGAGCACGGGTAGCTTCATACTGTTCCCGCCGTTCAGTGTCCTCTACGATGTCGGCAATCGCGCTGCGATCATCGTTTAATACCAGCTTTGCAAATGCGCCGAACCGGTAAAACTTTTCCGCGAGTGCGTCCGGCAGCTCCCACGAGCAGCCCGGGACCTCGTGCGGGGTAGTGGTTAGGTTTTCTTGGATGTACATGTTTTCTCCTTTATTTGATTGCGAGATAGAAATAGGTTCTTCCGCTCTCATTCAATGCATATTGTCCGTTATACCCCCAATTTGACGAGGAACCGGACGAAGTTTTGTGAAATGCGTTTCGAACAGAAAATCCACTTGAAGTAACCTCAAGCACTGTAATCGTATCGATAAACGACTTTTTTGTACCATAGTAAGAACTGTACGGATTGTTGGGAGTTGCATAAGCCAATCTCACATCGGTAACATCCGTGTAATCTTCTACATACCGTGCGAGCGGAGGCTGCCAACCGAAGCTCATCTGCCCAACCAAAACAAATTTTGGCTTAAAACCGAGACTGATCGACTGCATATTTGTATATGTCCCAGAAGTCGGAAAGTCCTGATTCCCGGTATAGGTTCCAAAGGTAACCCCGCCACCACCGGCAAGTGCCGCTGCGAGATTTGCAAGCGCGATCCGCTTTCCGGTCGCGGCGCTCACGTCGCTGACTGGGATATAATCGCCGGACGCGATGGTGGTCGAGGTCAACGTACTTGCGCCGTTAATAAGCGCATGCAGCGCTTTCGCTGCGGTAGACTGCCCCGTCCCGCCACGCGCAAGCGAGAGAATACCGGTAATCGCGCTCGCGTCCATGCTGGTAGGCGGTTCACCAGGATCGCCTTTTGGGCCTGTTGCCCCGGTGGCACCCGTTGCGCCAGGTTCACCCTTATCACCCTTGAGCTGTGCTTTCTGCTCGGCGGTCAGCTGGTCAAAAGTCAGCGCAGCACCAGTGTCTCCTTTAGGGCCTTTCAACTGCGCTTTTTGTTCCTCCGTCAGCTGATCGAAGGTCAGCGCAGCACCAGTGTCTCCTTTGGGACCTTTCAACTGCGCTTTTTGTTCCTCCGTCAGCTGATCGAAGGTCAGCGCAGCGCCGTCTTTGCCATCTTTACCGTC
>QXXE01000260.1 GCA_009911355.1 Clostridiaceae bacterium | reverse complement strand
AACCCTTCTCCCGTTGGCCTTAGAATCCTCATCCCATCTACCTGTGTCGGTTTGCGGTACGGGCACCTCAGAAATACGCCAGACTTTTCTCGTCTCTCTCGCCATCTGCTTCCCTACTATATTTCGGTCCCTTACGCCCGGGGCAACCATCGCCCGGGTCAGACTTAAAGAAAGCGTCCTCTGGTTTAACTCTTTTGGTGGTCACGGAATTTCTACCGTGTGTGCATCGACTACGCCGTTCGGCCTCGCCTTAGCTCCCGACTAACCTTGGGCGGACGAACCTTCCCCAAGAAACCTTAGATTTTCGGCCATTATGATTCTCACATAATTCTCGCTACTTATTCCGGCATTCTCACTCCAATACAGTCCACCAGTGCTTCCGCTCTGACTTCGCCCCATATTGGACGCTCCCCTACCCAGATTTTTCATCTGCCCAAGCTTCGGTTAAATGCTTAGCCCCGTTACATTTTCTGCGCAAAACCACTCGACCAGTGAGCTATTACGCACTCTTTGAATGTGTGGCTGCTTCTAAGCCAACATCCTGGTTGTTTTCGCAGTTTCACATCATTTTCCACTTAGCATTTATTTGGGACCTTAGCTGTGGGTCTGGGCTGTTTCCCTTTTGACCACGAGACTTATCTCACGTAGTCTGACTGCCAGGCAACAATTATCCGGCATTCTGAGTTTGATAGGGTTCGGTAACCTCGCGGCCCCTAGCCCATTCAGTGCTTTACCTCCGGTAATCTAACCTGACGCTAGCCCTAAAGCTATTTCGGGGAGAACCAGCTATCTCCGAGTTCGATTGGAATTTCTCCGCTATCCACAAGTCATCCCCGGCCTTTTCAACGGACGTGGGTTCGGCCCTCCACGGTGTCTTACCACCGCTTCAGCCTGCTCATGGATAGGTCACCCGGTTTCGGGTCTAATACACGTAACTAAGCCGCCCTATTCAGACTCGGTCTCCCTGCGCCTCCGGTACTACAGTACCTTAAGCTTGCTACGTACATTAACTCGCCGGACCGTTCTACAAAAAGTACCCGATCACGCATAAACGCGCTCTCGGTGCTTGTAAGCACAAGGTTTCAGGTTCTTTTTCACTCCCCTCCCGGGGTACTTTTCACCTTTCCCTCACGGTACTGCTCCACTATCGGTCACTGAGTAGTATTTAGGCTTGGAGGATGGTCCCCCCATCTTCCCACAGGGTTTCACGTGTCCTGTGGTACTCTGGATCCGGCTAGCGCCACTTCAATTTCACCTACGGGGCTGTCACCCTGTATTGCCGCGCTTCCCAACGCGTTCGGTTATCGAAAATGGCTACAGATTGCCGTCCGAACCCCGGGCATATTGCTACACCCGGTTTGGCCTTTTCCGCGTTCGCTCGCCACTACTTACGGAATCTCGGTTGATTTCTTTTCCTCGCCCTACTTAGATGTTTCAGTTCAGGCGGTTCCCCACCATAGCCTATGGATTCAGCTATGGTTGACAGAGTATTGCTCTGCCGGGTTTCCCCATTCGGAAATCTGCGGATCAACGCTTATTTGCAGCTCCCCGCAGCTTATCGCAGCTTGTCGCGTCCTTCATCGGCTC
>QXXE01000259.1 GCA_009911355.1 Clostridiaceae bacterium | reverse complement strand
CCCTCCATGCCGTATTTCTTCACATCTTCTTCGCTGAGCCCGAACTCCTTGCAGGCGATCATGCTGATCCTGTCCTGTGAACCGGAATTCAGCGTCATGCCGCCAGCGGGGGCCGCTTCACCCATTGGGACGATCTGCGGGGCCTTCTCGACGAACGCCGCGAACCCCTGCGGGTCGCTCAGGGCGTAGCTTTTTGCCCAGTCCTTCTGAGGCGGGGTCAGCTTACCCGCCCGGAGCGCCAGCGTGACCGCTTCTTCAGCGGCGCGGTCGGCGTTCTGCGCCTTGAGCGCTTTCAGCTCCTCGAGCACGTTCACGCCGTCCACGATGCCGCCTTTAAGCTCCATAATCTTTGCGTTTACGTCCTCGACCGCCGCGCCCGCCTTGAGGCCGAGCAGCTCACAGACCGCCTTATTCGCGACAACCTTATCGTCTGCGGGCGGCTGCTGCCCCTCCTTGAGGCTTTTGTTTTCCGCAAGGCACGCCTTGACCGCCTCCATGATCTGCTGCTCGTCTGCGTTCGCGTCCAAGCCGAGCAGCTCCGCCAGTTTTGCCATATCCATATTGGTTTGTCCTCCTTCAAAGGTATCGGAATTTACAATTGGGGCCATGCCCTGGATCGCAGGGGTATTGGTCAGCGCCAGCGAGTGCAGCTGCACAACCTTGTTGTCCGCCTTGCGGACGTTGACGACCGGGGACAGGTAGCGGTATTCGCGGTTTTTGAGATATTCCGCGCCGCGCGGCGTCCATTCCACAACCGCCTGGATGCAGCTGTCCGCGAGTTTCAGCTCCTTGACCCATCCGGCTGCGGGCGCTTGCGTGCCCTTTAGCGTTTGGTGCTCGTAGTCAATTACCACGTCAACGCCTCGTTTTGCGATATTGGCGTTGATTGCCGCAAGGCTTTCCGCGTCTACGTCGAACTCACCCTTTGAGCTGACCACATGCCCAAGCGGCAGGACGGGGATCACCTCCGGCGCGCCGTCCAGCGCGATTTTGCTGCATTGCAGCGTGATATAGCCTTTCATGATGTGACCTTCTTTCTGGGATGCTGTGCGCACGCGTGCGCACGGGGGCAGGTGCGTTCCTGGCAGCTTGGCCGGGAAGAGATGCCCCCGGAAGCCAGAAACGCTTACAAGCGTTCTCAGGGCGCTTTTCCGCCGCCTGCCTTTTCGCGGGCCCGGAACGCTTTCGCAAGCGGTTCCGGGTAGCCCGCAAGGTCGGGCTCGAAGCGTACCTTTGCCGCGTTGGACGCGAAATGCCGGTCTGGGTAAATGCCGAGCGGTGGCGCGGTCTCGACCATAAGCCTCTGCTGCTCTACCTGCCGTTTGGAGAGCGTCCGCACGGTGCAGCGGCAGCGGAAGCCGTTCGGGGGATACCAGGTATCCCAGACCGGCGAATCGGCAGGGAAAACGTGCCCGTCCATTGCGAGATGGGAAGGGCGGGTGTGCGCGTCGTCTACCGCATCATACTGCCAATAGGGCCGCAGCGCCATCACCGCCGGATCGATCATTTGCCGGTAGTGTCCGACATGATAAGCGGTTTGGATATTCGTGCGGAAAATGTTGTCCGCCTGCAAAGGTTCCAGCCCTTCGTAGCCCTCGTTTTTGAGAAA
>QXXE01000258.1 GCA_009911355.1 Clostridiaceae bacterium | reverse complement strand
TGCCATATTTGACTGTTTTGACGCTGCAGTTCTGGGACTGGCAATGGATACCAGCATGAAAGCGGCATTATGTGAGCTCCCTTTTCAGATTGGTGTTGCTAATGCTCAAATTTTCAAATCGCTCGTCAAAATGCCAAATGAAGTGTATAAAATACCGAGTGACTGAATTATACTAGTCCCCCGGTATTTTTCTGCTATTCAATCATTAACCGCGTTGGCTCGTACCAAGTACTGAGTATTTTGGAATCAAGTTTTTGCATCTTTTTAATTTCACGCGAAGCCTTATATATATCTGTTCTTAGGTAGATTTGAGGTGGATCATCTAAATCAACATTATCAAGAATAGCAACCTCTGCTTGTGTGTCTCCACCTATCATTTTAACGTAATTCCCATATAATGCAGGGCAATTTTCCTCTAACAATTTAGGGATGCTGGGATAAATTTCTTTGTTGATTATATCAGATGCCCAATATCCGGTAATTGTACCATCAGTGGGATTTACGTATATATGATTAAAATAGTCAATATCTATAATTGCCCCATGAATTGTACCTAGACCACCGATTTTCTTTACTGTATTTGCTATTTGCTTTTGTATTTCCGAAAATTTATCTAATGGCTGTCTAATATAGCTTATTATGTTGTCCATTCGTTCATAATAGTAACTGATGTCAGGAATAAATAGGGATTTCATTGCTCCACCATTCAACATGGTGAGATTTCCATTTTTTGATTGATGTATAAAGCAATAATAACCGCTTTTCTTTAACATGTAAAGAATGTTAATTTTTCTGGTAAAGTCCATTTTAATATTTTTACCACGATAAAAATCTATATACTGCTCTCTGGTAATTTCATAAATCCCATTATCATGATCTACGAATATGTCATATGTGTCATCTAAATAAAAATACTTTAGATGAGGTGTCCTTTCTCTATACCCTATTTGATTATCTGCATAAATCCTGTACTCACCATCATCATAAAAGTAATTTCGGTGTGTATGTCCACTCAAATAAACAAATCCAGATTGCTGGGAATCAACAGAACATCAGTCTTTTTGCGGCGTATGAGTAAATACAATTACGTTTCTATCCGGTATTGTATTGACAATAATGTTATATAGGTTATCAAATTTTGCACTCTCCTCAATTTCTCGGCTTCTATTAATTGTGGCCCGATATATTCCATTTTCTGCATTAAATTCTGAGTTTTGCCCAGAAAACGCAAGTCCACCAAACAGAATGACTCGTGCTGATTTCAATGTATCCCGTATGTGTTCCCTTCTTTGTATCCTCAACTCATCCGCAGTTATTTTGTGAATGGTATTGGTATCATCACAAAAAATAATATTGTTTTGAAGAAGATGCATCTTGTTCTCTGTAAGTACAGCCTCATATTTTTGAATAATTTCGTCCAAAGTACTGTTGAAAAATTCCCATAATTCGTGGTTGCCTAGCAAAAAAATAACTTGGACATTTAAATGGAGATTATCAATTGATTTTCTAAGAATTTCAACAAATCGTTTAAATAATTTATGCTTATCGGTTTAACTCAGCAGGGTACAAGATATAGAGACGGCAGCGGCGAGACGAGAAAAGAGCTGATA
>QXXE01000257.1 GCA_009911355.1 Clostridiaceae bacterium | reverse complement strand
GCGCTCTGAGCGGTGTTTACAGGGGCTTTTTGTGCGTCCATAGGGATATGCAGTCTAAACAGGACTTTGCAACTTTTCCAGGTGTTTCAAGGCAATTGAGAATGTGCGCAGCAACCGCAGGCGAACCACTAAAGCGACGTTGCAGCAGCAGGCGCGCCGCTTTTTTAGCATTTGTGCGCACAGCGTTGTAAGTTTTGAAAAACAACGAATTCTGAAAGAAACTATCATCTAACACTCAAATTTGTTTGGATTTGAAAAAACGGCTTGCGAAAAAGCAATGATGCAAAATCGAACATACCGTGAATCATTGCATCATTGATATGCTTTTGTGAGTTTTTGCTTGTTACAAGCATAAAAAGATTCGAAAAAATCAAAAATCGAAAAAACAATCAATGATGCAAAATTTATAACATAAAGAAGTATAAATAACACCACGCATTGTGTTACAAAAAGTAAGGTACAAAAAGTAGATTACGCTTGTAGAAATCCACTATTGAACTTTACTTTTTGTGACACTTTTTCAGGATTAAAATTTTAATCATAGCGACACAAGAAAATCAAGCTGTCTCTGTATCTGACGGACTTAAGATTCTATCGGTATCATAGGTCGTGTAAATAGATTTTCTTACTCCTGTCGTTTTTTCATAAAGCATAGTGATAAAGTCAAAAGCATTTTCCTGATCATGTTTATTCAGCATTCGAAACATATCAACAAGATTCAATTCAGTTTGCGAAAGCTGTTGTGATATCGGGTCAGTAGTGTTTAAGCTCTCTCCATTGACTAGGTAATCAATGGATACATTTAGTCGACTGGCTACTTTTCGGACACTCTCAATATTAGGTGTTTGTGTTTCCCAGCGACGAATTGTTGCGTTTGCCAGTCCGCAATCACGCTCTAATTGTTTTACTGTAAGATGTTGAGCTGATATTAGTTCGTGTACTCGTTCGAAAAGTCCCATAGTGAATAAGCTCCCTTATTAGTGAATAAACAAATTTTCTCTTGACAATTAGTGAATGGGCTATTATAATGAATGTAGATTAACAATTTAACCCCCAACAGCATATCACACCCCGACCAAAAAGGAAAGCGAAAAACCAAAAATCGAAAGGAGCGAAACATTATGGCAAGCATTCGAGCAATCGCACAGGAGATTCTTCCAGACGCACGCGCGGAGATCGCATGGATCGCGTTTTATAAGAAAGGGCGCGGCTGGGGGGCGCAGTGCTTCTTCCCTGACTTTGACGATCAGAGCGGCACATTCACCTTTGACACAGACGATACCGAGTGGATAGAAGAAATCCTCTCCATTGACGCGAACGCAATCTTTGTGAACCCCTACTATTCCAACCTCGGCCCATCCGCCGAGGAGGGCATGACCCGTGAAACCCTGGCAAACGGGCTGCGCTGGCAGTACGATCTGCAAAGCAGCCTGTTGCGCGAAGCCAGGGAGGATCGCGCCCAGCCAGAGCCCGAAACCGTCAAGGTCGGCGACTACATCAATACGCCTCGTTTTTGTACGGTCAAAATCGCTGAGATTTTCGCAAGCGAAGCCGAGGCCCACAGCCATGGCTACAGCATTTCCTCCTACTATCGCGGGGATGACTGCACCATCTGGGGTAA
>QXXE01000256.1 GCA_009911355.1 Clostridiaceae bacterium | reverse complement strand
GTCATGCCCTTGCCCTTCTCGCTGGTAATGGTCACGCTGCCGCCGACGTTCTCGACGTTGCTCTTGACTACGTCCATGCCGACCCCGCGCCCCGAATATTCGGTAACCTCGGTGTTCGTCGAAAAGCCGGGCATCAGCAGGAAATTTAAGATATCTTTATGCGAGTATTCCACACCCGGCTGCGCGAGCCCCTGCCGCAGCGCTTTGTTCAGGATCGCGTCGTCGTCCGCGCCGCGCCCGTCGTCGATCACCTCGATGATGACCTCGCCGCCGGTCTGCCGCGCCGATAACACGATTTTCCCCACCGGGTCCTTGCCCGCCGCGACGCGCTCCTCGGCGTGCTCCTCGATGCCGTGGTCCATGGAATTGCGCACGATGTGCATGATCGGGTCGCTGATGCTGTCCACGATGGTCTTGTCGACCTCGGTCGACTCGCCCACCAGCTCGAGCACCGTCTCACGGTTGAGCTTCTTGCTCATATCGCGTACAATACGCTTCATTTTCTGGAAGGTCGCCGAGACCGGCACCATGCGCAGCGACATCGAAATGTCCTGGAGCGAGTCGGTCAGCGAGCGCAGCTGCCGCGACGCCGATGTAAAGTTATCCAGCTTGAGCCCCTTCAGGTCAGGCGACGCGGTCACCATCGACTCGGTGATGACGATCTCGCCCACCACCGCCATCAGCGCGTCCAGCTTGCCGAGGTTCACGCTGATCAGGCTTTCCTTTGCGTGCTGCGCCTGCGGCTGCTGCTTGGGCGCGCCCGCTGCCGGGGCCGCCGCAGGCTGCTGCTCCGCGGGCTTTTCCGCCGCCGGGGCTTCCTCCGCCGGCGCGGGCTCCGCCGCCGGGGCGGGCGCGCCCTCTTCTGCCGCAAAGTCAAATTTCTGATAGCTGCTCACGGTTGCGGTATCGGTGATGATCGGCATCGCCGCCGTGCGCGCGTCCGCCGACGCGAACCGCAGGATAAAGCCGTTTTCCACAATAAACGCGGCCGATTCCGGGTTGGTATCCACGTCCCCGGGCAGGCAGTCGAACGCGCCCGCGCCCAGCTCCCGGATGGAGTTGACCAGCATGAATGCGCGGAGGTTTTCCATCCCGCAGCCCTCGTCAAAGAACACCTGCACCGCGAACGGGAACTCGGCGCTGCCAAACTCGGACGCGCCTGCGCCGCCGGACGCCGCAGCTGCTTCCGCCGCCGCTTCCGGCTCCCCGCCGTCTTCCTTCTGCTCGATCTTCGCCTGGAAGCTGCCCACCTTCTCGAGCAGCGCCGCGATATCGTCGGTCACCGGCTGGTCGTTCTCGATCTTCTCCACCTCGCCGCGGAAAAAGTCGATCGCCTGGAAAATCAGGTCGAACAGCTCCGGGCGCAGCCCTTCCGGGATGACCTCCATCGTCTTGTCGCGGATGATGAAGAACAGGTCCTCCACGCGGTGCGCCACCGTCATCAGCGAATTGAACTCCATCATCGCCGAGGAGCCCTTAAATGTGTGCATGATCCGGAAGATCTCGTTTACCTCGTCCTCCGAAAAACTCCCGTTCTTCTCAGCCGATAATACGATCTCATCCACCTGCTCCAGCAGCGTGTTCATCTCATAGAGATACGCTTCCATCATATCGTTGCCCAT
>QXXE01000255.1 GCA_009911355.1 Clostridiaceae bacterium | reverse complement strand
GCGCAGGGGATGCAGGGCCCTCCGGGCAAGGATGGCGCGGACGGTAAAGATGGCAAAGACGGCGCTGCGCTGACCTTTGATCAGCTGACGGAGGAACAAAAAGCGCAGCTCAAAGGCCCTAAAGGAGACACTGGTGCTGCACTGACTTTTGACCTTCTAACGGAGGAACAAAAAGCGCAGTTGAAAGGCCCCAAAGGGGACCCTGGCGCTGCACTGACTTTCGACCAGTTGACCGCTGAGCAAAAAGCGCAGCTTAAGGGTGAACGAGGCGAACCAGGAGCAACTGGTGCTACAGGTGCCACAGGTCCCGCCGGCCCAAAAGGCGATCCCGGCGAACCTCCTACCAGCATGGACGCGAGCGCAATTACTGGTATTCTCTCGCTTGCGCGTGGCGGGACGGGGCAGTCTACCGCAGCGAAAGCGCTGTATGCGCTTATTAACGGCGCAAGCACGCTTTCCTCTACCACAATCGCAACCGGTGACTATATCCCGGTCAGTGATGTGAGCGCTACGACTGGAAAGCGGATTACGCTTGCAAACCTCGCAGCGGCACTTGGCGGAGGGGTTGTGGTTGGGACGTATCAAGGGCAACAAAACTCTGACGTCAATGCCCCTACTCCGCCCATTTTTAATTCTGTTAATTTAGGATTTCGGCCCAAGTTCGTATGGGTTGGTGTAGTGGGTTGGGGAGATGCTCCATGGACGTATTATAAATACGAAAGGTCTTCTTCTGGTGACGAGCGACGTTATCAAGAAATATATTCTGCGTATGCCTATGATGGATACCCCTTTACTGGTAAACACGGAGACTATGATAATGGATATACAACGTATAATGCGTTGGAAATTACAAGCACAGGTTTTAAGGTGTGCAACACTTATTACGAACGGCGAGCAACCAGTTATCGGACATATGAAGACGTCTCATTAGACACACATGAGACTTATTTCTACCTTGCAGTCAAATAAAGGAGAAAATATGTACATTCAGGAAAATTTAACCACTACCCCGCACGAGGTCCCGGGCTGCTCGTGGGAGCTGCCGGACGCACTCGCGGAAAAGTTTTACCGGTTCGGCGCATTTGCAAAGCTGGTATTAAACGATGATCGCAGCGCGATTGCCGACATCGTAGAGGACACTGAACGGCGGGGGGCACACGAAAAAGCACGTGCCCGCAAAGCGCAGGAACGTGCGGAACAGGAAGCCGAACGGGAACGCGAGCAGCAGCAGGCAGCGTTGGAAAAGCAGGGCGTCGCAATCATGGCGCGGTCGATGTTCCGCAGCACCGCAGTGGCAATGTCTGCTGACGACGTAATCCGCTGCCGCGCCCTCGCTGAGGAATGGGCTCCCGGCGCGTTTGCCGTAGGCGACGTGCGCACCGAGGATGGTGTGCCTTACCGCTGCTGCCAGGAACACGACAGTACCGATAATCCCGATTGGAACCCCAAAGCAGCCCCCGCGCTGTGGGCTCCCTATCACGGGGCTACGCCGGAAACCGCGCTTGCGTGGATCGCCCCAACCGGGGCTCATGACCTGTACAAGCAGGGAGAGTGCATGGTTTGGACAGACGGCATCGTAATGCGTGCAAAACGCGATACCAATTTCTCGCCAGAGGAATCGCCTTCGGA
>QXXE01000254.1 GCA_009911355.1 Clostridiaceae bacterium | reverse complement strand
CGAAACGGCGGCGGGACACGAACATTTCAAACCGAAACGGCGTTGAAATTCTCAAGTAAGTTGTCCCGGGATGCGAAAAACTTTACCGAAATGAAACGGGTAAACATTTCGCGGCTGTAAACTGCCCCGAGGGCTGCTGCGCGGCAATGCGTATAATATGGATATGGATAGGCGAAAAGCCCCTGTAGGCGCTCTGAGCGGTGTTTACAGGGGCTTTTTGTGCGTCCATAGGGATATGCAGTCTAAACAGGACTTTGCAACTTTTTCGGGTGTTTCAGGGCAATTGAGAATATGCGCAGCAACCGCAGGCGAACCGCTAAAGCGGCGTTACAGCAGCAGGAGTGTAGCTTTTTAGATTTTGTGCGCACAGCGGTGCAAGTTCTGGAAAATGCTGAATCTTGAAAAAAGCAAGGGTTTAACAGACGGTTTTGTTATAGATTCAAAATTAGGCTTGCGTTTTATCAATGGGACATTTTAATAATTTTTAAAAATGTTGTCCCATTGATGATATTTTTACAAAATAGAACTGTTGCAAGCTGATTTAGTTCGGTTTTTCGCGTTTTTTCGAAAAAAATATTTTTTGAGCAATGGGACAATTATATAGCGCAAAAATAAGTCAATATAACACTGCGCCTAATAATCTTGCTCATTTACTTTTTGTGACACTTGGGGAAGTCTCAAAATTAGTCACTATTTTATATGTTTTTGATAACCCTATTATAGTGATTAAGTTTTTAACCATCAAGGCAAAAAATTAGGCTGTTTCAGTGTGGTTGGTTTCGTCTTGATAACTTGAATGGGCGTACTTCCGCTTATGATCAAGAGTTTCTTGATATTTTGAGAACGCTAATTCCAATAACTCACTTTGATCGTCAACAGAAATAAACCGAAATGCCTCAACCAGGTCAATTTCGACACCATCCAGTGGAACATTAAGGCATTTTACGGGCAAGATGCCATTAGGACTCGGCTGTAACTCCAAAAGATAATCGGCGGACACTTCGAAAAAGCGGGCAAGTGAAATCAAGGCTAAATAACCAGGTTTGCTACGATCACTTTCCCAATCGCTGATATTTCCGGCGGATACACCAATTTCTTTAGCTAATTTGGTTTGCGAAATGCCTTTTTTTACTCGAAGATCTTTTAATATAGCAGAGAACATATTTACCTCCTTCAAAAATACGTGCAAAATACCCGTATTCCATATTGACATATTCGTAAATACGGGTTATAATATATGCGGATTTAAAAATTAACCACCAACAGCATACCACACCCCGACCAAAAAGGAAAGCGAAAAACCCAAATTGAAAGGAGCAACACGAATGAACGATCTGCAAGTATTCCAAAACAGCGAGTTCGGCGAGCTCGCTGTTTTGGAAATCAAAGGAAACCCTATTTCCCGGCTACGGCCTGTGCAAGAATGCTGGGGTACAAGCGCCCGGCGGATGCAATCAGCGCTCATTGCAAGGGGTCGGCGAAACACCGAGTCCTTACAAATGGCGGCGCACAAGAAAAGACAAATAGCCGAAACGGGTGTAAGTCCGTTGATTATCCTGGGGATGACTGCACCATCTGGGGTAAGTCGCTCGACCTGTATCACATGAGGTTTGCAGCCGTCCCCAAACCGCAGGC
>QXXE01000026.1 GCA_009911355.1 Clostridiaceae bacterium | reverse complement strand
TAATTCTCTTTGATTATACATTAAATCCTTGCGTATGAGGTGTCAACTAAAATGGTACAACATCAGACCAAAGATGGTGACCTTGCAGGGGCTGTCCTCGTAGCTGTCGCTGTCGATGACCAAGGTGTTCTGGGACACCTCGGCGTAGGAGTAGCTGTAGGTGTAGGGATACACTTTCCCGCCGATGGAGAGGACGCCGCTCTGCCGGGTGACGCTCTTGTAGAACAGCCCGGTGGCGAGGAAGGCCACATCGCAGACCAGCCCACCGCCGCCCTCCATCAGTTCCCCCTTGGAAAGCTCGGTAAGCCGGACAGGGACTCGGTAGGTCTCGTCCGTCTGGTAGATGAGGGTGAGCGGCACCGCCCGGACGAACCGGGAGAAGTCCCGGTAGGTCTGGTAGGCGGCGGTACCGCCGAACAGGATGCGGCCCGACATCTCCCCCTGGGAGAACAATTCTTCCAGGGGGATGAAGTCGGTGCCGACCTGCTCGTATTGGGTGCCGTCCTTGAAGCCCAGGCCAGCGATGGCATGGAAGAAGGAGGTGCGGCTGTTCAGGTCCCAGCCGTCCCCCGCGCCATTGGTCAGTCTGAATTTTCGGATCATAGGAAAGCCCTCCCCAGCGTTCGGTTCATGCCATCGGACAGTTCGCCCACCAGGGTGCCGGAGTCCAGCACGATCTGGCGGTTGGCCAGCCGGGGCAGGTACTTGGTGACCACCTCGTACATGGCATCCAGCCGCGCCGCCATCTCGGAATTGCCGCTGGCGGCAGTGATGCTCTCGGTTTGGGTCATACCGCCATTGCGGATGGTCTCCAAACCGCTGGTGGCGGCGGTGATGGTGGGCGTCAGGGTCAAATCATCAGCTACGCTGCCGATAGCCGCTTTGACAGCTCCCCGGCTCTGCTCGATGCCCCTGGCAAGCCCCGCCATGAAGTCAGGCATCCAGGACTCGTAATCGGTGAGCGGCCCCTCGTCCGGGACAGAGAAGTGCAGAAAGGACTTGATCGTGCTTGCCACATTTCCCACAGCGTCTTTCACCGCGCCGATGGCCCCCTTGATGCCGTTGACGATGCCCATGATGAGGTCGCGGCCCCAGCCCACGGCTTGTTTGCCCAAGCCGAGGATGTGGTCTTTGACGAAGTTGAAGCCGGACTTCACCGCGTCCAGCACCTTGGTCATGGCGGTTTTCACCCCATCGGCGAGGCCGTTGAACACACCAGTGACCGCCTCCTTGATGCCATTGACCACATTGGTGACGGCCTCCTTCAGCGCGTTCCAGGCGTTGACCACGGTCTCCTTCAGCCGGTCCATGATGCCGGAAACGGTATCCTTGATGGCATTCCAGACCTGGGTCACTGTATCTTTGATGGCGTTGACCACCGTGGTGACAGCGGTTTTGATTGCCTCCCAAGCGGCGGTGATGGCGGTTCTCACCGCCTCCATGACCGTCAGCACAGCAGTTTTGATGGCTTCCCAGGCCGTGGTGATGGCCGTCTTGATGGCCTCCATCGCTGTGGTGACCGCTGTTTTGATTGCCTCCCATGCCATGGTGACAGCGGTCTTGATGGCTTCCAGCGCCGTGGTGATGGCGGTCTTGATAGCCTCCCATGCGGTGCTGATTGCGGTCTGGAGCGCCTCCATCGCTGTGGTGACCACGTTCTTGATGGCTTCCCAAGCCCCGGTCACCACCGTCTGGATGGTTTCCAGAGCCGTGGTGAACACACCCTTGATGGCCTCCCAGATGCCGGAGAGGAACTCTTTGATACCGTTCCATGCGGCCTGGGCCGTGGAGGAGATAGCCTCCCACGCTCCAGCGAAAAATTCCTTGATGCCATTCCAGATGGTCTGCGCCGCCGTGGAAATGGTTGTCCAGAGGGTGGAGAGGAATGTGCTGATACCGTTCCAGACCGCCTCGGCGGTGGCCCGGATGCCCTCCCACAGCCCGGAGAAGAATGTCACGATGCCGTTCCAGATTGTCTGGGCGATGTTGACGATACTCGTCCACAGGCCGGAGAGGAAGGTGCTGATGGCATTCCAGACCGTCTGGGCCGTAGTGGAGATACCCTGCCACAGCCCGGAGAAGAACTCGATGATGCCGCCCCAAATGCTCTGGGCGGCGCTGACGATGCCGGACCACAGGCCGGAGAGGAAACCGCTGATAGCGTTCCACACCGCTTGGGCCGTGGAGGAAATCGCCTCCCACAGCCCGGAGAAGAAGTCGCCGATGCCGCCCCAGATGGTCTGGGCCAGATTGACGATGGCCTCCCACGCTCCCTGGAAGAAGGAGGACAGCGCCTCCCACACGGCGATGGCGGCGCTTTTGATAGCCTCCCACAGCCCGATCCAGAACTCACGGAATCCCTCGCAGTTGTTCCACAGCACCACGAAGATGGCGATGAGGGCGGCAATGGCAGCGACCACCAGAGCAATGGGGTTTGCCGCCAAAACAGTAAAAAGCCCGGTGGCGGCAGTCTTGACCGCGCCAATGACCGGGCCGATCTTGGACACCACCGAGAGGATGGTGCCGACCGCAGAGATCACCTTGCCAATGACGATGAGGACCGGCCCCACAGCGGCAACGATCAGCCCGATAGTGACGATGGTCTGCTTGGTGCCTTCGTCCAGATTGTTCAGCCAATCTACAAAGCCCTGGATGCCGCTGACGATATTCTTGATGACCGGGAACAGAATCTCCCCGATGGAAATGGCAAGCCCCTCCAGAGCCGACTTCAAAATGGTGAGCTGGCCTTGGAGATTGTCCAGTTGTGTGTTCGCCATCTGCTGGGCCGCGCCGCTACTTTCGATGATGGACTGCTGCAAATCATCCCAAGTCTCGCCGGTGTTGGCGAGGAGGGCGTTGACAGCGGCGAGGTCGGTTTTGTTGAAGATGGTGGCGATGATGTTGGACTTCTCGGCGGCGGTCATACCGTCCATGCTGGTGTTCAAATCACCCAGCACATCGTTGAGGGAGCGCATATTTCCCTCGGAGTCATACACATCCACGCCGAGCTGCTCCATGCAGGCCGCCGCCTTATCGGTGGGGTTTTGCAAGGAGAGGATGACGTTGCGCAAATGTGTACCGCCCTCGGCTCCCTTGATGCCATTGTTGGCGAGGATGCCGAGGGCGGTGTTCAGTTCGGCGGTGCCGCCCTTGACGGACTTCGCCGTGGCACCGATGGTCAGGATGGCGTCGCCAAGCTGGGCCACCGATGTATTTGTGGTGGACGAGGTCTTTGCCATCTGGTCCACCATCGTGGTGGCCTCGTCTGTACCCATGCCCAGAGCGGACATGGCGTCCGTCACCATGTCGGAGGCCGAAGCCAGGTCGATGCCGCCAGCCGCCGCCAGATTGAGGACGGTAGGTAGCGTGTCGCACATCTCCTGAGTGCTGTAGCCAGCGAGGGCGAGGTAATTTAACGCTTCTGCGCACTCACTGGCGGAGAAAGCCGTCTCGCTGCCCATCTGCTTGGCGAGGGCGGAGAGGGTGTCCATCGTGTTTACGCTCTCACCATTCACCGTGGACATGGAGTCCTTGGTGATGCCCATCGTGGCCTGCACCTGGGACATGGAGGACTCGAAGTTGGCGGCGGTGGCGACGGCGGCGGTGCCAAGGCCCACCACCGGGGCGGTGACCGACTTGGTGAGGGTTTCGCCCACCCCGGACACCTTGTCGCCTACGGCTTGGAGCTTGTCGCCGACCTGTCCGATTTTTTGAAGAGCGACAGACGAATTTTCCGCCTGCCGCTCTAAATCTTTGAGTTTCTGCTCGGTTTCGATGATCTCCCGTTGGAGAGCATCATACTGCGATTGGGTGATCTCCCCGTTGGCGAGGGCTTGATTCGCCTGCTCCGCAGCGGTTTTCAGCGTGGCCAGCTTCTCCTTGGCCTCGGAAACGGCCTCGCCCAGCAGCCTGTGTTTCTGTGCCAGCAGCTCCGTGTTGCCGGGGTCCAGCTTGAGCAGCTTATTGACATCCCGGAGGCTGCTCTGGGTGGTGGAGAGGGCCTTGTCCACATCTTTAAGGGCGGTGGTCAGTTTTGTGGTATCGCCGCCGATCTCCACCGTGATGCCCGCGATCCGTCTTGCACCCATAGGCCGTCACCTCCTGTCAAAAGCGGTCCATATCTTCCTGGGTCGCCAGGGTTGCGTATTTGCAGTCATCATTGAGCTGCTCCGCAAAAATGTCGTTCACCATGCCCACCGTCAGCAGGTCGAGGTCCCGGAGGGACAGCCCGACCTGTAGACAGCGGAGCAGGAACAACGGCGTGGTCATTTCCCGGTCAGTCGGGCGAAGTTTTTTTTAGACTGAACATCGGTCTGCACATTCAGGCCCCACAGCTCGATAAGCTGGGGCAGCACCTGGTAGATGGAGAAGGTGTTGAAGCTGTCCAGCCAGTCCTCCGGGGAATCCGGGACGGCGGCGGGGTCGGCGTGTTTCGCCATGATGTAGGCGATGTTCTCGAACATCTCCAGAGAGAACATATCCAGCCCGGAGCTGCCCTCGCTGTTGTCGCCCACGCTCTTTTCCAGCGCGGCGAGGTCCTTGTAGATGTCCCGATGGAACTTCAGCCGGTAGATGCGGGGGATGGCGGCGCTGGCCTTGGTGGAGTCGCCGGTCTTGGCCTTCACATAGCCGGTGGACAGGGGGCGGGCCTTAACGGTCAGGGTCTCGGTCTGCACCTCCCGGCTCTCCTCGTTGGTCTTGGCGGAGATGGAGGGACGGGAGGCGGAGCAGTTGTAGAGAACATGACGGATCTTCCGCACATCCCCATCGAACTCGAACAGGAGGGCGAACTTGCCTGTCTCGCTGGAGGCGTTCTCCAGCAGGACGCTGTTGGCGTCCGCCGTTTCCATGAGAATGTCGCGGCGGAAGGACTCCGGGATCATCGCCACCTCCAGATCGCCGTCATAGCCCTGGTTGTTGTTGATGACGTAATACTCGATGCCGTCCGCGTAGAAACTCTCCGGCTCCCCCTGGGGGTCAAGGGACAGGGACACCGCGCCGGGGAGGGCCACGGGGGTCGCCCAGGTGTACTTCCCATCGTTGTCCTGGGAGAGCGGAGCGTAGTGGACGTTGCAGATATTGAACTTGACCTTGTTGCGCTTATTGGTGCTGCTCATGCAGATACCTCCATTTCATAAAGGACCTCGTACAGCTTTTCGCTGTCGATCCATGTCTCGCCTTTGCCATAAAAAATGCCGCCCTCGTCCAGAGCGGCCTCGATCTGCTCCTCCAGCGCCGGGTCCTTCTTATCCGTGTAGACCTCGATGTGGAGGACATCCTGCTTGAAGTACGCCACCCCATCGGCGGCGAAGTTGTCGGCGTTGGGGAAGCGATACACCAAAAAGGGCGGGTCTGGCCCCTCGCCCTCGGCAAAGTGGTCATAGGCGAAGGGGAACCCCAGCCGCTCCAACAGAGCGGAAACATCTGATTTTTTCATCGCAGTTTCCTTTCCGCGATCTCCAGCAGCTTCTTCTCCGCCAGGGCCTCGCCGGGGGCGATGTGGGGGAAGGCGCGCGTCCTGCCGCCGCCCCGCTTGGCGTGGCCGTTCTCCAGCAGATGGGTCAGCCGGTAGTGCTTTGCCGAGTGGACAGTGTTCACCAGGGATTGGGCGGTCTCCTCCACCTTGGTGACGGTCCAGCTCTTTTTGTACTTCCCGGTCTTGACCGGGGCGCGGGACTGTATCTCGGCCTTCACGTCCTCGCTGACGGTACGGACGGCCTCTTTGACCTCGTCCGAGGCCATGGACACATATTCCTCAAGCTGGGCCATGACCGCGCCGGGAAACTGGTCGATGGATACCCTGTCACGAGCCATGCCGTCACCGCCTTTCCCGCTGGGCGGTGAGCTTCAGCTTTTCATGCCGGAACTGCACATCGTCCACGCAGGTGATGTTGTAGATATTGCCGCCGAACAGAATGCGGAACCGGGTAGCGTCCAGATCACGGAGCCGCTCACACCAGCGCACCTCGAACACCAGGGTGTCGCTGCCCAGCGTCTGTCCAGCGGCCCCGTACTCTTTCCCGGAGGCGAGGTTGGCGTAGGCGGCGCAGGACCAGTAGTCCACCCAGACGCTTAAGTGGTTGCCGATGGCATCGGTGGCCACTTCGCTCCGCTGGATGGTGATGCGGGAGCGCAGCTTGGAAATGTCCATCAGAAAGCCACCTCCCGTTCCGCGGCAAGGATGTAGCGGAGCATCCGGGTCAGCTCGTCCATGTCGGCGTTCTCCCGATGCTCGTAGAGGTAGGCCACGGCGAACAGCACCGCCACTTTGTTGATGGGGAGCGGTTCCACAGCCTTCCGCAGCGTACCCTCGCAGAGCGTTTCAGCAGCCCGGATGAGCTTCCGAATGATGGTGTCATCATCGTCATGGTCTACCCGAAGGTACTTCTTGGCCTCCTTCAGAGAAACGAGCAAAGCGTTACCCCCTCTAAAATCAGAGGGTCCCGGCGGATACACCACCGGGACCCTCGCAGATCACTTCGCTGCGGTGCTGGCCTTGATAGCCAGGAGCTGCACCGCCTCCGGCAGCACCAGCTTGCCGTCCACCCGCTCCTTGGCGACAAAGCCCACCATACCGTTCCCGGCGAACAGCTCCTTCAGCTCGGCGAAGGAGCGGGTCCCCCGGTCGCCGATGTTGTAGTAGCTGAAATCGCCGAAAGCGATGGCGGGCTTCCCGGCGGTGACGGTCGGGAAATAGGGAGAGGTGTGGATGGCGTAGCCGAACAGACGGTCCGGCTCCCCGGCCTGGTAGGAGGGCTGCCAGAGGTACTGTCCATTGTTGTCCTTCAGTTTGCGCAGCACCGCCAGCGTCTGGTCGTTGGTGAGGAAGGCGGCGTTCTTGCGGTAGGGCCGCTTGAGGGCGTAGACCAGGTCGATGACCTCGTCCGCCGCGATGGAGGCCCCGGCGGTGGTGACGGCGGTCTGCGCCCCGCCGGTCGCCGCCAGCAGGCCCAGGGGCTTGCCGGTGCCGTCCCCGTTAAGGAAAGCGTCCTCCTCCGCGTTGCCCAGGGCCTTGGCGAACTGGGCGATGATGTAGCTCTCCAGGCCGAAGGCATTGTCGTAGAGCAGCTCCTCGGTGACCTTCACCGCCACATGGAGCTTGTGGGCGTCCAGGCTGATCTGGGCGAAGGTGGCATCCCCGAAGGTGAGCGCGCCGCCCTCATCGATCCACGCGGCGGCGGGCTTGGTAGCGGCGATGTTGATCTTGTGTTCCCCGCTGGTGGTGATGCGGTGACCCAGCCTGCGCATGATGTTCTCCTCGGTCAGCCCATCGATGAGCCGGGAGTCGTACTCCTCCGGCACCAGGTAGCCGCCATTGGCGTCGATGCCCTCCTGGAGGACGTTGCTCACCTGGCGGAAGTTGGTGCGCAGGGCGGTGAGCATGGCCTCTTTGTAGGCTTTGGAGGCCCGCCCGGTCTTAGGCTCGTCCTGGTCAGCACCGCCCAGGGGCTTGCCGGTCAAGGGGCTGGCGGTAGGCTTGGACAGCTCGGCGTCCAGCGCTTCCTGCCGCTCCAGACGGGCGATCTCCTTGCCCAGATCGGTGATGTCCTGCTCCATACGGGTGTAGGCGGCATCGTCCTCGGCGGACAGGACACCCTTCTCGTTGCGGTGGCTGTCCAGGAAAGCCTTCGCAGCCGCCCATGCCTTGGCCCGCTTCTCTCTCAGTTCCAGAATGGTCATGATGTGTTCCTCCTTAAAATTTCAAAAGTTCAAGCCGCTCCATCAGCGTGTCGATGGAACGGCCTGTGGGAGTGGTATTCGGTTTTTCGATGCGGCACTTGGCGGCGATTTTCCCCATGAGGGAATTGACCACTGCTGCCGTGGAATACAGCATGGAGCCAGCAGGCGGGGGCTCGTCCTCCGCCGGGACGCGGGAAAGAATGCCGTCCGCAAAGCCCAGCTCCATCGCCTTGTTCGCGTCCATCCAGGTCTCGCTGTCCATGAGGTGGGACAGCTTGGCGCGGGACAGGCCGGTCTTGATCTCGTAGGCGTTGATGATAGAGTCCTTGACGGCGTCCAGCATAGCGATGGCCTTCTCCATCTCGCCGGTGTCGCCCCAGGCGACCGTAGCCGGGTTGTGGATCATCATGGTGGACACCGGGGACATCAGCACCTTGGTGCCAGCCATGGCGATAACCGAGGCGGCGCTGGCGGCGATGCCGTCAATTTTCACGGTCACATCGTGGGGATAATCCATGAGCATATTGTAGATTTGGGCCGCAGCCACACAGTCGCCGCCGGGGCTGTTGATCCAGACGGTGATGTTGCCGGAACCGCCCATCAGCTCGTCTTTGAAAAGCTGCGGGGTCACGTCATCGTCATACCAGCTATCCTCGGCGATGGTGCCGTTGAGGAACAGAGTCCGTTCCTCCGGGGTCGTCTCCGTCGCCGCCGTCACTTTCCAATTCCAAAACTTCTTCATGGTCATCTTCCTCCTCTCTCGAAGTAGTCATATTTGCAAAGGCTCCGGCATCTCGCAGCGGGAGCATATTGCCATTGATGAGGTACAGGTCGCCGCCCTCCTCGATGGGGATGCGGTCGAGATTCTCTAACTCCCGAATGTCGTTGGCAGACATCCAGCCGTTCTGCCGAGCGGTGGCGTAGCCGTTCATCCGGCTCTCATAGTCGCCCCGGAGCAAACCCTCCAGATTGAACTTCACAAAGTACCGGGCCTTTTCCGCCTGGGTGAACAGGGCGCGGGTGAGGGACTGCTCCCAGCGCACCACCCAGGGGTTCAGCGTGTATTTCACGAACTCCAAGGACTGCTGCTCAATATTAGAAAAGCTCGACTTTTCCAGGTCGCCCACCATATGGGGCGGTACTCGGAAAATTCGAGCGATCTCATTGATTTGAAATTTTCTGGTTTCGAGGAATTGGGCCTGCTCCGGCGAGATGCCGATGGGCGTGTATTTCATGCCCTCCTCCAGAACGGCGATCTTGTTGGCGTTGCCGCTGCCGCCGAAGGTGGACTGCCAGCTTTCCCGCACACGCTGGGGGTCTTTGATGGTGCCGGGGTGTTCCAGAACACCGCCTGGAGCCGCGCCATTGGCGAAGAACTTAGCGCCGTACTCCTCACAGGCGATTGCCATGCCGATGGCGTTTTTCGCCATAGCGATGGGCGAGTAGCCCACCAAGCCGTCAAAGCCCAGACCGGGGATGTGCAGTACATCCGTGGGCCGGAGAGTGACAAGCTGCTCCTTGTCGCGGATGGCCTCGTCCGTCCCCCGGTAGTAGCGGTAGTAGAGCTGCCCCCGCTCATTCCGATCCACGGTCATTTTGTTAGGCATGAGAGGGTAGAGGGCGATGACCTCGCCTTTGCCGTTGCGGATGATCTGGGCGTAGGCGTTGCCCCAGAGGAGCAGGTGTGTCATGAGGGTTTCCCGGAACACGAAGGAACTCATTTCCGGGTTTGGCTCGTCATGGAGCAGCAGATACAGTGGGTGGTCGATGGCTTTCTCTTTGCCGCCGTCCTCGGCGTAGCGGTAGAGGTTCAGCGGCAGGCCAGCCACGGCCTCCGCCAAGATGCGGACGCAGGAATACACCGCCGTCATCTGCATGGCGCTCCGCTCGGTGACAGTTTTGCCGGAGGTGGAGCCGCCAAAGAAAAATGTGTAGGCGCTCCCGGCTGTGCTGTTCTGGGGAGCGTCCCGCGAATGGAACAAACTGCTGAAAAAGCCCATAGAAATCACCATCCTTAAAGTAAGTAGATTGATTATTCGGTTGGTCGGAGCTATAATGATGCTGTCAGACATTGCTCAACAACAATCAACAAAACTCAACAAGACTCCCGTTTCTTTTTGAAAAGAGGTGTGGTACGATGAACTCATCCAAGACACATGGCTCCGATAGTGAGCGCAGTCAGATTGGGAAACGCATCCGAGGGCTAAGAGAGGCAAGGCACATTTCCCAGCAAACACTGGCGAACAAACTGAAACTCGACCGTTCAGCAGTGTGCAAATGGGAAAGCGGTAGAACAAAGCCATCCATCGAACATATGAAACTTTTAGCTGACTACTTTGGTGTAGACCCGGAAGAAATTTCCAGTGCGGCCAAAAATGTGCAAGCTAACTCCGCTGGACCCAAGAGTGCAGTGGAGCGAGGTAAGGCTTTTGTGGATGCATTTTTAATATCCTACGGTAATACCCCACTAAGCAGTTTCCTGGATAACAATGAAACGGGAGGTGAGCAGGATGTCACAGGAGATAGTGACAGCAGGTCGTAGTTTGACCCAAGTTTTCAATAAGTTGACCATGCCGCAGGCGTTGGTGATTGACGGCGGTTTGATTTTTGCCGCTCTTATTCTCAACAGTGCCTTCAAAAATGGTTGGGCTCCAGATTTTGATTTTCCAAACGGCAGATTTCGCTTCAATCACTATTCACAGTCCGTAGAAACATAAGTTGATTTGGATAACCTACATTTCGAGCGGTTTCAGATGAATAAAATCCCTCTGGAATCATAAACAGAGGTGGCATCCTGACAGCGGATGGCCCGGTCGAGAGCCATGATCGTTGCCACGATGCCATCTATTTTCTCTGTGGATTTGTCCTTGTCCGGCTTGATGTTCCCGGCTGGGTCCTGATGCATGATCACATTCTGGGCCATCCACTTCAAGACCGGGTTGCCGCCGTGGTTGATGCGGCCCTCCATCAGCAGTTTGTACAGTTCCTTGGAGGGTGGGGACATATCCTTGTAGCCCTGACCGAAGGGGACAACGGTAAAGCCCATGTCCTCCAAGTTCTGAACCATCTGGGTGGCGTTCCAGCGGTCGAAGGCGATCTCCTTGATGTTGTACCGTTCCCCTAAGTCCTCGATGAACTTTTCGATAAAGCCGTAGTGGACCACGTTGCCCTCGGTAGTGTTGATGAAGCCCTGCCGTTTCCACACATCGTAGAGGACATGGTCGCGGCGACAGCGCAGCTCCAGCGTTTCCTCCGGGAGCCAGAAGAAGGGCAGCACCGTGTACGGCTCCTCCTCCGACCGGGGCGGGAACACCAGCGAGGGGGCGGTGATGTCCGAAGTGCTGGAGAGGTCGAGGCCCCCAAAGCACTCCCGGCCATAGAGATCGTCCAGGTCGATGGGGCGGTTGCCCCGGTCGTAGATGTGTTCTGGAATCCAGCACACAGTGGCGGAGGTCCAAATGTTCAAGCGGAGCTGTTTGAACACATTTTCTTCGGCGGGATTGTCCAAGGCATTCTGGTAGGCGTCCCGCACCCGGTCAATGGGGATTGTGTGGCCCAGGGAGGGGTTGGCCTTGTACCAATTCGCCTCATCCGTCCAATCGTCCTCAATGCCCAGGCCGTACACCACAGGGTAGAAGGAGGGGTCACTTTTCCGCTCGTCCAGCAGGTCGAGGGCCTTGGTGTGCAGCTCATAGCAGATGCTGTTCTTGTTGATGCCAGCAGTTGTGATGATAAAGAACAGCGGCTGTTCGCGGGCATCGCCGGAGCCTTTGGTCAGCACGTCATAGAGCTGGCGGTTGGGCTGGGCGTGTATCTCGTCAAATACCAGCCCGGACACGTTCAAGCCATGCTTGGTGCCGGTCTCCGCCGAAAGCACCTGGTAGAAGCCGTTGTTGCTGTAGTTCACGATGCGTTTCTGGGCGGCGGTGATCTTGGAGCGGCGCATGAGGGCCGGGGACATCTGCACCATCTGCTTTGCCACATCGAACACAATGGATGCCTGGTTACGGTCGCAGGCAGCGCCGTAGACCTCCGCCGACTGCTCGTTGTCAGCGTAGAGCAGATACAGAGCCACCGCAGCGGCCAGCTCCGACTTTCCCTGTTTCTTGGGAATCTCCACATAGGCCGTGAGGAACTGCCGTTTGCCGTTCCCCTTCACGATGCCGAAAATGTCCCGGACGATCTGCTCCTGCCAGGGAAGGAGCATGAACGGGGTCCCAGCCCACTTGCCTTTGGTGTGGCATAGGTTCTGGATGAAGGTGACGGCCCGGTCAGCCTTGGCCTTGTCGTAGTGGGAGGCAGGGAGCATGAACTTGGACGGGGTGTATTCGTATGCCATCAGGAGCCACCTCCCAGCAGTTTTTCCATCTCGTCCGCAGGCTCCACCGAGCCATCCCCGGCGATGATGCGGCTCCGGGCCGAAGGAGTCAGGCCGAACTGCTCACAGAAACGGAGCATGATTTTCATGTTGGTCTGGGCAATGGACACCTGCGGCACTTGCTGGAGGTAGCCGTTGGGGGTGCGGATCATGGAGCCATGCTGGGTGATGAACTCCTCGGCCTCTTTCCAGCGGGCGTAGGCTTGGCAGTAGCCAGCGAAAGCCGCCATGTCCAATTCGGTGAGGATGCCCATCTGCTCCAGCACCTTCCCCATGCGCCGCCACTCCCGTTTGGCCTCGGTGTCCAGCCAAGCTGGGCAGCGGGGAGCCTTGCGCTCCGGCCTCGGCTCATTAGCATTCAGCGGGCGCTTGCCGGGGTTGCCCTCCAGCTCCTTGATTGCGGTGGGTTTGGGTTTGCGGCCTCGTGTCGCCATCGGAACCGCCTCCTTTCTGAAAAAAGTGTATAAAAAATGACCTGCCCAGCGGCAAGCCAGTAACGAGCAGCAGCCCCGGAGGGCTGGTGCTGTGGTGTATTCGGTTTTGGGTCAGCTTACCAGGGGAGGTTGCCGTTGCAGTTTTCGCAGCCGAGAGTGGCGAAGAACTTCTCCTCCCGGCTGGCAAAGTGCTGGAGCCGGGCCAATTCCTCCTCCAGCTGGTCGATCCCCCGGTACATCTCATCGTAGGCTCCGGCTGGTGCGAATCCGCAGCCAAGCTCCTCGTCCGCCGCGATCCACCGTTCCATCTCCGCAATCTTCTTGACAATCTCCTTTTTCTGCCTCGTCATGTCCGGCCCCCCTCAGTTCGCCATCGCCCAGGCAATGGCGTGGCCGTTATCCTCGAAGGTGTCCTCGGAGATGCTGACCAGCTCCACCCGGCCCTCGCAGGTGTAGTCGGCGGTGGTGAAGCGGTAGGTGGCCCCGTAGTAGCACCGCCCGTTTGGGTTGTAGTAGTACCCCGCGATCAGGATGCGGTCGCCGAAGGTGAGGATGGCCCCGCCGCCATGCACCATCTTCATTTCAAGATTCTCCGGGGTGGTGGCCCGCAGGAGCCGGTATGTGTCGGCCTTGGCTGCGGTCTTGCTGTTCATCTTGATTTTCATGGTGTTGCCCTCCGTTTTCAAAGTGTGGTTTTCCCTTTCGGTATACCCATATTCGCTCTAAACGGAGATAATAGCAAGACAATTCGATTCGTAAAGTACACAAGGATTCTGGGCCGGAATTGTGTAGTTTATGACTCGGTTTGCACCAGCGGTGTCAAGTTTTCACTCTCGCCGGTCAGGATGTCCAGCATGAACTTGGCCCCAGTGCGGAACCCGTCGATATAACGCTCCTGCACCGTAATCGTGTTGGAGGTTGATTGGGCGGACACCAGCCGCTCCAGCGCGGCGAGGCATTCGCCGTCCAGGTGTTCACGGAGGAAGGACTCGGCATCGGCCATCTCCCGCACCGCCTTTTGCAGTTCAGAGGTCTGCTTGATGACGGTCACGTCCGGGGTGATGTTGCCAAGGTAGAACTCACCGATAATGCTACGCATCTCACTCGACCACCTTTCTGCACTCGTCCACACCGAACAGCACATGGAGGGAGCCGCCGCTGTCCCAGACCACCATGATGGAGCCGCTATCATCCACACCCCGCACCGTTCCCCTGGTGCCGATGGGCGGGGCCTGTAGGTCATCCATGCGGAGCAGCTCCACCCGCGCCCCCTGCGGGAACTGCTCCCGCAGGCTGGCGAGGATTTCCGGGGTCATGCCTCTCACGATGCCGCCTCCTCTCCAAAGGAAGCGTTGACCTGCTGAATCAGCAGCTCGTCCGCCAGGGCCTCGGCCAGCTCCCGATCCCCCTGGACCTCCACCGCAGCGGTGGAGGCGGGAGGCTCCGGCTGGAGGGCCTCGGCGTTGCGCTTACCGGACTTGAACGCGCTGTTGCCGGAGAGGTCGCGGAGCAGGATTTTCCGCTCGTCCTTGAACTCGGCCCCGATGAAGCCCAGCCGGAGGAGGAAACACCGGAAGGCGTACTTGTCGTTGTCGTTGACCTTTTCCTTGGCGGTGATGCGCTTCTGGTTCCGGGCCATGTCGCAGAGGGCGGAAATCAGGTGGGTGTAGGTCTTGGCCTCGTCAGCGTCAAGGTTCCGGCCCTCGAACCAGGGGAAGGAAACCGTGTCGGGGCTGACCTCCACCGGGAGGGCCTCCACACCCAGGGCCTTGCGGATGAGCCGCCCCTTGGCGGTGAGGAGGCTGGTGAGGTTGGTCAGCGCCTCGGAGGGCAGACTGGCAGCGGGGAGGGTGACCGTCAGGCCGCAGCCGTGGGGCTGGGTGGCGTCATCCTCGGCGGGAGCGGCCTCCGGCTCGGTGGCGTTCTCGCCGCTGGTGGCCTCCGGCTCGGTTCTGGCGTTGGCCTCGTCCGGCTCGGCGGCACCCTCGGTGGTGTCAGCCTTGGCAATGGTGTCCTCGGTGTGGAACCCCTGGCCCTCCAGCTCCGCCATCAGCGCGTCGATGTCGCTGTTGTAGCCCCGGTCCTCGAAGCTGACCGCGCCGTCCTTGCTGACGGTGAGGTAGCCGATCTGGTAGGCGAAGGTCGGCGCGCCCAGGTACTTCTTGTCCGTACCCATAAAGCCGGAAATGTAGTCCGCGAGGCGCTTGCGCTCGGTGCCGGTCACGTTGTAGTTGATTGTCATGGTGGAACCCCCCTTGTTTTTTGGTAGTCACATATTCGCTCTACTCGGCGGATATAGCAAGTTGTTTCTCGCCCTGACCTCGACAAATTACTGGCCGGATAATTGTGTAGACCACACAATGCCCGCCAGCACAAAAAACACATTGGGCAAGGCCACGCCATTCCCCCACATTTTATATTCAGCGGCATCCGAATGGGGGTGTTGCAGCCACTTGATGATCTGGTTCCGGCTCTTGGACTTGGCGGAGCCGCCCACCACCCGGCGGTGCGTTTCCCAGACCTCCGTCCAGAAAGCGATCTCCTCCTCGGTAGGCTCCGGCGTGTCCAGATTGGCACACCAAAAATCCGGGAACCCTTGTAACCTGGCGCATTCGGTGGGGGTGAGCCTCCGCACACTGTAACCAGCGTTGACAAAGGTGGGGTCCTTGAAATCCCTTGCGTTCAGCGTGGGGGCCTTTTCCCGCTCGATCTGCGTGTAGGTGCAGGGGGTCATGGCGTAGGTCGGCCCCTCCACCACGGCGATGCCGCCCTGGTTGCAGGCCGGGTTGCCGCCGCTCTGGTCAATCGTCCGGGAGGAGTCTGCCTCGTAGATGCCGCTGCGGGGATTGTCCGAGAGCATCCCGGCGCTGTAGGCTGCGCCGATGCCAAAGGCCCGCACCGCCAGTTCCGCGCACCGGCTCTCGCCCACGTCAAAGGTGTTCAGCGTGTTGGCGACCTCCGCCGCTTTCCACACCTGACCCTCTTGGGCAGAGTGGGGCCGGGTGCCTTTGCAGAACGGTACGAACAGCGTCTGGTCGTTGTTGCAGGAGAGGGTGGCAGACACATCCTCCTGGATGAGCGCACCCTTGCCGCCGCCCTCGCAGCCGGAGCGTATCTTCAGCGTCTTGGGCGTATCGGCCTGCACCACGAAGGGCTGGTTGTTGCCCCCGGTGCCGTAGGTGGAACTGACCGTGGGGGCCGTGTCCAGCGGCCCGGTGTATCTGGTGTCCTGGCTATGGTTCTCGTAGACGGCGGTGGGAATGGCCCCGGCCCGGAGGGTGGGAGCGCGTTCCTCCTCGTAGCCAATGCCGCGGCTCTGAGCGGAACACTCCTTGCAGAACCCCGCCGCCAGCACACAGGGCGGATGCCCATGCTCCTGGGCGCGGAGGGTGGCGGTCACTTCCTCGGAAATATCCATCCGTCCGCCGCCCTGGTCGTTCAAGCAGATGCCGCCTGCCGCTCCAAGGCCAGCCGCAGAATTTCGGGCAGCTCTTTGCCACGCGCGGAAGCCCTCCGCAGAATACCCAGACAAGCCTTCGGACTCAAATAATACTTGTCCGGCACACTGGCCTGCAAGATCGCCGACAAGGTAGACGCGGCGTCTTCGCTGGGGGACTCCCCAATGTTGCGCGTCGAAAGTGCGGTACGCAACGCTCCATCGCTCTCCCATGTAAATGTCGGCGTAGGGCCATCGCTTTTTCTCAGGCATAGGCACCTCGGCCCGCGGCTCGTTGATGCCGATGACCGCTTCGAGGACCGCTTTGAAGTCGAGGCCCCGGTTCGAGCTGAAAGCCCCGACAACATTCTCCCAGCAGATCCACCGCGGGTATCTTCCATTGGTGGCACACCTCATTTCTTTGATGATGCGGATGGCCTGGTAAAACAGTGAGGACTGAGCGCCATCCAGCCCAGCCCTTTTCCCCGCGATGCTCATGTCGGTACACGGGGAGCCGAAGGTAATGATGTCCACCGACTCGATCTTCCCGCCATCCATCTGGGAGATGTCGCTGTAGTGCTTCATGCTGGGAAACCGCCTGGTGGTCACCCGGATGGGGAACGGCTCGATCTCCGAGGCCCAGACCGGGGTTATGCCAGCCAGCAGCCCACCCAAAGGAAATCCCCCGGAGCCGTCAAACAGGCTGCCGAGGGTCAGCGGATTTTTTGTCATACGCTACCTCCAAATTTGAGGTGGAGGTAAGGCTCCACCTCCGGGAACTGTGCGGCAAACTCATCAACATAGCGGAAACAGGCGCTGTTCCGTCCGTTGCTTTCTGCGAACTCCCACAGGCTTTTCTTTTTGAAAAACCCCGGCTGGTTGCACCACCGGGCAAGGGTGATATACATTCCGCGGTAGGGGCTTTCAGAATATCGGGCAAACCGCATTACATAGGGCAGGCATCTGTAGCGCATCAGAATGGCGATCCGAAACAGCAGCTCGAAAATGTCCCGTTTCCAGAAATCGGCGTTCCAGGTTCCGGTCCGGTCATAGCCGCAGAAGCAGTAGAACTTCAGACGGCGTTGGTGTGCTTTCGGGCCAGTTGAAGTTTCTGCTCAATGAGTGCGGCATCCGCCGCATCATCGAAAGCGAAGATGAAGTCGCTGTCATACCGGCTTGAAAAAAGGGCCGCACATTTTTCATCCGTTAGGAGCCGCTCGTCCAAGCCCTGCTTGAATTGGAAGGGCCGCTGCGTCTGCTGAAGACCTGTCAGGAGGCCCTTCCAGTTGGGATAGCCCAGAAAATTATCATCCAAGAGACAGATTTTCGGTCTCTCCGGGTCAAAAAACTCAGCGAGAGGGCTGTGGGCAGACACACGCTCGTAATTCTGGTTCACGCAGAAGCTACATTTGCGGAAGCAGCCGCGAGTCAGGAAGCCGATGGAATAATCGGTGTAGTAGATGAAGTCCCGCGCTTTACCGCCTGCTGAGAGCTGCCGCTCCACCCAAGGGTCGTACAAGTGGTAATCGGGCCTGTGGTGTTCGACTTCATCCGGCAAGGGGACGGCTTTGTCATAGAAGAAGCCCGTCCCGCCATGCTGGACATTTGGCAGGGACAGCACATCCTCCGGCACCGACGTATCCGTGAACACCTTTGAAATGAACACTTGGTCGAACTCAGAGAGGCCGGTGAAGTCGGTTTTGAGGACAATATCGACCCCTTTGCCCTTCCAGTAGCCGGACAGCTTCATGCAGGCCAGGTTTGGAAAGCGATGCCGCTTTCGTCCGATGAGGTCTGCGTCAATGATCGCTACTCGTAGCATCATTCACCGCCAATCGCTCTCTCAGGGCAGAATAAAACGCCTTGGTTCCGAGGCGATTCCCGGCTTTCAGCCATTCCTCCTCGAAATCAAAGCGTTGTTCCAGTTGCAAAACAGTGTAGTCCGATTTGAAGGAACGCCAGGTCATGGCATCCCACCGCTTGAGCTGCTCCCACAGGTCGGGGAAATCCTGGTACAGCACACGCAGCTCCGCCAGCGATTGAAGTGGGCAGCACCAGCAGGACACGCGGCGCATCTTATCGTACAGACCGCCCCAATCGTAGCCGCGCTCTTTGCAGTAGGCGAGGCAGTCGGCCTCGGTCATGCCCCACTCGACCAGAGGTAGCTTTACCTCCGGCCTTTGGTTGCATTTTCGATTGATGCGTGTAACTTCATCGGAAGCAATACCAATATACTCCAACACCTCATATTTCTCTCGGAGGTTTCGGAGGTACTGCTCTCTGGGCTGGCTTTTTAGAAGCTCGGTACACCAGCGTTGCGCAGGCCCAGCCCAGCTATAGCCATCGTGGTCTGTCCCACATTTAACGGCTTTTTCCGACTTGGGCTTTCGCTTGACCCGTTTGTGGGCAAACAGATATTCAAAATCATCTGGACATTTCACCGTGGTGATCTCCCGCCCAATGTTCTGCTCCACCTTCCGAATGTGGTCGTAGAGGGCGGGAAACTCAAGCCCGGTATCGCAGAACAAAATTACATCAACCTGGACGCCCTCCTCCAGCAGCCGAAGGAGCATGGCGGTCGAGTCCTTCCCGCCTGAAAAACTACAGACCCGGAGAATCGGTTTTTCCATCGTCAGCCCTCCTATCAAAACAACGAAATGTCCTCGCCCACAAGTTCATCGTAGGTGTAGGTGGAACCATTGCGCAGCACCGTCACCCCGTCAGCGGAGCCGACCTGCTCAATGTACCGTTTGACGATGACATCCATGAACTTCTCGTCCAGCTCCGCGCCATAGCAGATTCTCTGAGTCTCCTGGCAAGCGATCAGCGTGGAGCCAGAGCCGAGGAAAGGGTCGAGGACAATGCAGTTGGTCATGGTGGAATTTTTGATGGGGTAGGCCATCAGAGTCACAGGCTTCATGGTCGGATGATCCTTACTGGCCTTGGGTCTGTCGTACTCCCAGATGGTGGTCTGCTTGCGGTCGGAGTACCACAGGTGCTTGCCGCCCTTCTTCCAGCCGAACAGACACGGCTCGTGCTGCCATTGGTAGGGGGAGCGGCCCAGCACCAGGGCGTTCTTCTTCCAGATACAGCAGCCGGAGAGGTTGAACCCGGCATCGGCGAAAGCTCGCCGGAAGGTCAGCCCCTGGGTGTCGGCGTGGAACACATAGATGGAGGCATCCTGCTCCATGTTCTGTTCCATGTTGACAAAGGCACAGAACAGGAAGTTGTAGAAGTCGGCGTCCGGCATATTGTCGTTCTTGATCTTGCCAGCCGTTTCCTCAACATTCACGTTGTAAGGCGGGTCCGTCAGAACGAGGTTGGCCTTCTTGCCCTCCATGAGCAGCTTGAAGGTTTCCGGCAGGGTGGAGTCGCCGCAGATGACCCGGTGACGGCCCAGCGTCCAGATGTCCCCCGCCTGGGAGAAGGCCGGATTCTTCAGCTCCTCCTCCACATCGAAGTTGTCCTCCTCGATGTCCTTGTTGTGGAGCTTGGAGAAAAGCTGGTCGATCTCCGGGGCCTCGAAGCCGGTTAGGTCGAGATTGAACTGTGCGTCCTGCAAATCCACCAGCAGGTCGGCGAGGAGCTGCTCGTTCCATTCGCCGGAGATTTTGTTGAGGGCAATGTTCAGCGCCTTCACCTTGGCCTCGTCCTCAATGTGGAGGACAACACACTGCGCCTCAGTGTAGCCGAGGTCCTTCAAAATGGTCAGCCGTTGGTGGCCCCCAATAACTGTCATGTCGAAGTTGGCGATGATCGGCTCCACATAGCCGAACTCTTGGATGGAGTTTTTGATTTTCTGATACTCCTTGTCGCTGGGCTTGAGCGCCTTCCGGGGATTGTAGGCGGCGGGGCGCAGTTGACCGAGCGGGAGCGTTTGCCATTTCATTTCACTCATGGCGATACCTCCTGACGCAGCCGGGTCACACCATCCTCCGCCCTCTGAAAGCGGTCGCGGATGTAGCACTCGTGGCTGCAATATTTTCTGTGTTGATTTCCATAGGACTGGAAGGGCTGACCACAGTAGGCGCAGATGCCGTGGTAGGTGGCCCCGGCGCTGTGTTCGCTTTCCTCCGGGTGAACAGCCCACCAATACCGTCTGCATTCGTCTGAGCAGAACCGTCGCCGTCTCCCGGTGCGCGGCTGCTCCAGAGGTCTGCCGCAGCTTGCACAGGCGAGGCCCTTGTCGATCTGCTCCTTCATGTTCATGGTGAACTCGGAGGCCAAGCCCTCCAGCCCGTGGCTCTTGCAGTAGTTGCGCACGATGTCGCGGGACAGCCCGGTGGCGGAGGCGATGGCCTTGTAGCCCGCGCCCCTCATCCGAAGCCCGCGAATCTGGCATTCCTGGTATTCCGTCATGGCTGTGCTATCCTTTCTTGACGTGAAAAAGGCCGCTGGGGTGGTCAAAACTTCACCCCAAGCGGCGGTCAAAGTGAACTTTTCCGCAAAACGGCGGTCTGCCCATTTTGCGAAAAACTATGTCCCGGAGGGGCTTCCCCCGCTCCGGCCCCGGCTCAGGGGGTGTCCCCCCTTGCCAATTCCGCGAAAATACGCAAAGAGGGGGGCGCCGGTCCCCAGGGCTAAAGGCCGTAGAGATTCAGACCGCCCCTGGTCAGTAATGAAACTCCTGGTGGCGATCTTCCGTCATGGTCTTATGGTCGTGGCACCGCTTACACAGAGCCTGCCAGTTGTCGGTGTCCCAGAACAGTGTGGGGTCGCCGCGATGGGGAACGATGTGGTCAACCACAGTAGCCTTGACCAGTCGGCCCTTCGCTTGGCATCGGACGCACAAGGGGTGTGCGCGGAGGAACACGGCGCGGGCTTTCTGCCAGCGGCGTCCGTATCCCCTCTCGGTGGTGGTTTTTCTGTCGTGTGTGTGGAGTGGTCGATGCTCCTCGCAGTACATACTGCCGTAGGGGATCAGCCGACCACAGCCGGGGTGTTTGCAGGGGATGTTTGGTCTGCGCGGCATGATGCTCACCTCCGTTGGGGCAAAAGAAAAGCCACCGCAGGATTGATCCCACGATGGCTGTCCTTCATTCTGTTTTCCTATCTTACATGATACACTATTTTCTTAGTGCGAAAAAGTGCGTTTTACTGCGCGGATAAAATTTTTTCAATTTTTTTCAGGGCCACGCTGTGTACCTCATAGACGTGGCGGACGCGGAACCCCATCTCCATAGCGATTTGCTCCCAGGATTTGTAGCAGAGGTAGCGGCCCTCCAGAAGAAGTCGGCAGTCAACATCATCCACCGCTTTGATGGTCCTCGTCAGTTCGCACTTCAAATCTACCAGCCGGTCGATGTCCCGGTTGATCTCCGCTTGCAGGTCGATGATCTTCACCACAGCATCCGCCATCGTGGAGCCGCCCTGATTGGGACTCTTGGGCATCCCTGTGACATTGGAGGTGCATTTGGTAGCCAGATCGTTCAAAGAGGCCACCTGGTCGATTTTGCTGTTGATGCGGTTATCCAGGCGGTACGCCTGGGACAAATATTCTTTCGCTTTCATTTCACATTACACTCCTTCTGCAATTTTTTCATAAGCACCACACCGTCAAGAGAGGTCAGGGCAGAGAACCAGCCGGAGCGGAAGAACCGCTCAACATCTGACACTGTGCGCAGGGCAAGGGGGTAGCGGGGGTTGACCTCCAAATCCCACAGGGCCTCCCGGTAATCCTCGACAGCCCGGAGGATGATGGCGTTTGCCAGATTTTCATAAGGGGTCAATCGGCTGCACCTCCAGATTTGCTTTCACCGCATCGATCAATGCGGACTGTGTTTTTTCCTTCTTGCTCAGAGCGGACATGATCCGCTCGTCTATCGTGTCGGCGGCAATGATGTGGTGGATGACCACCGTGTCCGTCTGGCCCTGCCGCCACAGGCGGGCGTTGGCCTGCTGATACAGTTCCAGCGACCAGGTCAGGCCGAACCAGACGAGGGTGGAGCCTCCGGCTTGTAGGTTCAGCCCATGTCCGGCAGAGGCCGGGTGGATAAGGGCCACAGGTAGCTCCCCGCGATTCCAACGGGCGATGCTCTCCGATGTGTCCAGCAGGGAGAACGGGATGTGAAGCCTTCGGAGCCGAGCGGCGATCCGCTCCCGGTCGTGCTGGAACCAGTAGGCCACCAGCACCGGCTTTCCGTTGGCGGCTTCGATGAGGTCCTCCAGAGCGTCCAGCTTTCGGTCGTGTATCGGGAACACACGCTTGTCCTCGCCATAGACGGCACCGTTCGCCATCTGGGAGAGCTTGTTGCCAAGCGCCGCCGCATTCCCGGCATCCACCTCCTCGCCGCCGAGGGAAACTACCAATTCGGAGCGCATGGTGTCGTAGGTCTGCCGCTCCCGCTCGGAGAGGACCACTTGTACCTCGTTGAACACACATTCCGGCATCTGGAGGTGGTCAGCGGCTTTCATGGAAATGGTGATGTCGGAAATCTTCTCGTAGATGGCCTCCTCCGCTCCGGGGAGGGGCTTGTAGGAGAACACCACCTGACCGTTGCGCTTGTCCGGCTGGAAATACCGGGCGCGGTAGTGGGTGATATACCGTCCAAGCCGCTGGCCCATATCCAAGAGCCGGAACTCTGCCCAAAGGTCCATCAGACCGTTGCTGGAGGGTGTGCCGGTCAACCCCACGATGCGCTTGACGCCGGGTCTGACTTTCATCAGGGAGCGGAACCGTTTTGCCTGGTAGGACTTGAAGGAGGACAGCTCATCGACCACCACCATGTCGTAGTCAAAGGGGAGGCCGCTGTCCTCAATGAGCCATTGGACGTTCTCCCGGTTGATGATATACACGAAGGCCCGCTGGTGCAGCGCCGTCTTCCGCTCGATCTCGCTCCCCACCGCCAGCGACCAGGACAGGCCCCGGAGGTGGTCCCACTTTTTGATCTCGGTGGGCCATGTGTCCCTTGCCACCCGGAGCGGGGCAATGACCAGCACCTTCCGCACCAGAAAGCTGTCCAGACACAGGTCAAACAGAGCGGTGAGGGTAATGACGCTCTTGCCAAGGCCCATATCCAGAAGAACAGCGGCGATGGGGTGTGCCAGGATGAAGTCGGTGGCAAAGCTCTGGTAATCATGAGGACTGTATTTCACTGAGGACACCTCCGATCTGCTCCGGCTTGTCGATGCAGTACACCGAAAAGCCCAGAGCCTCGATTTGATTTTTCCGCCTTACTTGCAGCGGACGCATTTTCTTTCCAGGGGCCTTCAGCTCCACAAAGGCTAATATCCCGTTAGGGAGTAACACAAGGCGGTCGGGCATCCCATCATATCCAGGGCTAACGAATTTTGGGGAGAGGCCACCCATCGCTTTGACAGCCGCGACCAGCTTGGCTTCCACAGTTTTTTCTCGCATAGAAGTCACCTCCTGCGTTCCAAGAACGGAAAAATCCCTATACGCGCGTATATGCGGGTTATGCGGAATTGGTATCTTCTTTTCTTGTACATTTAATATATAAGAAAAGTTAGGAACACAGGAACAAGCCAGCCGACAAACCTTGCAACTTATGGGGGCGCGCCCGTTCCCATGAGATGTTCCCAGAGGTGTTCCAACGGCGGGACTTCCCCCTGGGAACTTGTTCCTGTGTTCAGTACAAAAGGGCCTTTTTACTCGGAACACCCCTTCGGAACAAAAACATACTGCGGTCCATAGAGCGGGATGCGCACCTTGCTCTCCGCCCGCTGCCAGCCGATCCGCTTGAGGATGCCGGTGATCTCGTTACTGTCGGAGCGGTGCAGGTTGGAGCGGTCTTTGCCGAAACACTCGCACCAAATCTCCATGCTGGAGACGGAAGTGCGCTTGACCGTTCCCTGCCGCTGGGTGGGGCCAAAGTCGCTGCCGTGGAGAAAATTGCGGCGCTCGAAAATATCCATGCCGCTCCAATCCTCCGGCAGAAGGGTATCCAGATACAGCCGCACCAGGCCCTCCCGCTCGTCAGACTCCATCGCCTCCCGCTGCTCCACCTTGGCGAGAGTCTCCATGTTGGCGTCCAGATAGAGCTTCTCGCCCCGCTCCACATACACCAGCACCTCCGCCCAGATCTGGCGGATATCCTCCTCGGTCAGCTCCCAGGAGTGTTTTTTGCCGCCGCCAGGGGTCTTGACCGGCCAGAAGCGGCGGTTGCCCGTGGTGTCCCGGAGGTAGCCGGACTCGGCGTTGGTGGTGCCGAAGAACACGCACTGGCGCAGATGGGGCGTGGCCCGCTTGCCGAAGGAAGCGCGGTAGATGTCGTTCTGCCGGGAGAGGAAGGAGCGCAGCGTTTCCACCTCGGCTTTCCGCAGACCGGCCAGTTCGCCGATCTCCAAAATCCAATAGCCCTGCAACTTCTCGGCGGCGGTCTTGTCCTTGGTGTCGCTCAGATTGAGGCTGTCGGAAAACCACTCTCCGGCCAGCTTTGCAATGAGGGTGCTTTTGCCCACACCCTGGGGGCCGTTCAGCACCAGCATGGAATCAAACTTGCTACCGGGGACCAGCACCCGCTTGATGGCGGCGCACAGCGTTTTCCGGGTGACCGCCCGCACATAGGGCGTGTCCTCGGCGGCGAGGTAGTCGATGAGCAGGGTGTCCACTCGCTCAATCCCGTCCCATTCCGGCAACTGTTCAATAAAGGCCCGGATGGGATGGTAGGAGCGGTCATCCGATACCTTGGTCACGGCAATATCATAGTTCCGGGCGGAGAAGGTGCCGTAGTGGGTGTCCACATAGCTGATAAGCTGGGCGTCATCAGCGTCCCGCCAGAACTTGGAGGGGTGTTTCCACGGCACATCGCCCTTAATCTCCATGCCGTCCAGGAGCTGGTTAAACACCAGCGGTTTGAGGTTGAGGTCGTTTTCCAGGATGATGGTGAGATTGCGCAGGGTGTTTTTGATATTTCCGGCCTTGTCCAGCTCCAGCCGCGACTGCCAGTTTTCGTCATTGAACTCGGCGGCAGCTTGGACGGCACGCTCCTCGGCAAAAACGGCTTTTACCCGTTCATCCTTGAGGGCGAGGTCGGTCATAGCCTTGAAGGATGGCAGCTTGCCCACAGGTGTGTTCGGCGGACAGTTCTCGTCCATATCGCGGTATCGGTGGAGCCGCACCAAATCAAAGGCGTTCAGCAGTCTGCCGCACACAGGGTCGGTGGCGTGGTGGCTGTAGGAGAACTTCCCGTCATAGACCACCACGCCAGCAGAGGAGTCTGCCGGGATATAGTCAAAGCGTCCGTTCATGGCGGAGGGGGCATACACATTGCCAAGGAAGGCTTCAATGGCGTCCTCAATGGAGTAGGCGCGGCAGAACGCGCCCACCGCTCCCGGCTTGGTCAGCGGGTCAGCCTGCTGGGAGATGGTGTGCCGGATCGCCTCAGACTGGCGGGAAGATACAGGCCAGGTGGAGGCATCCCTCCAATCGGCGTACTGCGCGAGATAGGTGTCCGGGTCAAGTTCCGGGCCGTCCTTGGAGTCGAAGAAGAAATTGCCGTTGACCGAGGTGGAGGGCCAGTACATCAAGCGGCAGGCTTCATAGGTGGTGTCGTCAAACAGGTCGATGCCGATCTGCTTTGCCACCATGCGGGCCACGGCGGGGTATTCCTCCTCGGTGATGTTGCGGGAGAGAGGGATGATAAGCCGGAGCCGGGGATTTTCCGGGGTGTGCTTATGGGTGGAGTAGATGCAGCACTTGAAATCGTGGAGCATGGCGATCTCCTCCCAGATTCCCGGCTTGCCATAGTCCATGTCCAAGGTGAGCATGGAGCGGCACAGCACCGTACCGTTCTTGCGCCGCCCCTCCCGGAGCGTACCGCCAACAAAGCCACCCACATCCTTGATGGAGTCCTGGGAGCCTTTTCTCATTTTGCGGTACTCCTCCACGGTTTCGGTGGTGCGCTGGGTGACGCTGACCTTCTGGCAGAAATCCTCCCAGGAGATGTCCCGGTTTTTCCACTTCTTATCCATGCGGCTGTTGCCGACAGCGATCTTCATGCCTTGACCTCCTTACAGTCATCGGTGAACCAGCGGATGGGCTGGCCCTTGCGCTTGGCCTTCTCGATCTCCATACTCATGCCCTTGGAGATGCGCTCCCCGAACACCCACAGTTCGGAGCATTTGGAGAGCAGCACGATGTCCATGAACAGGGCGAGGTCACGCTCGGCCCCGCTGCCGTCATCCATGAACTGCGGGAAGTAGAGGTGCGGGGCCAGGGGGATGCAGCCGCTGTCTACGGCGAACCGGCAGTAGCGGCGGGCGTTCTCCTGATTGCCGGAGATATCGCCGGACAGCGGGGAACACACATAGACCAGGGGACGATAGGCGCGGGCCTGTTTCGCCTCCCGCTCGATCTTGGCGAGGGCCTCATAAGCCGTAGGGTCAAAATAGCCCTCGGAATTACGTTTATTTACACTCATGGTCAAACCTCAATCTTTCTTGTAGAAGTCACACTCGTAACCATCCGCCCGCAGGAGCAGGCCCTTCGCCCACGGCGGCGTCCGGCCCATCTGCTCACACACGGCGGCGAGGGAAACCCTGCGGTCGCACTCGATGATAAGCTCGTCATGGACATGGGCCACGATGGAGCAGCACCGCAGCGTCTGCATGGCGTACATGAGGATGTCTCTGGCGGTGGCTTGAACACAGTTTTCGACAAATTTCGGCCCATAGCTCTCCAGCCGCTCCCATTTCTTCGTACCGCCCACACCCTCGTAGGTGACGGACTCGCCGCCGAAACGGTTCTCACCAATCTTCGGCTTCACATAGGCCAGCCGTCTGCCGGAGGGGAGGGTGATGAACAGGAATCCACTCTGGTAGGTAAAGCGGAGGCCGTGTGTCTCTGTGGCACACCGCTCCTTTACGCACCGCTTGACCTCCCGGTCCACATCCCACCAGAACTGGACGATGCGGGGATTGGAGGTACGCCAAGCGTCCACCAGCGGTTTCAGCTCATCTTCCGACACACCCATCTCCAAAGCACCCATTGATTTCAGAGCGCCCACCGAGCCGCCATAGCCCAAGGCCAGCTCCGCGATTTTGCCTTTCTGCCGCAGATGGGCATTCTGGCCGTGTTTCTCCACAGGGACATGGAACATCTGGGAGGCGGAGGCACAGTAAATGTCGCCGCCCTGGGCAAACACCTCCTGCCGCCATTGCTCCCCAGCGAACCATGCGATGACGCGGGCCTCGATTGCGGAGAAGTCGGACACGATGAACTTTCTGCCGTTCTGTGGCACAAAGGCGGTGCGGATGAGCTGGGATAGGGTGTCCGGCACATCCTCGTAGAGCATCTCCACAGCCTCGAAATCGCCGGAGCGCACCACCGAGCGGGCCTCTGCCAAATCAGACAAGTGGTTCTGGGGCAAGTTTTGTAACTGGATGATGCGCCCTGCCCAGCGCCCGGTGCGATTGGCCCCATAAAACTGGAACATCCCTCTGGCCCGCCCATCGGGGCAGACCGCCGTTGCCATCGCCGTGTATTTCTTCACGCTGGATTTCGCTAACCGCTGCCGCAGGAGCAACACCTCTGAGAGCGGAGCGGGAGCGGTTTTCAGCAGCGCGGCGACCTCCTTTTTGCCGAGGCTGTCCATCTCCAGCCCGTGGTCTGCCAGCCACTGTTTCATCTGCTGGACGGAGTTGGGGTTTTCCAAATCGGTCAGCCGCCGCATCTGAGCGGTCAGCTTTTCCTTGGAACGGGAGTCCATGCCGATGGCCTGACGCACCAGCCCCATATCCACAGCGATGCCCCGGTCGTTGATTTCCTGGTCGAGATGGTACTCGTCCCAGATGGTCTCCGGCACCGGGAACCGGGACAGCTTCTGTTGGATGGACATTTCCGTTTCCACATCCCGGAGGTTGTAGGCTTTGAACCGTTGCCACTTCTCAGGGGCATCCTCTGGGCGGCGGCGGTATGGATTGCCGTCCCGATCCTTGACTGGTGTGCAGAAATAGCGGATGAGGTCTTTGCCTTCCTTCAGCTTCTGTTTCTCCAATCCGAGGACAGCGCCCACACCCTCCAGCGAAAGGGGGAGGCCCAGGGTCGCGGCCCACACCATCGTGCAGCGCCAGGAGTCCGGCTCCAGATACTCGCCCACGGGCATCCCCAGCCAGCGGGACAGGCACACACGCTCGAATTGGGCGTTGAAGGCCCACTTGGTCACATCAGGGTCAGTGAGGGCGGAGCGCACCTCGGCGGGGAGCTTCTCTCCAGCGGTGAAATCCACCACTTGGACAGGCCCGCCGTCCGCCGAGTAGCCGAACAGCAGGATTTCAAAATCCGGTGAGGACGCATACTTATACACACCGCATTTATTGAGCGGAGCAGAGGAAAACGACTCCAAGTCAACGGACAAATGTTTCATGCTGCCTCCTTCCTGCGCCAAAGGGCAGCGGAGCCGAAGCCCCGCCACCCGGCGCACATGGTCTTAGGAGAGGAAGTCATCGTCCAGATCGGTGGCGAAATCATCAGCGGCGGAGGTGCGGCCACTGAGCGGCTCACCGTCCCGGGCTTTCTGGATGTTGCCCAAGCCGCAGGCGATGCCCTTGTTGCCATTAGTGTTGAAAGCGTAGAAGTTGATGGACACACGGGCGTAGCAGCCGGAATAGACCTCGGCCCGGTCCAGAATGGGCTGGACGGCCTTGTCCACGATCTGGGGCGCGGTGGTGCTGTTGGCGTTGACGAAGTAGGCACCCTTGTACGCCTCGTCATCCCGCTCGGCGTCGCCGTCCCGGAGGGGCAGCTTCAGAGCGCCCTTGGGCGGCACTTTCCCGCCGAACTTCGCCACACCCTCCTTGATGGCCGCGTCCACGGCGGCGTTGATGGCGGCGATGGTCTTGGTGTCGCTCTTGGGGATGATGAGGGACACACTGTACTTGGGATTGCTGCCGTTGATGGAGGCAGGCTCCCAGACATTGGCGTAGGACAGCCGGACGATGCCGGTGACCACCTTGGTGTTGGATTTCTGAGTAGGCATGGATTAGTCCTCCTTAAATTCAGTGAAGTCATCGCCAGCGCCGGTGCTGGTCAGGGCGGGGCGCTTGTCGGTAACAGGAACGAGGGTGGGACGGCCCTGGGGCTTCTCCACCAGAGCGCCAAGGATGCGGTTGAACTCCTTCTTGGACATCAACTTCTCCATCTCGGTGATGGGGATGAGGCTCTTTCGGAAAATATCGGTGTATCCGGCATCCTTCGCCGCCTGGATTACCGCCTCCTCGTCTGTATAGCGGCGGTTGGTGCGGGTGGCCACCAGCTTGAAGCCCTGCCAGACCTTCCCGTGGTTGATGGCAGCATCTTGGGCGTAGGCTTGAATCTCGCTGGCCCACTTGGTGAGGCCATCCAGCTTGGCGAGGATATCCTCGATCTCCTCATCCGAGAGGAGGGGCGGCGGGGCGAACTCGAACCGGGCAAGCTGGAGCTTCTCCTCGGCGCGGGCGCGGCACTTCACCGCCGCCTTGCAGAACTGGCACCAGGAGCCGGGGAGATACTCACCCTCGCCCTTGTGGGCCAGCTCCGCCTTGGGCTTGAGGGTGTTCTCCGCCCAGGCATTCAGCTCATCCACCGAGATCGTCCAGGTGGACACATTCTCCCGGCGGGGCTGGTAGATGCTCATGCTCACCTCGGTGATGTCGTAAAGGGAATCGAACAGCCGGAGCGCGCCCAGAGCATACAGCATCATCTGGGGATTTCCCTCGGCCTCCACCAAAACGCCCTGCCCATACTTGAAGTCGATGATGTGGAGCAGCTTATCCGCCACGATGAGGCAGTCCCCGGTGCCGAAGCCCTCCGGGACCCAGCAGGAGAAATCCAGCCGCTGCTCGATGAGGACCAGCGGGTCGGCACACTCCAGCTTGGCCTGGGTGAGCTGCTCCAGCACGAACTCCACATAGCCGTCCGTGTATGCGTCCATCTCATCGCAGTCGTACTTGGACACCGGCTTGCGGGAGCGCATCTTCAGAGCGCGGCGGAGCTTGTGTTCGCAGAGGGCGTGGGCGGCGGTGCCTTCGGCAGCGGCCTCGGTCTCCCGGTCGGCGAACTCCCGCTCCAGACGGGCGGAGGGGGTACAGTTCATCCAGCGGTGGGAGCTGGAGGCGGAGAGGATGGCATGGCTGTTAGGTGGCATGGCCCAGCACCTCCGCATCCTTCAGCAGAGCGGCGTAGTGCTTGGGGTCCACGCCGCTGAGTTTCTCAGCCCCGTACTTCTGGAGCAAGCCCCGTACCTGGTCGGTGTATCCGTCATGGCTGCGCTCCGCCAGTACCGCCCGGACCTCCTCCAGCGTGATAGCCTTGGGCGGCGGGTCGGCGGGAGCTGGGGCAGGGGGCGCTGCCGGGGCCGGAGCAGAAGCGGCGGCATCTTCCGGGTCGCTCTGACCCAGAGCGGTCGCCACGGCCTGGAGGCTGTCCGCCAGAGAGCGGATGTCCTCGACCACATCGAGGAGGAGCCTCATTCTACTCACAGGCCGCACCTCCCTCCGGCACCTCGGTGATGCACACCGACTCCACGCTGTTGCCGGGGACCAGGATCATCACCTTTTCCCTGCGGCCCAGTAGCCGGGTGAACAGCTTTTCCCGCAGAGACACATTCCGGCACTGTACGATGCCGCCGCTCTGGGGTTCCTTGGACACGCTGATCTTCAAATTGTGTCGCATGACCTTTTCCTTTCTGAAAGGCAAGTATCGTTTGCGCCTTTCACAGGTAGGCCACGGGAGAGCCGGATTCGGACGGTCTTTTACAAAAATTTTTTCAACTTTTTCAGAGCGCGGGTCGTGGCATGGCGGACGGCGGATTCATCAAGGCCCTCGGAGCGGGCGATGTCGGTGTAGCCGCGCCCCTCGAAGAACACCTGCCGAATGAGCTTCTGCTGGCGCGGCTCCAGCTTGGCGATGGCGCTGTGCAGCCGCTCGGCATCCTCGGCCTTGAGAATGTCCCGCAGCACATCCACATCGGAGGGGAAAAGGGCATCGTCCAGGTTGAAAGCGTCCAGGGAGCAGTGGCGGCGGGTCTCCTTGTGGTCGTTGTTGTACTCCTGCCGGTCCAGATCGACCAGGATGCTCCCCCAATCATCGGTGACCTCGATCTCCACGGTATTCGGTTGCGAACTCATACTTGATTTTCATTTTTGTGTCCTTTCCGCCTGGGGCGGGCAGGGCGGGGACACAAAAATGGCCGGAGCGTATCAGCCCCGGACCATGCACAGCCAAAAAGGGCGCACAGGATCAAGGGTGCTGATAACGCCTCTCCCAGCAGGGAGGGTCGGCGATTATAGCATCCTCGCCCATGTGCGCACACAGGCTGCGATATTGTTATCTCAACGGCCAGAGCCGCTTTGACCTTGTTACTGCCTATAACGATTTTCGATGAAAAACAAAAAAGGGTCCGGCTAACCTATTACCTCCCCTCTGTAAAGGAGATAACTGTTAGCCGGACCCTTCACGGTACGATGCTGTGTTCAATCCTTGCGAACTTTCGCAATCAGCACGATGCCCTTCGAGGTACAGAGCCTGGTTCGGCACTCTTGGCTGATTGCTCATATTCGGTTGTGGTTTACTATGCGGATCGCTTTTGTTTCGGTGACTTTCTGACCACCTCAACGCTGACTGTGGCCCCACTGACGGTGCAATTCAATTCAGAATTACACTTGGGACAGGACAGTTCTGCGCTCGTGTTACTACCGGACTTCAAGAGCTGCTTGCCGCAAATCGGGCAGGCGACAATCATTTTTTCATTCAATCTTTTGTACCTCCACTTATTCACAGTTCTTTTCTGCTCGTATCAGCTATAGCAGCCAATTTGGTCCGTGATAAACTCAATGAGCGGATGGCTTATCATAAACAATTCGAGCTTTTCCTTTTCCTTCACGTCACACTTCAAAACCTTGTCCTCAACATCAGCGCCTGAGAACTTGATTGTAAATGCAGTGTGGTCCGAGTATTCCCGGAAAAATGAGGCATAGGTGTATTTGTCAAGAAACGCATATTCCTCCGGCAAATCGAGCAACCGCTCGGTCCACTTATACTGTCCAAAAACATAGCCGCGTCTGGGTGGCTCGGCCAGCTCCGGGATGCGCCATACATTCCCCAATTTCATCGCTGTGCGGATTTTTCCGCGCCGAATCCACTGCCGCACCGTTCCTTGCTCAACTCCGTAGATTTTTGCGTATTCCTCCACTGTCAGACGCTTTGACTTAACCTGTAGCAGTTCAAAGGACTCATCAATTAAGTCGGGCGTGATATTCTGATTTTTATCAAGGGAGTAGCCGTTGCAGTGATCCAGCAGAAGTGTAATACCCTTGCAGTCAATGCTGAAGGAATATGACCACCAGCCTGGGGGAGCATCAAACAGGATCGTTTTCTGAACAGCTACCGCAAACCTATCCAAGAGGTCAAGTATCACTCCATAGAATGCCGCTGTGTGTTTGGTATCCGCTTGAGACTTCTGCTGCCAATCATTTTTTACCCACCGAATATTGAGCAAAATGTCATCCTTGTCAGTCATGGACTGATCCCGAAAAAGCACAAGGGCTTCTTCTTCTGACAGTTCCTCCTCATCGGTTCGGATTTCATCTTCCCACATTATTGGCACCTCCAATCTATAAATGTATTATATCAGCTCGTTTGTATTGCGTCAATACAAAATCGTTTTTCTGATTTGAATTTCATGCATCTTTAACACTTATAGATTTAGTCCAGCTTTACTCCCCATATCTCTTCTACCGTTCCCCCGGCCTTGGTTTCAACAAAGCGCCGAATTTCAGGGTTGGCTTTCAAATACTCAACGGTAGCTGCATCGCGCCTCCTATACTCATCAGCGATTTCATCATCTCCATAGCTGGGGACTGCTTCATCGATAAACCCAGCTTGCTTAGCCTCTCTAATCACAGCCCCCAACTCACCGGTATTCATGATGGCTTCAACCATGCTTATGGCGTATTGCCGTTTTAAGGTATTCTCAAAGCTTTTCACAAAGGTCATTTGGTGAGTGTACGGATAGGGCATCAGGTTAAGCGCAACACCATCAACCAATCGGTGACAGTAGTCGATGGTAGCCAAAAATGAAAACTGGAATAGACGGTCGAGTGTAACCGCATAGTGCATAACTTGCGCCTCATCCATATTGTCATTTTCCATTTCAAAAATGATGTCTTGAATAAAATCGTGCGTATCTTCAAGATCTGGGATGCGGCGATGATCTTTCATAAAAGTGTGGGCGAAACCACGCTTTTCTGCAAGCTGGGCCAAAACAGTTCGTATAACAGGTACATCTTCTTCATCAAAATGGATGACACCTTTTTCGTCTTTCAACTGTTCTAACCTTCCACCACCAGCTTCAATAAACTTTGTGAAAGTGCGGCGTAGTTTCTTAACCGCAGAATCTTGATCCTGATTAGGTAAATACTCTTGAGCAACTGAAATTAATATATTATTTAAACTGGGCATAAGCGATATCTCCTCGTAATAGTGAATCCAGTATACCATCAATGGGTATGTTTGTCAGGGACATTTCGGTCGCAAAAAAGTGTCCATACCATGATTGGCGGTCTCTCCATTCTCTAACTCTCTTTTACAGGTAACAGTGCATCATTAGCGATGGATTCTAATAGAAAAATTCAATGTGTATGCGTGTCCGCTAAATTGCGAACGTTTTTGACAAAATTATAAGCGGGGGGCTGTCCCCGCTTATAACAGGGTCATAACTCAAGGGTCGGTGTATCCGCGATCCGCTCCAACTCGTCCGCGTAGACCTCAATGAAGTCCATCCCGGCATAGGGAACAGAGAAGTCCTTGCCTACGATGCCCAGCTCCTTCAGCCGGTAGGTCGCCGCCTCCAGAGAGACATCGAAGGTATCGACCATGTCGTGTACGATGGCAATGTTGCGGACAAGGCTCCGCTCCTTCCTGTGCCGCTGGGCTACCAACTCCACGGCAGACTTCGGCATGAGGATGGCCGATGAGAACCGATTAGCCTGGAACTCCATGCGGTCGTGGTCGTTCCAGCATCTGAAATCCTTCTTGCTCATCTTCGCGCTGTCCTGGCGGCACTGGATCATGGGGGCCATCTGTGGGCCAAAGAGCGACATCTGGTTTGGGTCATAGTGGAAGAAGGCCGAATGAAAGATGTCGTGGCCTCCCTCATGCCCAAGGGTGAACCGATACCGATGCTGCTGGCTCTCCTCCAGGAGACGGTTGTCCACGATGACCGTCCGGGCCTTTGCGCTGACATACTCAGCTCGGTTGGTATCAGGCGACCACACGATCACCTTGTCCGTGTCGTTGAACACCGTCATGCCCAGATAGATGCCGTTGTGGGAAAGGTACTGGTAGTCCGTAGTCATCCCAAGGTAGCACTCGATAAACCCCTCTATGTCTACGGGCGCTGGGTTTCTAAAAACTTCCGGCTGGAAATCCTGTACATAGGCTTCTCCGATTGCGTCGATTTCTTCCTTCTTCAGAACGGGGACGCCGTTCTTCTGGGTTCGGTACGAGGGCTTGTACATAAGTTGCTTTTACCCCTTCCGCTTCTTCAGCTCGGCAACAAACTTCATCCACTCATCCTCTCCCGCGTCCAGGTCGCGGGCGGTACGGAGGGCGGCGGACACATAGTCCCGCTCCATGATGTAGCCGGGGAGGTCCGGCGCCACTGAATTGCGCTTCCTGCCAGCCAAGTCAAGCATAGTAGATTTTTCGTCTTCCGACAGGAGGAGAACCTGGGAGATCAGTTCCAGCTTGTCCATTTCGGGCGGGTTGCGCCGGTCCTTCTCGATGTCGCTCAGATAGGGTGCCGAGATGCCGATACGCTCCGCCATCTTGCGGAGGGGGATTTGCTTTTCCACACGTTTCCGCTGGATAAACTCTCCGAAATTCTGATACTGTGCGTTCATAATGGTTTCACCTTTTCTTTTCAATTAGGCCATCCTTCATCTTATCATGTCATTTTAGACTGCTCGTCCGCTTTCCATACTACAGCGACCCGCGTCTTTCACTCGACCTTATGTTGACTGCTATCGGCCCTTCATTTTCATCACTCGGTGAATGCGGCAAGAAAGCGTGTACGCTAACTTGCGAATAAAAGTATAACACGGCCTGTCCAGGTTTGTCAAGCGGTGAAATCTGTCTTTTTTTCGGCGGTTATGGCGATAAAAAGTGGGAAGTCCTAACGAACTCCCCACTTTTTTATTTCATATTCATTGCCCGGAGCATCTGCAACGCCGCCTGTTTCTGTTCTGGGGTTAGCGCCACCCAATGGTCGAACAGTTCCTTCAGTTCGGGAGTCAGCTCCACCATATCGCTCTCGGCGAAGAACTGAGCCAGGGAGATACCAAAGGCGGTACAGACGGCTTCGAGGGTCGCAATGGAAGGGACTGTGTTCCGCTTGAAGATATTTGCCAGTGTAGATTCGGAAAGGCCACTCTCCTTGGACAGCCGGTAGGCTGTCCAGCCCCGCTCCGCCATCAGCTGGCGCAGCCTGGAATGTGTGTCCATGATGCCACCTCCCTCTTATCAATATTTTACCGTTCACTTAAACAGCTTTATACAGTTGACTTGTATGGAATATACCGTTATATTAAACTGTATAAACCATTGGGGAGGACGGTAAAATGACAGAGCAGGAACTGCGGCAGCATCGGTGCTGCTTCACTGGCCACAGGCCGGAAAAACTGGATAGGCCAGAGGCCGAGGTGATTGAGGGACTAAAAAAAGAAATCCGCACAGCTATTGCTGACGGATTTCGAACATTCATATCTGGAATGGCGCGAGGGGTCGATCTCTGGGCAGCGGAAATCGTGTTGGATCTTCGAGCCAATGGAGCAGCTATTCGGCTCATCTGTGCCAGCCCTTATCGGGGCTTTGAGGTTCGCTGGAGCCAGGACTGGCAGGAGCGGTATCGGCGGGTCATGGAACAAGCCAATCTGGTGCGGTTCATCTGCCCAAGCTACAGCCGGGATTGTTTCCAGAGGAGGAACGAGTGGATGATTGACCACTCGGCAAGAGTTATCGCCGTCAACAACGGCAGACCTGGAGGAACAAGGAACACGGCGGCATATGCCAAGCGAAATGGTGTACCAGTGGTTAATGTACTTCTGAAATCCAACTCAGATGTCTTCATCAAGTGAGTCGGGTAACCCATATGAGCATTCTATATGATTCACTGTCTGGTCGAAAATGCAATCCTTAATGACAGCTATGCACTCTTCGGCGTTTTTGGAGATGTCCTTTCCCCAGAAACGGATAACTGTCCACCCAAGATAATTCAGTTTTCGGTTTATTTCATTGTCTCTTTCCATATTGCGGGTTATTTTCTTTTCCCAATATTCTGAATTTACTCCGTTTCGAATCCTGGGGAGCAATACTGTATACCAGTCCTTTCCATGAAAGAATTCACTGTCGCAGAAGATGGCAATTTTATATTTGGTCAACACTATATCCGGTTTTCCAGGCAAAGCAGCGTAGTTCTTTCGGTAACGGTAGCCGCTGTGCCATAAAGCCTTTCGGAGCTTCACTTCAATAGCAGTGTCTTTGGAGCGAATACGCGACATCGCCTTGTGCCGCTGTTCCTTTGTTAAATCATCCATTGGGCCACCTCCGTTTCGCTGCTATCATAATACAGTTACTCATCAACCAGCACCTATGGCACCGAGAACCTGTATACACAAAGCGGGGAGCAAACTGGCTTCGCTCCCCGACTTGTGCGGTTAGGAAAATTAGAGTTCTAATGCGGATATGTCTAAAGGCTTTCGACTCAAGTATAGATCATACATTTTTACCGCTGGAAGCAAGCGAATTTGAATATCGGTTAGTTCCAGATTGTGTAGCATGGAGAGCGAGACAGCACCCAGTTTGACCACATTGGCTTGCTCGGTTGGTATCAGAAAACAATTCTTTACGTCTTGGATATGGTTCTGACTAATAAAATCCCGGTAGGCCAACTGATAAAGATACTGCTTTGTCACATCCCCAACACCAGGCTGTCCTCTTAACGGCTTGCCGCTTTCGAGCTGGATGCAATAATACTTGGCATCAAAAATTACGAATGTATAGGTGCCATCTTCCTCATAGATGTTGATAAGGTCTGGAGTAAGCGTCTCTGCAGCCGCTTTCACAAACGCTGTGCCATCAGCGTTCCAGCCTTGCCACTGCGGTTTCTCAATGATATCGATAAGAAGAGTCTTGGGATTATAGCCTGGGGCCAGTCCGTCTGGAAGTGGAAGGTGGCGGAGCTGCGTTTTGAGTTTGTTGTTGAACACCTCCGCACAGACATCCTCCCACACCAGATTGAAACTGTTCGTCCCATACATACTGATACCTTCGGACTCGATAAGGGTACGATGGTATGAGATGAAGGCATAGAGTGTTTTGAGAATCGTCTGTTTGTGTGTATTGAACTGAACCCCCAATTCAGACTGAAGCCGATAAAGAATGTATTCTCTGTCACCGAAATCGTCCAGAGTCTCATCGGAAACATCTGCCTCCACCAAATCAAAGAGGTCTATCAGCCCTGCGTCTCGAAGCTGGCGGGAGCTTTCGGAAACAATGCACCTGTGCAGTCGATGGAAAAAGTCCTGCTCGTCATCAATGGAGCGGTGCGTGTAGATGTCAACGTAGTACGGGCGATTGTTGCTGATTAATGCAAACCCGTTGTCAATGGTCTGCCCCCAAAGAATAGGCCCCTCGCCATTGACTTCAACAATATCCTCGGAATTGATATATGCACCATATTGATGGTAGTCCTCCAGAAGAAACAGCATGACTGCGAGAATATTAAAACTGCTGCTCTGGCCGTCTCCGTTGTAGAGGTTGACAATTTGCTCTTTACTGCCGTATCTCCGTAAAACGCGAATTACCTGTTTCATCTCGGTATCGGGAGCATCGCTCAGAGTTATGTACTTGGGAAAACACTCGACAACCCTGTCGCCAACCGTCAGTACACCCACATAGGTAAAAATGTAGAAACACTCACTGCTCTCACCAGCATCATCGGATATCTCAATATCGGCATCCGACAAATCTGAAAGGTCCCTCTGTCCCGCAGTGTTTTTCACAGCTTTCATAATGCCGAATGATTTGAGCCGCCGGATGAAGGATTCAACCTCAGACTCGCTAAAGCCGAAAATGGATTTGATTTCGTTTTTGGTATAGCGTTTCTGCTCACGCACATACCGAGAGATGAATCCCATAGCAGTCACCTCTCGAAATCATTGTACTTGGCAAGAAAATCCGATCCGAATATTTCAATCCCCGTCTCATCAAAAGCGGAACACACAGAGGAATATTTGCTTGCATCGCACCCCTCAAACAGACGGCGCTTGACCGATTTTGCAGCATCCTCATAAAGATACATGATGACCTTGCTCTTAAAGGCAGCAATAAACTTTTCCGGGGAGGCCATCCGCTGATCGTCTCCATAGGCAAAGACCTGTTTCGACAGGAAATAGGGGCCGAGCAGTTTGTCCTCATTAATATTATATGTCACAGCCAGTGTGTCATTGAGGGCCTTTCGGAGCTGGTTCCAGTTGATGTCACGGGCGTGGTCGCCATGCCCCAAAGTAACGATACCGCCGACCTCTGCATCGTTCTCATCAATGCCAATGTACTCAAAGCTCCAACGCCGCTTGAAAGCGGTGTCCATTGGGTAAACGCCTTGATCCGCGCTATTCATTGTTGCCCAAATGAACATATTGTCTGGGATGCGGAGGCTGTCCGGGGATTTGCCAAGTTCGGAAATCAGATATTTTCTGATATCCTCCGTGGCGTGGATTTCATACTCACTTGCCCCTGAGTCGGAGCGATCCAAGAGCTGGAATACCTCGCCGAACACTGCAGCCACTTTTGCACGATTGATTTCTTCGATGAGCAGAAGGTGGGGCTGGGGTGATTCGGTGCGTCCGCTTTTTAATGCTGCTACCAGTATGCGCATAAAAGGCCCCGGCACAAAGTCATAACGAATTTCCCCAGTCGGCCCGGTCACTGGTTTGTAGCTACCGACAAACTGCGAATAGGTATACTCTGGATGAAACGTGACCCGCTCATAGGTGCCGTTGGTATCAACCAGCAGAGAATCCTTATCCTCGTTCAGTCGGTGGCTCTTACCTGTACCTGGAGCGCCGAATACAATCCTGTTCCTCTCGAAAGAGGTTGGAAGGCCCGTTTCAAAACGGATCGTCAGAAGCAACTCGAACAGCCAGTCGAGGAAAGCTCCTCTGGCATCCTCTCGGTCCGGACGCCACTGAGAGGAAACATAGTATTCATCTTCACCAATACTGTATGTGTCCGCATAGTAGCGTGGACGGCCAGATTCATCGTGCATCCCCGCTCTAAACTCTTCATCCGTTGTTCCTGCGGGACGCTTATAAAGGATGCCGTGTAAATTATTGTGCCTGAATAACAGAGAACACTGCTCCCGGCTTTCAAGAGCTGGCAAAGTGTAGCCATTGAAAAGCCGATGGCGCGACATCATGTCGAGGCTGGTAAAAATGAACTCTTTATTATCCATTGCCATCAGTTCTTCACGAGTATACTCATGTGCGGCTGTTTCTTCGCCATAAAATCCGCGCGGGTTGGGAACTGTGTAATCAAATAAAGGCTCTAATTCTGGGTAGGCAGTTACGGAATCTTGGCGGAAGTCAGGACATACTGCGCGGAGGACAAAGAAAAAGGCTTTTAGCTCTGAACGCTCCGAATCCTGCGTGATCATCCGAATGGTCTGGTTTGAGTGGTCATCAAGGCCGATCACAGGCAGCGTAGAACACCAATAATATGCTGTAGGAGCATCTCTCAAAATGTCAGTGCGGCTCACCGCATCTGGAAAGATGTAAGAAATATCAACGACCGTGGTACTTTCATCATTGTATTTTTCTCCGCGGTCTATGCTCCTGACCACACCAAGGGCCTTAAAGCCTTGTTTCCACGTTGTAGGCATACCTTTGCTGTTATCAGAACCCAGCCACAGAAATGTATAGGTCCCAGGTAAAAGGTCCGCCGGAACTTGGGTGCAAACAACTGAAATAGTCATTGGAGCAGTCAAGATGCCGCTCTCTTGTGCATCAATCAGCCTAATGTCTTCAACACTTGTCTTACCGAGCCGTAATGTAGCAAATGTCATTTACTCATATCCCTCCAGCCACTTTCTTTGATTTTTCAGCTTCCAACGCTTTTCGCAAAGGAGGAAAGAGTTTCCGACCTTGATTGTCAACTCGGCGGAGGATTCCTTCTGCAGCGTTTGATGTTAGATAGTAGCGGTCTCCAACCCGCTCCCGCTCCACAATATCCAGCAGGCTGGAGGGGATAGGTTCCGCCGGAGTGGGACTCACAGCACTACCAATAAATGTATCATCCCAAGCAAGCCCCGCTTTAGGCCACTTGTAGCTGCTCGATTCGTCAGAGAAGTCGATTTCCGATAGATGAAGCGGTGACCATGCTGTTTTAGAAAACTCAGGAACATAGGATTGTAAGTCATCTCGGCTAAAAAGCGGACGGTCAGTCAGAAGTTCGGTATGGACTCTCTGCGCAATCCACTCTACAACCGGGACAGATACTGCATTTCCGATAGCAGTATACCGTAAAGTGTCGGTATCCTCGCTATCAACAGCATATCGAGCAGGCAATGTCCAGTAGTCGGGAAAACCCTGGAGGCGTTCATATTCTTTTGGAGTTAAACGTCGTACACCATCTGCACATACAACATACGTCCTACTCCAGTCAGTGCCAGTGTGTCTACCGGATGTCGCGGCAAGGCAATATGCTACTTTCGGAACCTTGGGATATTCATTTTCTTTACTGGCCTCTGTCAAAAAATCCTTTCTCTCGTTCGAGGGGATATGCGCCCCCACTGAATCAAACATAACACGCTGTGCTTTCTGTGGTGAGTTTTTCCAGCAGCACAAATAGACACGGGGACGGGATTGAGGAACACCAAAGTAGCGGCTATTTAAAAGCCTCCATGCCACTGCATATCCCATAGAAGTCATCCGTTGTAAAATCACGCCAAAGTCACGGCCACCGTTTGAGTTGAAGAGGCCCTCAACATTTTCAATAATAACAACCTCCGGGGACTTAGCTTCTATTAAATTTGCATACTGGAAAAACAATCCGGAGCGGCTACCACCCAACCCAAGCCGTGTGGCAGCGCCTCTGGCTACCGATATATCTTGACAGGGGAATCCGCCGCACCACACTTCAGCGTTTGGTATATCATTGGCAGCTACTTGGCAAATGTCTGTTGCCCTTGGCACGTTTGGCCAGTGGGATGTAAGGACTTCATTGCAGAATTGATTGATTTCGCATAAATAGGCTGTCTCAAAGCCATGCTGCTCAAAGGCGATATCAAATCCACCAATTCCCGCAAAAAACGAATTAACCCTAAACCGCTGGTGTGCATCCATATGAATGGGTGTACAGTCCGCTGCCGATGTGTCAGAAACTTCGGCAATTTCGGAAATATCGCAGGAAAGGGCCGTACAAATCTTTGCAAGCACCTCAGTCGTTACAATCTCATTTTTTCCAAGTTTAGCTATAGAGGCTCGGCTAATCCCAGCAGCTTCACGAAGATCCTTTTTTCTTAAACCCTTTTCAGCTAAACGGTGCCACAGCTTATCGTAAACGATAGTCATCCTATCCCTCCGCAGGTCTGTATTCTACCATTCATTATAACTGCTCCAATATAAAATAGCAAGAAAAAATCTGTGAACGCAGACTTATTTTCACTTGGACTGAGATAAATGATATTTCAACACCTACCCAAAGATTTAACGGAAATCTTGACTTTTGCCACTCCAGGCCCAAAAGTTTAACACCTTTTTCAAAATTTCAACACATACAAAAGCCAAAGGGCCAAGGAAAAGCAAAAAAATACTCCCGCTGGCTGGGCAAAACGCCTGCCTGCGGGAGTGTATTCTTTTGAAATGTTCAAAATTACGCCGAAAACAGCGGTTTTTGCAAAGAAGTAGGGACGAAAATCTTGATACTCGTTGTATCAAAATCTCCGTCCCTACATGGTGGAGACGGTGGGGATCGAACCCATGACCTCTTGACTGCCTGTCAAACGCTCTCCCGAATCATCGGGTAAGCACCCCCAAATGTCCGGTTGGACTTTTGGGCATCATAGGCGGCCACTCACATAAAAAATTGGCAGAAACAATTCAAAAGTTGGAATCGTGATAGCATTGCTCCGTTTGGATTTATGCGTTTCTGGCTTTCAAGGGATTCCTCTTTTTGCACTGCTGCTCCAAGCTGTCGATGCCGTGCAGGAACTGCTGGACGTTGATATTAAATTCGATATCCAGCTGGTAGTCACGGCGGACGGTCACCCGCTTAATGATGTACGCACAAATCATTTTCTGCGTTGCACGGTCGCTTTTATCGAAGATTTCTGACCACGATACGATGTGCTGGTACTCTGCACGCAAGTCCTCCATGCGGGCATTGCCGTCTGCAAGTTCCTCATTCAGCTCGGTAATACGTCTGCTGGTCGCCATCAGTTTCTCACGGATTTCCTCTGCCATTTCATTGAGAATCTCGGCGGGGAGCAGGCTTTTACCCTGCACCGGAATGTCTGCGCGGTCCTGTTCGTCGTGATCGACCTGCTTGGTCGTGGATACGCGGTATAAACATTGAACTCTTTCAGCCATTTTATCTGTCCTCCCATTGAATTTTCTGCGGATTTCATAATGTGAGGGCAGACATCCAAACCATATTCAGTTGTCAAGGTTCACCGTCTCTTTGCCAAACCTATTATCTCACATTACAGTCCAAGTAGCTACTGAAAATCAGAAGTATCTGAACTTTTTTACGCTACTGCTTGGATGCCAGCAGACAGGTACTCGGCAGTACCTGCTTGACCTGTACCGCGACATCCGGGTTTGGTTCGTCCGCAAAGTGCAGCGTGACTTTGTGGCCCTTTACCGTGATCTCCATTCGGTCGCGGATGTCCTTTTCCTCTGTTTTATTCATACGATCACCTCTCCAAAATCTGTTTCAGACAAAATATTATCCCATACTTGACATCGCAGAAATTTTCATTTATACTAATCATAGCAAGTGTTCATCTTGCATATGATATAGCTGATCATACTCCGGTGTCCTACGGGCCCGGGGTTTTTTAATGGGGAAAGCAGCAATGGGCAAGGTTTTTACCACAACAAATGCGCAATTAAAAAAGTTACGCGCAAAAGGGATGGCCATATCCAACGGCAGCCGTGCTAAAAAAATCATTGAATTGGAGAACTATTATAACCTTATCAATGGCTATAAGCCCCTTTTCCTGAAACAAAGTGGCACCGACGAAACTTACAAGGAGGGTACCCGGTTCGAGGAGGTATACGCCTTGTACATATTTGACCGTGAACTGCGCAATCTTTTTATGAGGTACATTTTGGAAATTGAAAACAACATCAAAAGCGTTCTTGCCCATGATTTTTCCCAGAAATATGGTTCCGATGGTTATTTGCGGCTGGCGAGCTTTGACACCAGTGTCAAGCCGTGGGAACGGAAAACGCCTGCGCAGAAGGCTGGTGATGTCTCGGATTTGATCTCTAATCTCCAGCATGAAATTGCAAGGCAGCTTTCTAAGAATAATCCCATGATCTCCCATCACATGTTGGAGTATGGGCATATTCCATTGTGGGTACTTGTAAATACCCTGACATTGGGAACGGTCAGCATCTTTTACTCCTATATGAAGCAAAAGGATCAAAATGACGTCGGACGCAAGTTCCAGCTGAAACCGAACGAAATGAACAGTTTTCTGCGTGTCTTGACGATCTATCGCAATGCCTGCGCGCACGATGAACGGTTTTACAGTCTGAAAGCGCTTCAACGTAATATGATGCCGAATAATATCTGTACGTTACCGCTCCATCGGCAGCTGAATATTCCTTTCAGTGGGAACAATAATCCGCTGAATGGGAAAAATGACCTGTTTGCAATCGTAATCATTTTCAAAACCATGCTCACGAAATCCCCATTTAAGAAGTTCTACTTTTCCCTGAAAAAACTGTTGGACGTGCTTTCCAAAGAGCTTACGACCATTTCTGTCAGCACAGTAGCAGAAGCAATGGGATTTCCGAACAACTGGGCTGATAGCGCTTCCATTTAATTGGTTACCAGTCAGCGCCCGACAATATCCTACGATTCTGACGGGCGTTTTTCTTGATAACACATACACAGGGACCCCTTTCCGCAGTTCCCCGCAGGAGCGGTCCCCGTGGCATCTGTTATCAAGATTTCTCTTTTGATTGTTCCTGCACTTGTATTCGACACTACTCCCCCAAGCACACCGGGCGACCTCTTTGGACAGCGGCTGGCTTCACCGCTTCACGGGAATCTCACCCCCGGCAGGATCACTGTCGGCCGCCCTCCTGATTACGGGACTGGACGGGAGTATCATGATCCCTGACGCTGTCATTGCGAGACCAGCTGCCACAGCTGGTTTTCTGGACGGATGGGCCCGCTTACACCTTATATAATAGGTTGGCCGTCATTCGATAGAAGGGGGCGCGGGTGAAGCATTCGAACAAAAACAGAAAATAAGTGGCTTCGAGTTCACTCCGCGCGTTTCTACAGGTGGTCTTCGCGCATCCTCCAATGTCGCTTGCCCTTTTCGGGGCACGTCAGGAACGTATCCAAAGCATCGGATCTGAAATTTTCAAAGAGCAGTGGGCTGGCAGGCCCCCCACTACTAAGCCGAAAAACGAGGGGGGAGAACCGAAATTTTTAATCTTTCATAACTTCAGGCGTTGGTTTATGCGGTTTGCAAATTGTAATGCACTTGCACCATAAACATAAAAAACAGAGCCGATGTATACAATTACCTGTACTTCATCGGCTCTGCAACTATGTGTCTGGCGCTTTCACGGCAGTAAACTTTGTTTTTTACAATTCTGTGGGAGCGCTCTAAACGGCGCTCCCACAACCAGGTGAATAAAAGTAGAGAAGAATGATGTTGTCTAAAGCGGATTCTGCTCCCCGCCCTGTGCGGGGGCGTTCCAGCGGCGCCCCCGCAGTGAGATGAGAAGAAGTAAGTAAGCGAGATTATTTCCTGTAGAAACCGGGCATTTCCTCACAGCTGATCTCAACGATGGTTTGCGTATCACGTGCCTTGGAAGCGGCCTTTGCAGTCACCTGCCCAACGTAGCCGTCCCATGCGGAGGGGCCGTCTACACGGCCTGCCTTCGTGGCATTGATCCATTCCTGGAACTCGGTATTGTAGGCTTCGACAAAGCGGGTCGACCAATCCTTATGGATCGCAATGCCTTTGTTTGCGTTCGCGGTGACCTGAATGTTGGACGGCTCAGGCAGGTTGAGTACCGCATCCTCGCAGACAACCTCGCACTTGATCTCATAGTTATTGCCATTGTTGACAAACGCCTCTACATCGATGCGCACGCCGGACTTGGTAGTCAGGATCATGATCTGCGGGTCGCGGAGCTTGGCATGGGTACGTCGGGTATCCTTCGCAAAGCGCACTTCAGCGGTTGCGTAGTCCTCGCCAAGCAGCCAGCGCAGGACGTCGATTTCATGGATCATGGAGTTCTCGACCGCCATCGGGGTATCGTAGTTTTTGTCGACGCTCGGGTTGCGGTGCGCACAGTGCAGCAGCAGCGGCTCGCCGTAGGCACGGCTCTGCACGGCTTCCTTCAGCTGGCGGTAGCCCGGATCGTAGCGGCGCATAAAGCCGACCTGGACGAGCTGCTTTCCGCCCGCCATTTCCGCGTCGACGATGCGGCGGCAGGCATCCGCTTCCGGCGCGAGGGGCTTTTCGCAGAATACATACTTGCCAGCCTTGATCGCAGCCATGACATACTGCTCATGGAACGGATCAAGGGTGGTAACGATAACGGCTTCAACCTCGGGATCCGCAATCATCTCCTCGCCGGTGGCAAACGCCTTGATGCCATACTTGTCGGCAACCGACTTGCAGAAATCCACATTTGCATCCGCGCATGCAATGACCTTTGCGCCGGACAGCTGGTTGTTGATGCGTTCGATATGGGTACGGCCGATCGCGCCGGTCCCTACCAGACCAATTTTCAGTTCAGACATAATATTTACTCCTTTTTATAATGTTATAGCGAATGGTATGCGCTGTCCTGGATGGCTACCCGCGGAGGGTTTACATAGAAACCGCGCGGGCATATCCATAGAGAAGAGAATGAGAAGATAAGGAGGCTGTTTAGCCTGCGTAGTAATCCGAAAGGTTCTCGGCGGTCACGGATACGAAGGGGACAAGGTACTCGCTGTCGGTCTCCTCACCGTTCTGGAGCTTCTGCACCACTTCATACGCCATGCCGGCCTGCCCGGGTGCATCCTGAAGGATGGTCTGTACCATTTCGCCGTTGGCAATCGCCTGATATGCTTCGTCAAGGCCGTCTACGCCAGAAACCGCTACGCCTTCCAAACGGTTTGCACCCTTGAGCGCGCCAACCGCACCGAGCGCCATCTGGTCATTCGCTGCGACAATCGCGTCAAATTCAGGGAACTTCTGAATCCAGTCCTCGGTAATCTGCATGGCCTTTGCCATTTCGTAATTGCCGTCCAGGTCGGCAAGGATTTCAATATCGCTGCGGCCGGCTTCCTCCAGCGCGTCAAGGAAGCCCTGACGGCGTGCAGTAGAGTGATCCATGCCGGAAGTGCCTGCAAGGTACAGCACCTTTGCGCCATCCGGAAGGTTTGCCGCCATGTACTCGCCCTGCATATGGCCTGCATCATAGTTCTCCGAACCGACGAAAATGCTGTTGCCGGAAGCGGCCTTAATGCCGAGGCAGATCACCGGGATGTTTGCGGAGTTTGCCGCTTCTACCGCCGGTACGATTGCTTCGGAATCGTTCGGCACAAGCATCAGGCAGTCGACCTTGCGGGCGATAAAGGTGTCCGCGTCGCTCAGCTGCTTTGCCGAGTCCTGGTTCGCGTCGGAGAACTGCGCGTCAATGCCAGTGCCGTCGATCGCCGCGATAAACGCGTCCTTACGGGCAACCATGAATACGTCGGAGTCCGCGCCGTTGCAGTAGCCGATGGTATAGCTGCCGTCCGCGCTTCCGCTGCTGTCGCTGTCCCCAGAACCGCTGCCCGGGGTTTCTGTGCTTACACAGCCGGTCAGGGAAGCGCACAGGGCCGTACCGGCAAGGGTCATGGCAAATAATCTTTTGAAGTTCATAAATTTTTCCTCCGTTTTCGTTTCAATGGCAGCGGTCCGGGCGCTGCCGGGAATTTTATCTGCAAGCGCCGGAAGCGCTGTGCATTCTTACTTTGCCTTGGAAGCCGCACGCTTGGTTACTACGTCAATGATAACCGCGAACAGGATGATCAGGCCGCGCACCACCTGCTGCCAGTAAGCGTTGATGCCGAGCAGGTTCTGGGCGTTCTCGATAATGCCGACAATCACCGCGCCGATCAGGGTGCCTACCAGCGTACCGGAGCCGCCGGAGAGGGAAGTGCCGCCGACCACGCACGCTGTGATTGCCTTGAACTCATAAGTAAGGCCGGAGGACGGCTGGCCGCTGCCCATACGGGACATGAACAGGACGCCTGCGATCGCCGCGCAGATGCCGTCAATGATGAACGCAAGGCGGACGACCTTTGTGGTGTCGATGCCGGACGCCTGCGCCGCGTTGATGTTGCCGCCAACCGCAAAGAGGTGACGCCCAAAGCGGCACTTATTCAGCAGGATCCAGCAGACTGCAAAAACAAGGAACATGATGATAACTGAGAGGGGGATAATGCCGAACAGGTAGCCCTGGCCCAGCAGGTTATAGGCGGTAGCCATGCCGGAAACCGGCTTGCCGCCTGTCAGCAGCAACGCGAAGCCGCGCGCGCTTTCGGTTACGCCAAGGGTCATAATAAATGCCGGGATGTTGAATCTCGTAATGACAAAACCGTTGATCCCGCCGATTAAAATGCCGACCAGCAGCGCAACCAGGATGGAGCAGGCCACTGCAACGCCAGCACCGGCCGCTTCCTGCACCTTCACCATGACCATTGCGGAGATACAGCCAATCAGTGCGATTTCGGACCCCAACGCAACATTGATATGCCCGAGGATGATAACGAATTCAACACCAAACGCAAGGATTACCACGACTGCAATCTGCCGCAGGATGTTGGTCAGGTTTTCACGCCCCGCAAAGCCGGGGACGAACAGCGCTGCCGCCAGAAAGATAATAACGAGCAGCATGAAAGTGCCATATTTGCCGTAAAATGTACCGAAATTAAATTTTTTCTTTTCCATTTTAACCTCTCCCCTTTGTAGCAAGTGTCATAATGCTTTCCTGTGTCGCTTCCGCACGGTCAAGGATGCCGTTGATACGCCCTTCCTGCATCACGACCACACGGTCGCTCATGCCGAGCACTTCAGGCAGTTCGGACGAGATCATAATCACCGCCATGCCCTGCTTGGCGAAGGAGCACATCAGCCGGTGGATCTCGCTCTTTGCGCCAACGTCAATGCCGCGTGTCGGCTCGTCAAGGATCATGACTTTGACATTGCCCATCAGCCATTTTGCAAGGACAACCTTCTGCTGGTTGCCGCCAGAAAGTGTGCCCGCCTTCACACCGGTGTTGGCGATTTTGATTTGCAGCATATCAACATATTTCGCGGCTTCTTCTTCGATCGCCTTGTCATCTACAAAACCGCCCTTGATGAATTTATTCAGGTTGACCAGAGAGATATTTTCGTGGATATCCCGCTCAAGGACAAGCCCGTAGCCCTTGCGGTCCTCGTTGACCATTGCAATGCCTGCTTTGATCGCGTCGCCCGTGCTGCGGATGTTGACCTTTTGCCCATTGATGTAAATTTCGCCGGAGGTGATCGGGTCAAGGCCAAAAATCGCGCGCATGACCTCGCTGCGCCCGGCGCCGACCAGCCCGGCAAAGCCTAAAATCTCACCCTGACGCAGCTGAAAACTGATATCCTCAAAGCGGCCGCCATCCTCTTTCGACTGGGTAAGGTTTTTGACCTCAAGCACCACGTCCCCAATCGGCACTTCCAGATCCTTCGGGAAAACATTGGTGATCTCGCGGCCGACCATCCGTGCAACCAGTTTATTGGGGTCGTAATCGCTGGCCGGACCGGATTCGATCCATTTCCCGTCACGGATGATCGTGATCTCATCAGCAATACGGAAAATTTCATCCATCTTATGGGTGATATACAGGATCGCAACGCCCTGTTCCCGCAATGCAAAGATCTGCTTGAACAGCACTTCGATCTCTTCATCGCCAATCGCTGACGAAGGTTCATCCATGATGATAACCGAAGCGTTCATGGAAATTGCTTTGGCAATCTCTATCAGCTGATGGCCTGCGATCGACAGTTCTTTCATCTTTTGATGCGCATTGTACGGGATGTCGAGCCGGTCGAGCAGGGATTGCGTATCCGAAAACAGCTTGCCGTAATCAACAAACATCCCCTTCATCGGCTCGCGCCCCAGATAGATATTCTCCGCGATGCTCATATCCAGTACCGGGTTCAGTTCCTGATAGATCATCGCAATGCCCATTTTGATCGTATCCTGCACCGTATGCTTACCGATTTCCGCGCCCTTATAGAACATCTTGCCCTCGTCGGCGACGTAAGTACCGTTGATGGTTTTCATCAGCGTGGACTTGCCTGCGCCGTTCTCGCCGCAAATGACATGCACTTTTCCGGCGCGTACCTTGAGGTTTACGCCGTCGAGCGCCCGTACACCGGGAAAGACCTTGACGATGCCCTGCATTTCCAGCACGTATTCTGGATTTGCCATAGTGTGTCCTCCTGTTCTTCTCTTTGTTTCTCCCCGGCCTGTGCCGGGGGATATCTAATGCGAATCAAGAGTAGAAAAGGGTAGACAAACAGCGCAAAAGAGCAGAGAATGTAAGTATGTGGCAAACAAATC